>NZ_JADBRK010000009.1:81262-144541 GCF_014930595.1 Enterobacter cloacae complex sp. P42RS
GTGGCTACGACGGGATTCGAACCTGTGACCCCATCATTATGAGTGATGTGCTCTAACCAACTGAGCTACGTAGCCATCTTTTTTTCGCGTTACCTTATCGGCGTTGCGGGGCGCATTATGCGTATAGACCCTTGCAGCGTCAACACCTTTTTCAACGAAAATAGCCGGAATGTGACTGTTTGGTTAGGTTGCGAACAGCGTGACCGAATATTCGGCAATTATTGGTTATTAATCGATTTTTGGTGGTGAAATGTGAGGCAAAAAAAACAGGCCCCTTAGGAGCCTGTTTGAAATCGTTGTGATTATTTGTAGGCGGACTGGTGAACGCCTACCGCACGCCCCGATGGATCGTTCATCGCCTTGAAAGATTCATCCCATTCAATGGCTTTCGCGGATGAACAGGCCACTGACGGACCGCCAGGAACACACTCGGCAGCGCTCGGCACCGGGAACAGTTCTTCAAAGATCTCACGGTAGAGGTACGCTTCTTTCGAGCCCGGCGTGTTGTACGGGAAGCGGAAGCTTGCGGTTTCCAGCTGCTGGTCAGAAATCTGCTTCGCCGCCACCTCTTTCAGGGTGTCGATCCAGCTGTAGCCAACGCCATCAGAGAACTGCTCTTTCTGACGCCATGCCACGCTCGCCGGCAGGTAAGATTCAAAACATTCACGCAGGATATGTTTTTCCATTTTGCCGTTGCCGCACATTTTATCCTGCGGGTTGATGCGCATCGCCACGTCGAGGAATTTCTTATCCAGGAACGGCACGCGCGCTTCCACGCCCCAGGCCGACATCGCTTTGTTGGCACGGGCACAGTCGAACATATGCAGCGCCTGCAGCTTACGCACGGTCTCTTCATGCAGCTCTTTGGCGTTTGGCGCTTTATGGAAGTACAGGTAGCCGCCAAACACTTCGTCAGAACCTTCGCCGGAGAGCACCATCTTGATGCCCATCGCCTTGATCTTACGCGACATCAGGTACATCGGCGTGGAGGCGCGAATGGTGGTCACGTCATAGGTTTCAATGTGATAGATCACATCGCGGATCGCATCCAGACCTTCCTGCACGGTGAAGTGAATTTCATGGTGCACGGTGCCGAGGTGGTTTGCCACTTCCTGCGCGGCTTTCAGATCCGGTGCCCCTTCCAGGCCCACGGCAAAGGAGTGCAGCTGCGGCCACCAGGCCTCGGAGCGCTCCTGATCTTCCACGCGACGAGCCGCGAATTTCTTGGTGATCGCGGAGATCACGGAGGAGTCCAGACCGCCGGAGAGCAGTACGCCGTAAGGCACGTCTGACATCAGGTGGCTTTTCACGGAATCTTCCAGCGCCTGACGCAGCTCGGCTTTATCCGTCACGTTGTCTTTCACCGCGTCATAGTCAAACCAGTCGCGCTGGTAGTACGAACGGATTTCACCGTCTTTACTCCACAGATAGCTGCCCGCCGGGAACTCTTTGATGGTGCGGCAGACCGGTACCAGGGCTTTCATTTCGGACGCGACATAGAAGTTGCCGTGTTCATCGTGACCCATGTACAGCGGGATAATACCGATATGGTCACGGCCAATCAGGTAAGCGTCTTTTTCGCTGTCGTACAGCGCGAAGGCAAACATGCCCTGCAGGTCGTCGAGAAACTCGGGACCTTTCTCCTGATACAGCGCCAGGATCACTTCACAGTCAGAGCCGGTCTGGAAGGCGTAGCGGTCGCCGTACTCGGCGCGCAGCGCCTGATGGTTATAAATTTCACCGTTGACAGCCAGCGCGTGCGTTTTTTTCTCGTTATACAGCGGCTGTGCACCGGCGTTGACGTCAACAATAGACAGGCGTTCGTGAGCCAGAATCGCTTTGTCGCTGGCGTAAACGCCTGACCAGTCCGGGCCGCGATGGCGCATCAGGCGGGACAATTCGAGTGCTTTTTTACGCAGTTCGCCCGCGTCAGTTTTAATATCCAGTACGCCAAAAATTGAACACATAACCTTCTCCGTTAACCCTGTTGCATTGTGATGTTGCTTGCTTATGAAAATGCCGCAAAAGGGGGGAGGGGCGCAAGGGTTTTACGGGCCAAAACGGAAAAAGTGCAATAGTGATTGCTGAATAGTGAAAAAAGAGTACGTCAAACATCCTTTTATTGATGATTATGCAATGAAAAGGGTTTTTTGTTAGATGGTGTTTTGTTTGTATAAGCTGAAAATGAAAAACCACGCCCTGGGACGTGGTTCAGAATCAAATAACGTCGATTTCGTCGACAGAGGGGTAAATCCAGCTTGGTCGGAAGGGCATCGTATCGATGTCATCAAGCTGCGAGACGCCAGAAAGTACCAGGATGGTTTCAAGCCCTGCCTGGAAGCCAGCCAGAATATCGGTGCGCAGGTTGTCGCCAACAATGACGGTTTCTTCTGAGTGTGCCTGCATCGTATTCAACGCGGCGCGGATGATCCACGGGCTCGGTTTGCCGACAACAAAAGGCTTACGGCCTGAGATTTTTTCAATACCGGCGCACAGCGCGCCGCAGGCCGGATAGAAACCACGGCCGTGCGTATCCGGGTTGGTGGCAATAAAACGCGCACCATTGGCGACAAAGTAGGCTGCTTTATGCATCATCTCCCAGTTAAAGGAACGCGTTTCACCCACGATCACAAAGTCCGGGTTCACATCGGTAATGGTAAAGCCTGCTTTATACAGCTCGTGGATCAGCGCGCCTTCACCGACCACGTAGGCTTTTTTTCCTTCCTGACGCTTCAGGAAATCCGCCGTTGCCATTGCGGAGGTATAAAACACGCTGTCCGGCACGTCGACGCCTGCGGTGGCAAAGCGATTCGCCAGATCCTGACCGGTTTGGGAAGGGTAGTTCGTGAGTAGAACCAGTGGCATTCCTTTGTCGATGATGCGGTGAAGAAACTCCGCAGCACCCGGCACGGCAACGTTGTCGTGCATCAGCACGCCGTCGATATCACAAATTACATTCTTAATGGTCATGGACATTCCGACATCAAAAAAAGAAGGCGTTACTATAAGGTCCGATCAGGATTCCAGCAAATGCTGGAGCAGGATCCCGTTGAGCATGGCGCGCTTGACCAGCGCAAACGCGCCAATCGCCGAGCGATGGTCAAGCTTCGAACGAACCACCGGGAGGTTCTGTCGGAATGCTTTCAGCGCCTGGGTGTTGATACAGCCTTCGATGGCGGGCAGCAGCACCTTTTCCGCTTCAACAATCTCTCCGGCGATCACCACTTTCTGCGGGTTAAACAGGTTAATGGCGATGGCGATGGTTTTCCCCAGATGGCGACCTACCTGCTCGATTACCTCACAGGCCAGCGCGTCGCCTTTATTGGCGGCTTTGCAGATGGTGCCTATCTTGCAATCGTCCAGCGTGACGCGGCTTTGATAACCCTGCTCAAGCAGGTGGCGAACGCGCTGCTCGATGGCCGTGTTGGCGGCGATGGTTTCAAGGCAGCCGAAGTTGCCGCAGTGGCAGCGTTCGCCGAGCGGTTCAACCTGGATGTGGCCGATCTCGCCAACGTTACCGTTACGACCAATAAAAATACGGCCATTGGAGATAATGCCTGCGCCCGTACCGCGGTGTACGCGCACCAGAATAGAGTCTTCACAGTCCTGACTCGCACCAAAGTAGTGCTCAGCCAGCGCTAAAGATCGAATATCATGACCGACAAAGCAGGTCACCTTAAAGCGTTTTTCCAGCGCGTCGACCAGCGCCCAGTTCTCAACCTGAATATGCGGCATGTATCGGATCACACCGCTTTCCGGGTCGACCAGGCCAGGCAGAATGACGGAGATGGCGATCAGTTCGCGGATCTTGCGCTGACAGCTTTCAATAAAGTGCGCGATAGTATTCAGCAGCGCGTGTTCCAGCGTCTCCTGAGTGCGCTCGGGCAGCGGGTAGTGCTCTTCCGCAATGGCTTTGCTGCTCAAATCGTACAGCGTGAGCGTGGTGTCATGACGACCAAGCCGGACGCCAATAGCCTGAAAGTTACGGGTTTCGGTAATGATGGAGATGGCGCGGCGGCCCCCGGTGGAGGCCTGCTGATCGACTTCTTTGATCAAACCGCGCTCAATGAGCTGGCGGGTAATTTTTGTCACGCTGGCGGGAGCAAGCTGGCTTTGTTCGGCTATCTGGATCCGCGAGATTGGACCATGTTGGTCAATCAGGCGATAAACCGCCGCACTGTTAAGTTGTTTAACGAGATCGACATTACCGATTTGAGCTTGTCCGCCTGGTGTCATACTTTTACTTACTCAGTGACGACCTCGTTACCATTAACGATGGTCTTAATAATTTTATAATCGTGTGTGAATGCCGTCAGGTTTGCAACCATACCCGGTGCAATTCCGCCGAGCTGTTTATCCACGCCGATGGCGCGAGCCGGATAAAGGGTGGCCATACGCAGGACTTCATCAAGCGCAATCCCACAATGCTCCACCAGATTACGCACCCCTTCAATCATGGTCAAAGAGGAGCCACTCAGCGTACCGTTTTCATCCACACACAGTCCATTGCGGTAGTATATTGTTTTACCAGCAAAAATGAACTGCTCAATATTTGCACCTGCTGGCGCGGTGGCATCGGTGACCAGGCAGAGCTTGTCACCTTTCAGCCGTTTGGCGTTGCGAATGTTGGTGTAATCAACGTGCATGCCATCAGCGATAATGCCGCAGTAGACGTCTGGTTCGTCGAGAATCGCCCCGACCAGACCCGGTTCACGGCCGGTAATATACGGCATGGCGTTGTAAAGGTGGGTCGCAAAGGTAATGCCGGCACGGAAGCCCGCTTTGGCTTCTTTCAGTGTGGCGTTTGAGTGGCCTGCTGAAACCACAATCCCGGCGGCAGCCAGTTTGCTGATGACCTCAGTACCGGTCATTTCAGGAGCCAGCGTCACTTTAGCGATCACATCAGCATTGGCACACATGTAGTCGACCAGTTCAGCATCCGGCTTGCGCACGTAATCCGGGTTATGCGTGCCTTTTTTCACTATGTTCAGCCATGGCCCTTCCAGATGCAGACCCAGCGCCTGGTTCGGGTGTTTGGCCAGGTATTCGCGCATCACGCGGATACCCTGTTTCATCAGGTCATCACTGCTGGTGATGAGCGTCGGCAGATAGCTGGTGCAGCCTGATTTCTCGTTAGCTTTCTGCATGATTTCCAGCGTTTCAACCGTCACCGCCTCGGCGGTGTCATTGAACTGCACACCGCCGCAGCCGTTAAGCTGTACGTCGATGAAACCGGGGGAGATTACTGCTCCATTGAGTGAGCGCTGTTCTATCTCCGGCGGCAGTTCTGCCAGCGGGCAAACACGTTCAATCAGGCCATTGGCGATAACAATCGCATGGTCATCCAGAATTTCATGGCCGGTATAAATCCGACCGTGGGTTAAAGCGTACATATCGACCCCCGGTTAAAAAAAGCGACCGCCTCTGACAGAAGAGGCGGTTATTCAATTACAGACCTTTGATGTTCTCAGCTTCTAACTCGTTGAAGTATTTCAGCGTTTTCACCTTCAGTTCCATGGTGGACGGTTCGTCGCAGACGATGACTGATTTTGGATGCAGCTGCAGGCAGCTGATGGTCCACATGTGGTTAACGTTGCCTTCAACGGCTGCCTGGAGCGCCTGCGCTTTCACGCCGCCCAGTACCAGAATCATCACCTCTTCGGCATCCAGCAGGGTGCCTACGCCAACGGTCAGGGCGTATTTTGGAACCTGGTTCACGTCACCGTCAAAGAAGCGGGAGTTTGCCACGCGAGTGTCATGGGTCAGCGTTTTAATACGGGTACGGGAAGCCAGAGAAGAGGCTGGTTCGTTAAACGCGATATGACCATCGTTGCCCACGCCACCCATGAACAGGTGGATTTTACCGTAAGAACGGATTTTTTCTTCGTACTGACGGCATTCTGCGTCAATATCAGGCGCATTACCATTCAGCAGGTTAATATTTTCAGCTGGGATATCAACGTGATCAAAGAAATTGCGGTGCATGAAGCTATGGTAGCTTTCAGGATGCTCCTTTGGCAGGCCGACATATTCGTCCATGTTGAAGGTCACAACGTGTTTAAAGCTAACCTGGCCCGCTTTATGCATTTCAACCAGCGCTTTGTACGCGGTCAGTGGGGTACCACCGGTTGGAAGGCCAAGAACGAAAGGACGATCGGCAGTAGGCTTGAAGGCATTAATACGGTTAACGATATGGCGAGCGGCCCATTTACCGACTTGTTCAGCAGTTGCCAGGGGAATCAGTCTCATTGTTCACCTCAAAGTTTAAGTAGAAGAGTGGGCGGATGGGTATCGGAACCTGATGCTAAAGCGTAACCTGGAACCTTTCAGGCCGGATCAATCCGTCTTGATTTTTTGAATGATAAAATAAGTTTTGGCTGTTAGCCAGTGAAAGGGAGGAGGGAATACGATATTTGGTGACAATAATCACAAAAAATAGGTGTTTAATTTGCGATACGAATTAATTTTTCACACACTCAGACTGCCAGTGAATCATCAACTGTATCTATCGTTCGTGACACAATAAAAACATAGTTTATGCGCGAGTCTTAATAATGGGTCTCGTAGGGGGAATAGGATGAATATTTTAGGTTTTTTCCAGCGCCTCGGTAGGGCTTTGCAGCTCCCTATCGCCGTGCTACCGGTTGCAGCGTTGCTGCTGCGATTTGGGCAACCCGATCTTCTTAACGTGCCGTTTATTGCCCAGGCAGGCGGCGCCATTTTTGACAACCTTGCGCTGATTTTCGCCATCGGCGTGGCGTCAAGCTGGTCAAAAGACAGCGCCGGTGCTGCGGCACTGGCAGGGGCGGTAGGTTACTTCATCCTCACGAAAGCGATGGTAACCATCAACCCGGAAATCAACATGGGTGTACTGGCGGGTATCATTACCGGTCTGGTCGGTGGTGCCGTGTACAACCGCTGGGCGGGTATCAAACTGCCTGACTTCCTGAGCTTCTTCGGCGGTAAACGTTTTGTGCCAATTGCGACGGGCTTTTTCTGTCTGATCCTGGCAGCTATCTTTGGCTACGTCTGGCCGCCGGTGCAGCATGCTATTCATGCGGGCGGCGAGTGGATTGTTTCAGCAGGTGCTGTGGGCTCAGGTATCTTTGGCTTTATCAACCGTCTGCTGATCCCAACCGGTCTGCATCAGGTGCTGAACACCATCGCCTGGTTCCAGATTGGTGAGTTCACCAATGCTGCGGGCACCGTATTCCACGGCGACATCAACCGCTTCTACGCGGGCGACGGCACCGCGGGTATGTTCATGTCTGGCTTCTTCCCAATCATGATGTTTGGTCTGCCGGGCGCTGCACTGGCAATGTACCTGGCTGCGCCAAAAGCGCGTCGCCCAATGGTTGGCGGCATGCTGCTGTCCGTTGCGATTACCGCGTTCCTGACCGGTGTAACCGAGCCGCTGGAATTCCTGTTCATGTTCCTGGCGCCGGTGCTGTACCTCATGCATGCGGTGCTTACCGGTATCAGCCTGTTTGTGGCGACCCTGCTGGGCATCCATGCTGGCTTCTCTTTCTCTGCAGGCGCGATCGACTACGTGTTGATGTACAACCTGCCGGCGGCAAGCAAGAACGTCTGGATGCTGGTGGTAATGGGTCTGGTCTTCTTCGTCATCTACTTCGTGCTGTTCACTGCGGTTATTCGTATGTTTAACCTCAAAACACCAGGCCGCGAAGATACCAAAGACGAAGTGGTCACCAACGAAGCCAACAGCAATACCGAAGAGGGTCTGACTCAGCTGGCGACCAGCTATATCGCTGCCGTCGGTGGGACTGACAACCTGAAAGCGATTGATGCCTGTATCACCCGTCTGCGTCTGACGGTGGGTGACTCGGCGCGCGTAAGCGACGCAATGTGTAAACGCCTTGGTGCATCGGGCGTGGTTAAACTGAACAAACAAACTATCCAGGTTATCGTAGGCGCCAAAGCGGAATCCATTGGCGACGAAATGAAGAAAGTGGTTGCCCGTGGCCCGGTCGCAGCCGCATCAGCCGACAGCGCACCTGCGTCGACGGCTGCGCCAGTTGCTAAGCCGCAGGCCGTGCCGAACGCCGTGACGGTGGCCGCGCTGGTCTCTCCGGTAACGGGTGACGTGGTTGACCTTGAGCAGGTGCCTGATGAAGCCTTCGCCAGCAAAGCGGTTGGTGACGGTGTGGCGGTGAAACCAACGGATAAAACCGTTGTGTCTCCGGCGGCAGGCACCATCGTGAAAATCTTCAACACCAACCACGCGTTCTGCCTCGAAACCGAAAAAGGCGCGGAGATCGTTGTCCATATGGGGATCGATACCGTAGCGCTGAACGGTCAGGGCTTTACTCGCCTGGTGGAAGAGGGGGCTGAAGTGGTGGCAGGTCAGCCGATTCTGGAAATGGATCTGGACTTCCTGAACGCCAACGCGCGCTCGATGATTAGTCCGGTCGTGTGCAGCAACATCGACGACTTTAGCGGTCTGGTACTCCAGGCGAAAGGTCAGGTGGTTGCGGGTCAGACACCGCTGTATGAGATTAAAGGCAAGTAATCGCTCCTGAGTAGAGTCATGCCTTAAGCGGCGGGGGATATCCTCCGCCGCTTTTTTTTGCAGCAAACGCCCCCATTATTTTCATCTGATACGTATTTTCCGTAACTAAGGGTTGTCACTACGTCCGGCTTATAAGATCATACGCCGTTATACGTTGTTTACGCTTTGAGGAATCCACGATGAGTGAGGCAGAAGCCCGCCCGAGTAACTTTATTCGTCAGATCATCGATGAAGATCTGGCCAGTGGTAAGCACACCACGGTACATACGCGTTTCCCGCCGGAGCCGAACGGCTACCTGCACATTGGTCACGCGAAATCGATCTGCCTGAACTTTGGCATTGCGCAAGACTACCAGGGGCAGTGCAACCTGCGTTTCGATGACACCAACCCAGTAAAAGAAGACATCGAATACGTTGAGTCCATTAAAAACGACGTGCAATGGCTGGGCTTCAACTGGTCTGGCGATATCTGCTACTCCTCTGACTATTTTGATCAGCTGTATGCCTACGCGGTGGAGCTGATCAACAAAGGTCTGGCATACGTTGACGAGCTGTCTGCGGACGAAATCCGCGAGTATCGCGGTACGCTGACTGCACCAGGCAAAAACAGCCCGTTCCGCGATCGCAGCGTGGAAGAGAACCTGGCGCTGTTTGAAAAAATGCGTGCCGGTGGCTTCGAAGAAGGTAAAGCGTGCCTGCGTGCCAAAATCGATATGGCGTCGCCGTTTATCGTGATGCGCGATCCGGTGCTGTACCGCATTAAGTTCGCAGAACACCACCAGACCGGCAACAAGTGGTGCATCTACCCGATGTACGACTTCACCCACTGCATCAGCGATGCGCTGGAAGGGATTACGCACTCGCTGTGTACGCTGGAGTTCCAGGATAACCGTCGTCTGTACGACTGGGTGCTGGATAACATCACCATTCCTGTGCATCCGCGTCAGTACGAGTTCTCTCGTCTGAATCTGGAATACACCGTGATGTCCAAGCGTAAGCTGAACCTGCTGGTGACCGACAAGCACGTTGAAGGTTGGGACGACCCGCGCATGCCGACGATCTCCGGCCTGCGTCGTCGTGGTTACACTGCCGCTTCTATTCGTGAGTTCTGCAAACGTATCGGCGTGACCAAGCAGGACAACACCATCGAAATGGCGTCTCTGGAATCCTGCATTCGTGAAGATCTTAACGAAAACGCCCCGCGCGCGATGGCTGTTATCGATCCGGTGAAACTGGTTATTGAAAATTACCCGCAGGGTGGAAGCGAGCTGGTCTCTATGCCTAACCATCCGAATAAACCGGAAATGGGAAGCCGCGACGTGCCGTTCAGCGGTGAGATCTGGATCGACCGTGCTGACTTCCGTGAAGAAGCCAATAAGCAGTACAAGCGTCTGGTGTTGGGTAAAGAAGTTCGTCTGCGTAACGCCTACGTCATCAAAGCCGAGCGCGTAGAGAAAGATGCTGAAGGTAACATTACCACCATCTTCTGTTCGTACGATGCTGAGACGCTGAGCAAAGATCCGGCAGACGGTCGCAAGGTGAAAGGCGTGATCCACTGGGTGAGCGCTTCCCACGCGCTGCCGGTAGAAATTCGTCTGTACGATCGTCTGTTTAGCGTGCCTAACCCGGGTGCGGCTGAAGACTTCCTGGCGACCATCAACCCGGAATCTCTGGTGATCAAGCAAGGTTATGCGGAGCCATCGCTGAAAGCCGCTGAAGCGGGCAAAGCGTTCCAGTTCGAGCGTGAAGGTTACTTCTGCCTGGACAGCCGTTATAGCACGGCAGAAAAACCGGTATTTAACCGTACCGTAGGTCTGCGTGATACCTGGACCAAGATCGGCGAATAATAACGCTGCACTGGTCAATGAGAAACAAACGCCGCTTATAGCGGCGTTTTTTTATTTAATGATCATATCGTTAAAGTAGGCCCGTAATTAGGCCAGCTAAAATTTTTGGTCAATGCGGTGCTACTTATTTTTCTAAAAAAAGTTTGTCTGTTTCAGATAAAAGAGAATTAAGACAAATACGGGTTTTATTACGATCTAATACGCCGAAATTACCTGCTCTACTCCCGCCACACCTCGCATTCGGTCAAATGTTACAAAGCACTACCAATTATGTGCACTTCGTCATAATCCTGACTTTTGCCCACTGAAAAGCATTGATAATTCGCGTCGCGAAAAATAACCTAAAGACGGTAGTTAATTCGAGGGTATTTATAACTACCCCTGGCCTTTTGGTCTTTTATATTTTCGCCGTTTAAGGCGTTTTAATTCGTCAAAGAGGAATAATCTATGCGTACGTTCAGTGGCAAACGTAGTGCGCTGGCGCTGGCTATTGCCGGTGTGACAGCAATGTCGGGCCTGGTGGTGACACCAGAGGCAAAAGCAGCAGGTTTCATCGAAGATTCTACCCTCACTGGCGGTATTTATTACTGGCAGCGTGAACGTGACCGTAAAGATGTCACAGAAGATAAATACAAAACCAACCTCTCTCACTCCACCTGGAACGCCAACCTGGACTTCCAGTCAGGCTACGCCGCCGATATGTTCGGTCTGGATATTGCCGCGTTTACGGCGATTGAAATGGCTGAAAATGGCGACAGCGGCCACCCGAACGAAATTGCCTTCTCCTCCAGCAATAAAGCCTATGACGAAGACTGGTCAGGGGATAAAAGCGGTATCAGCCTTTATAAGGCCGCAGCGAAATTCAAATACGGCCCGGTATGGGCGCGTGGGGGCTATATTCAGCCAACCGGCCAGACGCTGTTAGCGCCGCACTGGAGCTTTATGCCTGGTACCTATCAGGGGGCAGAAGCCGGGGCTAACTTTGACTATGGTGATGCAGGTGCGTTGAGCTTCTCCTATATGTGGACCAACGAGTACAAAGCGCCGTGGCACATTGAGATGGACAAGTTCTACCAGAACGATAAGAAAACCAAAGTCGATTACCTCCACTCGCTGGGTGCGAAGTACGATTTCAAAAACGATCTGGTTCTGGAAGCCGCATTTGGTCAGGCGGAAGGCTATATCGATCAGTATTTTGCTAAAGCCAGCTACAAATTTGATATCGCCGGTAGTCCGCTGAGCACCAGCTACCAGTTCTACGGTACGCGCGATAAGGTCAGCGATGGAAGCGTAAATGACATTTATAACGGCACCGCGTGGCTGCAGGCGTTAACCTTCGGCTACAAGGTCGGTCAGGTTGATTTGCGTCTGGAAGGCACGTGGGTGAAGGCGGAAGGGCAGCAGGGCTACTTCCTGCAGCGTATGACGCCGACCTATGCCTCATCCAACGGTCGTCTGGATATCTGGTGGGATAACCGCTCAGACTTCAACGCCGACGGCGAGAAAGCGGTCTTCTTCGGCGCCATGTATGACCTGAAAAACTGGAACCTGCCGGGCTGGGCGGTGGGCGCTTCTTACGCTTACGCCTGGGATGCAAAACCAGCAGACATGGCGACGCCGGATGCGTACTACGATCCAAACTATCGCCTGAAAGAGTCCTCCTACAGCCTGGATGCTATCTACACCCTGCAGGATGGCCGCGCGAAAGGCACGATGTTCAAGCTGCACTTTACGCAGTATGACAACCACTCCGATATCCCAAGCTATGCGGGCGGTTACGGCAACATCTTCCAGGATGAACGTGACGTCAAATTCATGGTTATCGCCCCATTCACCATCTTCTGATGAGCACACCGGCGGGCTGAGTCCCGCCGGTCTGGAGACTGCACATGATGAAAAAAATCGTAATCGTCGCGCTGATGGCATCAGGGCTGGTGGCGTGTGTTCAGACTCAGGCGCCGAAAGAGGACGCCCGTCTGAAGGAGGCGTATAGCGCCTGTATTAATACCGCGGAAGGATCGCCTGAGAAGATTGAAGCCTGCCAGAGCGTGCTAAATGTGTTAAAGAAAGAGAAAGCGCATGAGGCGTTCGCGACGCAGGAGAATGTTCGCGTGATGGATTATCAGGCCTGCATCCAGGCACGTAAAACCGGTAACGATCAGGAAGTGGCGAAGCGTTGCGATAAAATCTGGAACGAGATACGCAATAACAACAAATGAGTTGATCTCCGCCCGGTGGCACTTTGCTTACCGGGCTTTTTTCTGGCAAAAAAAAGCCAACCTTACGGCTGGCTCAGAGTATGAACGCTAACTTATTTTGTGTCGTGAGCGTGTTCATTCTCGCGGCAATCCCCTTCAGCGCAGTGACCGTAAAGGTACAGGCTGTGGTTGGTCAGGCGAATGCCATGACGAGCTGCGATTTCACGCTGACGCGCTTCGATGGAATCATCGCTAAATTCAATGACCTTGCCGCAATCGAGGCAGATCAGGTGATCGTGGTGATGCTGCTGGGTCAGTTCGAATACAGATTTACCGCCTTCGAAATTATGACGGGTAACAATGCCCGCGTCATCAAACTGGTTCAGCACGCGATATACGGTGGCCAGTCCAATCTCTTCACCCATGTCGATAAGACGTTTATAAAGGTCTTCCGCACTGACATGGTGATTGTCTGGACCCTGAAGCACTTCCAGGATTTTTAACCGAGGAAGCGTTACTTTCAGGCCAGCCTTCTTTAATGCGGTATTGTTGTCAGTCATGCGGAATCTGTCCTGTTGCTAAACGATTCACTTCTCTGGGAAGTGACAGAAAATGCACCTGGGATAATGCGTCTCATTATAGAACTGCCATGCCTAAATGAAAACTGCAAGTCTCAGGCAAAGTATGCTTATAAAAACGTGGTATCACCTACAAACTTGCTCAATGGAAACCACGTTTTGCCAGGGAGACATTGTACAGGTATGGGCGAAAAAGTTAAAAGTTTGTAGCAATTAATTTAATCGGTTTTACCTGGAAAAGGGGCGCAACCCGCGTTGCGCCGTAAAAAATCAGGCGTTGAGAATATCGTCCAGATGCAGTTCTTCGCGGATCTGCTTAACCCACTTCTCTACACGCTCTGCGGTCAGTTCTGGCTGACGGTCTTCGTCAATGGCAAGTCCGACAAAATGATCGTCATCGGCCAGGCCTTTAGAGGCTTCGAAGTGGTAACCGGCAGTCGGCCAGTGGCCCACAATAACCGCGCCATTAGGCTCAATGATGTCGCGAATCGTCCCCAGCGCATCACAGAAGTACTCGGCGTAATCTTCCTGATCGCCACAACCGAACAGGGCAACCAGCTTGCCGTTGAAGTCCACCTCTTCCAGCGTCGGGAAGAAATCGTCCCAGTCGCACTGGGCTTCACCATAGTACCAGGTTGGAATACCCAGCAGCAGAATGTCATAGCCCTCGAGATCTTCTTTGCTGCTCTTGGCGATGTCATGCACATCAGCAACGTCTTTACCGAGCTGTTTCTGAATGTTTTTTGCGATATTTTCGGTATTGCCGGTATCACTGCCGAAGAAAATGCCGATGATTGCCATGAGTAAAATAACCTCTTGAAACTTAATGGTATGGTGGCGCAATTCGGCCACGGATAAGGGCAATAATAGCAGAACTGGCAACCCTGCGGAAACCGCTATCGCGCAGGACTGCACTCTGTGCTACATGAAAAGGGCGATAAAGGGGTTTTTCAGACTTATGCCTGGCTGCGCAGCGTCTCAAGTTGGGCGATGAGCATCTCTTCAATAAGCTCGCTGCGGCTGATATTACGCGCCTCTGCCAGCTCGTTAAGCGCATCGACCGCGTCGGCGTTGAGCTTCAGTTCGACACGCTTAAGCCCACGATTTTTATCGCGTTTAAGCTGATTGCGTTTATTGATACGCAGCTGTTCATCGCGCGAAAGCGGATTCGTTTTCGGTCGTCCCGGTCGACGCTCATTCGCGAACAGATCTAGTGTCGTACGGTCCGTTTGTTCTTTGGCCATGATTATGAGACTTCGGGGGAAACACGCCGCCCTGCTAAAGCCCGGGCGATAAGCGCGCCATCATACATCACCAAAAACGGCACGCCAACGACTGGAAGCCCGTCATCTTCCAGTCGCTCTCTTTTTAATCAATTTGCAGTATCAGCGAGATAGCGGCGAATGGCGCGCAGTACAGCATCCGGTTTTTCCGCATGCACCCAGTGTCCGGCACCGGCAATGACGTGGGCGCGCGCCTGCGGGAATTGTGCCAGCAGCGTGTCCCGGTACGCGTCGGTAATATAAGGAGAGTTACCGCCGCGAATAAAGAGGGCAGGGTGCGGCCAGGCGGGAACGGTTTCCCAGCCCACAATGTGGTTGTACTGGTCCCACAGCACCGGCACGTTAAACCGCCACTGCCCGTCAACAAACGACTTCAAAAGGAACTGCACCACGCCTTCTTCATCAAGATGCTCACGCATAACCGCTGCCGCCTGCTGACGAGTGGAAACGCCAGCTTCGGTTACGGCATTGATCGCCGCGAAAATCTCATCGTGACGGCGAACGTCGTAATCCACAGGCGCAACGTCAATCACGACAAGCCCGGAAATTCGCTCTGGCGCCAGCGCGGTGAGCGCCATAACCGCTTTACCGCCCATTGAATGCCCGATGAGGGTCACCTTCTGCAGGTTGTGCGCGTCCAGCGTATCCAGCAGATCCTGCGCCATTGCCGCATAAGTCATTTCGTCTGAGCGGCCGGAAAGCCCGTGGTTGCGCATATCGACCTGCAAAATATTGTGATCGGTAACCAAATCGCGGGCCAGCACGCCCAGGTTATCCAGGCTGCCAAAAAGTCCATGAACCAGCACGATGGGGGAATTATTGTTCGGCGATTGTGCAGTTTGCGCTCGGGTATTCAATTTCATGGCAAAGTTCTTTTTTTACGTATGTCAGGTTAGGGTATCATGTTGACCATTCTGCCGCCCGGCTGCAAGGTTCCAGTTTAATCTGACTTTTGCCGCCAACCTGGTTTGACGCTATCCGCTGTTGGGATTTGACCTTATAATCCCAATGACTTGTATTCAGATAAGATATCGCACTGGATTAAGATGAAAACAATCGAAGTTGATGACGAACTCTATCAGTATATTGCCAGCCAGACGCGGCATATCGGGGAGAGCGCGTCCGACATTTTACGGCGCATGCTTAAAATTTCCGCCGCTTCACAGCCTGCCACCCCAGTTACCAAAGATGTCGTGTCTCAGCCGAGCGTTGCTGCACAAGCAAAACCTGCCGTGACGCCGGTGAAAGATAAAGTGCGCGCGATGCGCGAACTGCTGCTCTCCGACGAATATGCGGAGCAGAAAAAGGCGGTTAACCGTTTTATGCTGGTGCTGTCTACACTTTACTCCCTGGATAACAAAGCGTTTGCTGAAGCGACCGAGTCGCTGCACGGCCGTACCCGCGTCTATTTCGCGGGCGACGAGCAGACGCTGCTGCAAAATGGCAATCAAACCAAACCTAAACATGTCCCTGGCACTCCGTACTGGGTGATCACCAATACCAATACGGGCCGCAAGTGCAGCATGATTGAACACATCATGCAGTCCATGCAGTTCCCGGCGGAATTGATTGAAAAGGTTTGCGGTACAATTTAACCCTTGCATCATAAGGACCCGGTAATGGCAAATCACAGCCGTGCAGGCCAACCTGCACAACAAAGCGATTTGATTAACGTCGCTCAGCTGACCGCGCAGTATTACGTGCTGAAACCGGTCGTGGGCAACGCAGAACACGCAGTGAAGTTTGGTACATCTGGTCACCGCGGCAGCGCGGCGCGCCACAGCTTTAACGAACCGCACATTCTGGCCATTGCTCAGGCCATTGCGGAAGAGCGCGCTAAAAACGGCGTTACCGGTCCGTGCTACGTGGGCAAAGATACCCATGCGCTGTCTGAACCGGCGTTTATTTCCGTGCTGGAAGTGCTGGCGGCGAACGGTGTGGACGTGATTGTTCAGGAGAACAATGGGTTTACTCCAACACCGGCGGTATCAAACGCGATCCTTGTGCACAACCAAAAAGGTGGCGCGCAGGCTGACGGTATCGTCATCACGCCATCCCACAACCCGCCGGAAGACGGTGGTATCAAATACAACCCGCCTAACGGCGGCCCGGCTGACACTAACGTCACCAAAGTGGTGGAAGATCGTGCAAACGCGCTGCTGGCCGACGGTCTGAAAGGCGTTAAACGTATTTCTCTTGATGAGGCGATGGCCTCCGGCCACGTGAAAGAGCAGGATCTGGTTCAGCCGTTTGTGGAAGGGCTGGCGGATATCGTCGATATGGCGGCGATTCAGAAAGCTGGCCTGAAGCTGGGCGTGGATCCGCTGGGCGGCTCCGGTATTGAGTACTGGAAGCGCATCGCCGAGCACTACAAGCTGGATCTGACCATCGTGAACGATCACGTCGATCAGACCTTCCGCTTTATGCACCTGGACAAAGACGGCGCGATCCGTATGGACTGCTCCTCCGAATGCGCGATGGCGGGCCTGCTGGCGCTGCGCGATAAATTCGACCTGGCGTTTGCTAACGACCCGGACTATGACCGTCACGGCATCGTCACCCCTGCCGGGCTGATGAACCCGAACCACTATCTGGCTGTTGCGATCAACTACCTGTTCCAGCACCGTCCGCAGTGGGGCAAAGAGGTGGCTGTCGGTAAAACGCTGGTCTCTTCTGCGATGATCGACCGCGTGGTGGACGCGCTGGGCCGCAAGCTGGTGGAAGTGCCGGTGGGCTTCAAGTGGTTCGTTGACGGTCTGCACGACGGCAGCTTTGGCTTCGGCGGCGAAGAGAGCGCAGGCGCGTCCTTCCTGCGTTTCGACGGCACCCCGTGGTCAACCGATAAAGACGGCATCATCATGTGCCTGCTGGCGGCGGAGATTACCGCGGTTACCGGCAAGAATCCGCAGGAACACTACAACGAGCTGGCTGCACGCTTTGGTGCACCAAGCTATAACCGTATTCAGGCTGGCGCGACCTCTGCGCAAAAAGCGGCTTTGTCCAAACTCTCTCCGGAGATGGTCAGCGCAAGCACCCTGGCAGGCGATCCGATCACCGCGCGTCTGACGGCGGCACCGGGTAACGGTGCGTCTATCGGCGGCCTGAAAGTGATGACCGAAAATGGCTGGTTCGCCGCGCGTCCGTCCGGTACGGAAGATGCGTACAAGATCTATTGCGAAAGCTTCCTCGGCGCTGAGCATCGCCAGCAGATTGAGAAAGAAGCGGTAGAGATTGTCAGCGAAGTGCTGAAAAACGCATAAGTCGTGTTCTGGTGCGGGCTGATGCCCTCACCCCGGCCCTCTCCCGCGGGGAGAGGGAGAAAACACTAAAAACGGCAACCTCAGGGTTGCCGTTTTGCTTTTACCTAACTGTGTTTGTTCTTCAATTCAAATCTCGGCGACACCAGACCGTACAGCGTCCAGCCCATAAAGGTCACTATCGCCCCGTACAGCATCGCCTCCTGTCCGGACGAGTAGAGCGCATAGAAGCTGTATATCGCCCCAACCAGCGCCACGATATTCGCTACTCGCGCTTTGTGCGGATCCACCTTCGCCACCTTCTGAATGATCGCCAGCGCCGCCATCGACAGAATATACGGGATGATGTTCGTCACCACCGCCAGGTTGACCAGCACGTTGAACTGGTTGTTCAGCGACGGGCTGATGGTCATTAGCGATAATCCGCTCTGGAAGATGACAATTGCCAGCATACCCTGCACCGGCGCATCGGCTTTGGTCACGCGGGAGAAGATTTTCGGGAAATAGCCTTCATCTGCCGAAGATTTAAAAACCTGTGCAATGGTGAACTGCCAGCCAAGCAGCGATCCGCAGCAGGACATCACCATCAACCCCATGATCACTTTCCCGACTTCCGGGGTGAACATCTGCGCAAAGGCCAGTCCGAACGGTGCCGTGGAGTTAGCCAGATCCATGTTTGGCACGATCCCCGCTATCACGTTGGTTGAAACGATATAGATCACCGCCGCGCCCAGCGTCCCGCCGAGAACCGCAATCGGCACGTTCTTCTCCGGATTTTCCACCACTTCCGCATTTGCGCAGGCGGATTCCAGGCCCAGGAAAGCCCAGAGCGTCATGGCGATAGACGAGCCCACGGCGGTGAAGAACGGCACATGGTGCGGGTTCCAGGAGTTGGCGTACAGCGTCGGGCTAAACCAGAACCAGCCGATGATGCACAGGCCGACCACCGGGATGATCACGCCCCAGACGGTAATGCTGCTGAGCTGTCCGGTGATGCGCGCGCCGCCAAAGTTGGCGACGGTACAGATCCACAGCACGCCGATGGTTGCCAGCCCAATTTGCACCGGGCTGAGCGTCGCGCCAAACAGCTCCGTACCGTAGCCCACGGCGGAGATGGCAATCGCCACGTTGGCGATCAGCAGCGACACCCCATAGGTATAGTTCGCCATAAAGTTGCCGGACTTGCCGAAGGCGTACTCGGCATAGCCGCCCATGCCGCCTGACTTGCGGCTGAACATCCCGCACTTGGCAAACGCCCACGCCAGCGCCATCGATCCGACAGCCGTCACCAGCCAGGAGATGATCGAGATGGTCCCCACCTCGGCAAGCTTGGTGGGCAGCATGATAATCCCGGAGCCCATCATGTTAACCATGGTGAGGATAGTCAGCTGCACCACGCCCATCTTATTGGACTTGCTCATAATTTTTCTCCTTTCAGCAGCGTTGGCTGAGCAGCGGATTGTTTGATGACGTAGCAGCGAACCTGTTTGCGACCGTCACACTCCTCGACGTACACGCCCTGCAGCTCCGGCGCGAAGCCCGGCAGCAGGTTGATGCCTTCTTCCAGCGCGGCAAAGTAGCGCAGCACGGAACCGCCCCAGACTTCCCCTGGAACCACGCACAGTACCCCCGGTGGGTAAGGGAGAGCGCCTTCGGCGGCGATGCGGCCTTCCGCGTCGCGCAGGGAGACCAGCTCGACCTCACCGCGCAGGTAGGCGTAGTTCGCCTCTTGCGGGTTCATCATCACGCGCGGGAAGTGAGACTTGCGGAACATCTCTTTTTGCAGCTGCTTCATGTTGTGACGGACGTACAGGTCGTGCATCTCCTGGCAGATCTGGCGCAGGGTGTAACCCGCGTAACGTTCCGGATGCTGTTTGTAGAGGGAGGGCAGGACGTCTTTCAGCGGCACATCGCTCTCAAGCAGTTTTTCGAAGCGCACCAGCTGGGCGACCAGCTGCTGCAGCTTGCCCATGTCCTCCGCAGGGGTGAGCAGGAACAGGATCGAGTTGAGATCGCATTTTTCCGGCACGATGCCGTTTTCACGCAGGAAGTTGGCGAGAATGGTGGCGGGCACGCCGAAGTCGTCATACTCCCCGGTGCGGGCGTTAATGCCCGGCGTAGTCAGGAGGAGCTTGCACGGGTCGATAAAATACTGATGCTCAGCGTAGCCATCAAAAGCGTGCCAGCGTTCACCCGGTACGAAATGGAAGAAGCGCAGATCGGTTGCAATCTCTGCCGTGTCCCAGCTTTCCCACGCGCGGCCATCCACCGTCTCGGGCACAAATGGACGAATAAATCGGCAGTTCTCCAGGATCAGCTTGCGCGCCTCAATGCCCGTCACCACGCAGTCCATCCACATGTTGCGGCCGCTTTGCCCCTCATGCATGCGGGCGTTAATGTCCAGCGCGGCAAACAGCGGATAAAACGGGCTGGTGGAGGCGTGCATCATAAAGGCATTGTTGAGCCGCTTATGTGGGACATAGCGCTGCTGGCCTTTGATGTGGCTGTCCTTCTTGTGAATTTGCGAGGTCTGCGAGAAGCCAGCCTGCTGTTTATGCACGGACTGGGTGACCAGAATCCCCGGATCGTTTTCGTTCAGCTCCAGCAGCAGCGGCGAGCAGTCGGCCATCATCGGAATAAACTGCTCGTAACCCACCCAGGCCGAGTCAAACAGGATGTAGTCGCACAGGTGCCCAATCTTATCCACCACCTGACGGGCGTTGTAGATGGTGCCATCGTAGGTGCCCAGCTGGATCACCGCCAGGCGGAACGGACGCGCATCGCGTGCACGGCCAGGCGCCACCTCTGCCACCCGTTCACGCAGGTAGCTCTCCTCAAAGCAGTGCGCGTCAATGCCGCCGATAAAGCCGTACGGGTTGCGCGCGGTTTCCAGATAGACCGGCGTTGCCCCAGCCTGAAGGAGGGCACCGTGGTGGTTAGACTTGTGGTTATTACGGTCAAACAGCACCAGGTCGCCTGGTGTGAGCAGGGCGTTAAGCACCACTTTGTTGGACGACGAGGTGCCATTCAGCACGAAGTAGGTCTTATCGGCGTTAAAGACTTTTGCCGCATGCTGCTGGGCAATGCACGGTGCGCCTTCGTGGATCAGCAGATCCCCCATCGCCACGTCGGCGTTGCACAGATCGGAGCGGAATAACGTCTCGCCAAAGAAATCGACAAACTGATTGCCGGCAGGATGACGGCGGAAAAACTGCCCGCCCTGATGCCCCGGGCAGTCAAACGCGCTGTTGCCCTGCTTCACGTAGTCGACAAGGGCGCGGAAAAACGGCGGGCGCAGCTGGGTTTCATACTTCTGCGCGGCCGCTTCCAGCTGGCGTCCATAAAAGTCTTTGCTGGTGTCTGAATGCTCAAATACGCCGTGAATGCGCGATAAATAATCTGCCGGGATGATCTCTTCTTTGTGCGTCGCCACAAATACGGGAATGCCAAAACCGGTAGCTTCTATTTCTTCCAGGATACCGCTGGCAATATCCGTGACCGCCAGAACAATGGCGGCAACATCAATATAATCAGAAGCGCGGACATCCACCACTTCACGCTGGGTAGTAAAGCAGTCCGGACATGCACGGCTGGCTGCGATTTTTAAATTTTTCATCTTTCTCTCTTTATTTTAGGTAATAAGCGTCCCTCGATTTCTTGCAAGAAAGAAATCGATAATTTTCCGGAAAAAAAGCAATGGGTAGCCGCTGATTAAAATCAGTGAATTGCTTTTTTGATGATTGAAATTCAGTCCGCCCGGTGCGGATGAGTCTGAATCAAGATGAATGAGCGCACGAGTTCACAGGCAATTGCCTGTAAGCTAAGGTTTTTCAGGATAACCTGTAAGCGAGTGCGCCAGAAGTCGAAGGACTACCGGGCATTAAAGAGATGAAAGTCAAAGCAGTTTCGGTGGGCAAACATCATAATATGCGTTGTCCGCCTTATATGGGGCATTAAGCGATTGTTGTTTTCCATGTTTCATTTTCCTTTCAGTAATTGAAAGCATGGTCATTTTATCCAGGCAAAGGCGATTAACCGTGAAGCAGATCACCATTAACCGATCATTTCAGAAATAATTAGTCGTTTTTGATGAATAATGCAGATCAAAATTCTGAATTGTTAGTGTCGCGTTAATAGATTGTGTTGTGAATGTTTGATGTGAGCGTAAATAATCAAAAAAAATAACGGTTGGGATATTTGTGAAATATTTTCTGAGAGGTTTCGTTTTTATTTAAAAATAAATTGAATAGTTATTCAAAGCATAAACCGATAACCGATACCGGTTTCAGTTAATAAATGACGGGGGCGCGCGGGGTCAACTTCAAGTTTCTGGCGAAGATGTCCCATATATATGCGTAAATAGTGACTATGCTCCACCGCGTTGGGTCCCCACACCTGACTTAACAGCTGGCGCTGGGTGAGTACTTTACCGTGATTATTAAGCAGCACGGCGAGCAGGCGAAACTCGATTGGCGTGAGATGGATTTCTTCTTCACCGCGCACAATACGTCGCGCGGCCAGATCAACCCGGATATCCCCAAACGTGTAGGTTGGGTCAGCAGGCGTGGTTGCGCTGTGGCGGCGCAGGGCCACGCGCAGGCGAGCCTGTAGCTCGCCGATACCAAAAGGTTTTATCAGATAGTCGTCCGCCCCGGCATCCAGCGCGGCGATTTTATCCGTCTCTTCAGTACGGGCGGAGAGCACCAGAATCGGCATCTGGCTCCACTGACGTACCTCGCGGATAAAATCGATGCCGTCACCGTCCGGCAGGCCAAGATCGAGGATCACCAGGTCCGGCTTGCGGGTTGCGGCTTCAATTAACCCCCGCTGAAGCGTACCCGCATCATGAACGCGCAGACCATCGCCTTCCAGCGCTGCGCGCAGAAACCGGCTAATGGCGATCTCATCTTCAACAATCAGAACGTTGATCACAAATCCTCTGGTAATTCATTCAGTTCCGGCGGGGTTTCCAGAGGAAGTGTAACACAAAAACGCGCGCCGCCTTCCGGACGATTCTCCGCGAAAATGGTTCCGCCATGAACATCAATTATTGCCTGACAAATCGCCAGCCCCAGCCCCACGCCCGGGATGGCAGACTCCTTATTGCCGCGTGCGAATTTTTCGAAAATAGCCATCTCCTGTCCGGCAGGAATGCCCGGTCCGGTATCCCAGACGTCAAGACGAAGCGTGTCGTCGTCCACCGTCGCATCCACCCCAATCCGGGCGCTGGCACCTGCATATTTGCCGGCGTTTTCCAGCAGGTTAATCAACACTCGTTCAAACAGCGGACCGTCGACGTGAATTAACGTCAGGGGCTCGGGCATGTTCAGCGCAATATGCCGCCCACCGAGGCCGGGTTCGAGCATTTTCAGCGCGCTGCCCACCACCTCTTCAAGCGTGAGCCACTCTTTTTTGAGGTTAAAACCGCCCGACTGGATCCGCGCCATATCGAGCAGGTTATTCACCAGGCGCGTGGTATTGAGCACGTGCTGACGGATTTCGCTGGCCTGCATGGCGTGTTTTGAACCTTCCGCTGCCAGGTCCAGCGTCAGGATTTCCGACTGGCCAAACAGGACGGTAAGAGGTGTGCGCAGGTCATGTGATAGCGCCGCCAGGAGCGAGTTACGGATGCTTTCGCGCTCGCTTGCCAGCCGGGCCTGCTCTTCGCTGGCGGTGAGGGCCAGCCGTTCCAGCGCGCTGGCAACCAGCAGCGTAAAGGTCTCCAGCAGTCGCTGCTGTTCGGGGATCATCAGCTGGCGCAGATTGGAGGGCTCCACGATAACCAGCCCCAGGTTTTTATCGGCGCTGCGCAGGGGCAGAATTTGATAGGGCACGCCGGGCAGGGTGTCGGTCCCTGCACCCGCCGGTAGCCCTTTATCAAAGCTCCAGCGGGCGATGGCTTCGTCCCAGGGCGTCATGCCCGAGGCCGACGTCAGCGGGCGCAGCTTGCCGTGATCGTCCGGGAGTAAAATCAGGTTGCTGGCATGAAAGGTCGAGCGAATAAACTGCTCGCTGGTCTGCACAATATCCAGCGGCGTGCGGCCTACCGCCAGCGATTTCGACATCTCATAAAGATGCCGCGTGCGCTGTTCGCGATAGCGGGCGATACGCGCCTGGTAGCGCACGCCAGCCGTTAAGTTCCCGATCACCAGCCCGACGGTAAGCATCACGGCGAAGGTGAGGATGTACTGTACGTCCGAGACGGCGAGCGTCCCGCGGGGGGCAATAAAGAACAGATCGAAGCTGATGACGTTAATAACCGTCGCCAGTACCGACGGCCAGCGTCCGTAAAAGAGCGCCACCACTACCACGCCCAGCAGGTAGATCATCACCAGGTTGGCCGCGTCGAAGGCAATCAGCCATTTGCTGGCGATTATAGTGATCAGGGCGCAGAGCACGACGGCGACAAAACAGCCGCGGAGCTGAATGCGCCATTTATCGCTGAAGGCCCGGCTGTCCGGCGCGCGGCTGGGGAGGGGAGCAGGTTTATCATCCAGCGCCACGATCACCAGGTCCAGATCCGGCGCGCGGCGGGCCAGCTTGTCGGCAAAGGATTCGCGGCTAAACCAGCGGCGATGCTGGCGGCGGCCAATGACAATTTTCCCCAGGTTATGCTCCCGCGCGTAGCGCAGAATGGCCTTATCTTCCTGCGGATCGGAAAGGGTAGCGGTTTCGGCACCCAGCTCCTGCGCCAGGCGCAGCGAGCTCAGGATCGCGCGGCGCTGATTTTCGGGCAGAGCGTGCAGCTGCGGTGTTTCGACATACACCGCATGCCAGACGCTGCCAAATTTGGCCGCCAGGCGCGCGGCGGTGCGGACCAGTTTTTCATTGCCGCTGCCGTGCCCCACGCACAGCAGAATGGCATCCCGCGTATGCCAGACGCGCTCCTGTCCCTGCAGGTCGCGCCAGGCGCGCATCTGATCGTCAACGCGATCGGCAGTACGCCGCAGGGCCAGCTCGCGCAGGGCAATCAGGTTACCTTTGCGGAAGAAATGTTCGATGGCGCGCTCGGCCTGGCCGGCAATATAAACCTTGCCTTCGTGCAGGCGCTGGCGCAAATCGTCAGGAGGCAGGTCAACCAGTACCACCTCATCGGCAGAATCAAAGAACGGGTCGGGCACCGTCTCGCGCACCTGAATGCCGGTCACGCCGCTGACCACGTCGTTCAGGCTTTCAAGATGCTGAACGTTAACCGTTGTGAACACATCAATGCCGGCCTCGAGCAGCTCTTCAACATCCTGCCAGCGTTTGGGATGGCGTGAGCCTGGCGCATTGCTGTGCGCCAGTTCGTCCATCAGGATAAGCGCGGGACGGCGGGCGAGGGCGGCATCGAGATCGAATTCAGTGACTAACCGACCGCGATGGCTGATGCGGCGGGGCGGCTGGGTAGCCAGCCCCTTCAGCAGCGACGCCGTCTCTTTGCGTCCGTGGGTTTCGACCACGCCGATCAGAATATCGAGCCCCTGCGCCCGAAGCCGCTGGGCTTCCGTCAGCATGGCGAAGGTTTTCCCGACGCCCGCGCAGGCGCCAAAGAAAATTTTCAGTTTGCCGCGATGGGCTTCAGCCGTCTGTTCAAGCAGCCTGTCCGGATCCGGGCGCATGGGCTCGTCGGTCATTTAGTTTTTCCTTAGCGCGTCCAGCGCCAGATTCAGCTCAACAATATTTACCACGGGCATGCCGATGAAGTTGACCAGCGGCTTTTGCGTGTGCTCTGCCACCAGCTTGCTCACCTGTTCGACGGTCAACTGACGGGCGGCGGCGACGCGCGGGATCTGCCAGGCCACCGCTGCCGGCGTCAGGCTGTAGTCCAGCCCGCTGGCAGAGGCGGTCACCAGCTCTACGGGCACCTCGCGGCTGGCCTGAGGATTGGCGGCACGCAGGGTTGCCACGCGTTCAGCGACGGCTTTGTCCAGCTCCGGGTTGCTGCCCGCCAGGTTACTGCCGCCGGATGCCATCGGATTATACGGGCTTTCGGCAGTGGCGGAAGGGCGTCCCTGGAAGTAGCGAGCATCCGTAAAGTTCTGACCAATCAGGCGTGAACCGCGGTTTTCGCCGTTTTGTATAATCAGCGAGCCGTTGGCCTGATCCTTAAACCACCACTGGCCCAGCGCGGTGGTCACCAGCGGGTACAGCCCGCCGGTAATGAGAGACAGCAGTATGAACAGAAGTATAGCGGGGCGTAACATGGTCATTTGATTCACCTTTTAAACCAGGCCGAACAGCGTCAACAGCAGGTCGATAACCTTGATACCGACGAAGGGCACCACCAGCCCGCCCAGGCCGTAAATCCACAGGTTACGGCGCAGCATGGCGGCCGCCGTGAGCGGCTTATAGCTCACGCCCTTCAGCGCCAGCGGGATCAGGAAGACAATAATCAGGGCGTTAAAAATCACTGCGCTCAGAATGGCCGAGGCCGGAGAGTGCAGGTGCATCACGTTCAGGGCGTTTAATTGCGGATAGGTCGCAGCAAACGCGGCCGGAATGATGGCGAAATACTTCGCCACGTCGTTAGCGATACTGAACGTGGTCAGCGAGCCGCGCGTCATCAGCATCTGCTTGCCGATGTGCACCACTTCAATCAGCTTGGTCGGGTTAGAGTCGAGGTCGACCATGTTGCCCGCCTCTTTTGCGGCCTGGGTACCGGAGTTCATCGCCACCGCCACGTCGGCCTGCGCGAGGGCAGGAGCATCGTTGGTCCCGTCACCGGTCATCGCCACCAGACGGCCTTCCGCCTGATACTGACGAATCAGTGCCAGCTTGGCTTCCGGTGTGGCTTCGGAAAGGAAATCATCCACGCCCGCTTCGGCGGCAATCGCCGCGGCGGTAAGACGGTTATCCCCGGTGATCATCACCGTTTTGATCCCCATCTTACGCAGCTGGGCAAAGCGCTCCTTGATGCCGCCTTTGACGATGTCCTTCAGGGCAATGACCCCGAGCACGCGCGCGCCTTCGGCCACCACCAGCGGCGTCGCGCCCTGACGGGCCACGCTTTCGACCAGGCTGTCCACTTCCGGCGGGAAGTGACCGTTGTTGGCCTCAATGTGGCGGCGGATGGCGTCAACCGAGCCTTTACGGATCATGCGATCCTGGATGTTGATGCCGCTCATGCGGGTTTGCGCCGTGAAGGGCACGAACGTGGCGTGCAGGCTCTGAACGTCGCGCTGGCGCAGGTTAAAGCGCTGCTTGGCGAGGATCACTATACTGCGGCCTTCCGGAGTTTCATCGACAAGGGATGAGAGCTGGGCGGCATCCGCCAGCGTTTTTTCATCCACGCCCGGGGCGGGTAAGAAATCCGACGCCTGGCGGTTACCGAGGGTAATGGTCCCGGTTTTATCCAGCAGCAAGACATCCACGTCACCGGCGGCTTCTACGGCACGCCCGCTGGTGGCGATGACGTTGGCACCGAGCATGCGGCTCATGCCGGCCACGCCGATGGCCGACAGCAGGCCGCCGATGGTGGTGGGGATCAGACAAACCAGCAGCGCCACCAGCACTGTGACGGTGACCGCGGTACCGCCATAGGCAGAGAACGGCCACAGCGTCGCGGTTGCCAGCAGGAAGACAATGGTCAGGGCCACCAGCAGGATGGTCAGGGCAATCTCGTTTGGCGTTTTCCGGCGCTGTGCGCCTTCCACCATGGCGATCATCCGGTCGAGGAAGGTTTCACCCGGGTTAACGCTGCACTGGATCACCAGCCAGTCGGAGAGAATGCGCGTCCCGCCCGTCACGGAGGCGAAATCGCCGCCGGACTCACGGATCACCGGCGCGGATTCGCCAGTGATGGCGCTCTCATCCACCGATGCGCCCCCTTCAATGACTTCGCCGTCGCAAGGGATGATGTCACCGGCTTCCACCAGCACCACATCGCCTTTACGCAGTTCATCCGCCGGAACGTGGTCCATCTGGGCACCGTATTTCGGCTCACGTAACTTGCGCGCGAAGGCGGTTTTTTTCACCCCTTTCAGGCTGTTGGCCTGGGCTTTACTCCGGCCTTCCGCCAGCGCTTCCGCAAAGTTGGCGAACAGCACGGTAAACCACAGCCACAGGCTGATGGCGCCGGTAAACATCGCATTTCCCGGCATATGGCCCGTTCCCATGGCAATCGCCAGGGCGGTGGTCAGGACGCTTCCCGCCCAAACGATAAACATCACCGGGTTGTGCCACTGCACGCGCGGGCTCAGCTTTTTCACCGCATCCATGAGCGCCTGGCGAACTAATGACGGTTCGAACAGGGCCAGTTGTTTACGACTCATGACAATTTCTCCGCAAAATCAGCGTAAAGAGAGGTATTCCGCGACCGGGCCTAACGCGAGGGCGGGGATAAAGGTCAGGGCGCCGACCAGCAACACGGTGCCCGTCAGCAGGCCGATAAACAGCGCGCCGTGGGTTGGTAACGTCCCGGTGGTGGTCGGTTGGATTTTTTTGTTCACCAGCGATCCGGCAATCGCCATAACCGGCACAATGATCCCGAAGCGGCCCACGAACATGCAGAACGCCAGCAGGCAGTTCCAGAACGGAGAGTTGGCGCTTAAGCCTGCAAAGGCGCTACCGTTGTTGTTGGCGGCCGAGGAGACGGCATACAGCACTTCGCTAAAACCGTGAATGCCGGGGTTAAAGATGCCGCTGCGTCCGGCCTCGGTCATCAGCGCCAGCGCGGTGCCGAGCAGCACGAGAGCCGGGGTGACCAGAATCGCCAGCGCGGTTAACTTCATCTCGCGAACGTCGATCTTTTTACCCAGATATTCCGGGGTGCGGCCAATCATCAGACCGGCAATAAACACCGCCAGCAGCACGAAAAGCAGCATGCCGTAAAGACCGGAGCCCACGCCGCCAAACACCACCTCGCCAATCTGCATTAGCCACATTGGGATCATGCCGCCCAGCGCCGTAAAGGAATCATGCATGGCATTGACGGCCCCGCACGACGCTGCCGTGGTGACCACCGCATACAGGCTGCTGGCGAGAATGCCAAAGCGGCTCTCTTTACCTTCCATGTTGATGGCGCTATCGGCCCCGAGTGAGAGGAAGTGCGGATTACCCTGCCATTCGGCCCACATCACCAGCGCAACGCAGACCACGAAGATAAGCGACATGGTCCAGAGCAGGGTACGCCCCTGACGGCGATCGTTGACCACATCACCAAAGGCGAAACAGAGCGCGGCGGGGATCAGGAAGATCGCCAGCATCTGCACAAAATTGGTCAGGGCGGTAGGGTTTTCAAACGGATGCGACGAGTTGGCGTTGAAGAAGCCGCCGCCGTTGGTGCCGAGCATTTTGATGGCTTCCTGCGACGCCACTGGCCCCATCGGCAGGAGCTGTTTTGCTCCTTCCAGCGAGGTATACGGGGCGTAAGGCAGCAGGTTTTGCAGGGTGCCCTGCTGAATAAAGAACAGCGCGATGAGCAGCGCAATCGGCAGCAGGATCCACAGCGTAATGCGCGTCAAATCCACCCAGGCGTTACCCAGGGTACCGATTTTCTGACGCGCAAACGCGCGCGTCAGCGCGAAAATTACCGCGATACCGCTGGCTGCAGAGAGGAAGTTCTGCACGGTTAATCCAGCCATCTGGCTGAAATAGCTCAGCGTGGTTTCACCGGCATAGGACTGCCAGTTGGTGTTGGTAACAAAACTGACCGCCGTGTTCAGCGCAAGATGCCAGGACAGGCCCGGTAACCGTTGCGGATTCAGCGGCAGGATGCCCTGCAGCATCAGCATGGCAAAAAGTGCAAAAAGCCCAACGATGTTCAGCAGCAGAATAGCGAACAGATATTCACGCCAGCTCATCTCCCGATCGTCGATTCCCAGCACGCGCCAGATCCCTTTTTCAACGCTTCCCGTGCCGGGCAGGGGGACGTTGTTGATAAGCCTGGCCAGCCCCGTTCCCAGCGGCCTTGCCAGAACGAACAATACCACTAAGAAGCTGGCAATAAGCAAAAACGCCTGAGCAGCCATCAGAATGCCTCCGCGTTAATCAGGGCATAGACCAGATAACCCAATAACAGGAACACCAGCACGATGCCGGCAATAAGACCTGCACTCACAATCCACCTCCGGGTGACTTTTGTTGTTGTGTTAACGGTAGGATTTATGGCGCAAAGATTTCGCAAAAATGAGAAGGGCGGGTGTAAAAAAAGTATAAAAATGGCAAAGCCCACAATTTAACTATTGATAAGTAAATCGTTAACTTTTTTGTAACTTAATTACGGTGCGAGTGTAAATTTTTGCTAAACGGACGAAAATAAGTGGTCGGATGAGTAGTAAAATTACAAACAAAGCGATATTATTTTATCCAGGTCACAGATTTCACATTTTCCGGAGAAGGTTTCCGGCCAACTACAGGGGAGAAAAATATGGATCTTTATAAAGAGTATCCGGCTCATATCGTGTTCATGCGTCGCACTTTCGCCGTAGTGGCTGGCGTGCTGGCCCTGCCGGTGATGTTGTTCTGGAAAGATCGCGCGCGTTTTTATAGCTATCTGCACCGCGTCTGGGCGAAAACCAGCGAGAAGCCGGTGTGGATGGATCAGGCAGAGAAAGCGACCTGCGATTTCTATTGATACAACGCTGACGCGTAGCCATAAAAAAACCGCCAATAGCAATATGGCGGTTTTTTTGTCCCTCGGGATTCGCGGTCCGTTGGGTGGTCTTGCAGCCCCTACCCGGGATTTTTATCATACCCTTCTGTAAGAAGATGGCAATCCCTCGAAGTCTTTATAAATTCCTAATTTTATTCGGGTATCTTACCTTTGCAGCGGATAGTAATTATGATGCTGCGTCCCTTTCCGCCATCTCGCAAATGGGCATCGGTCCTGGGAAAGGTGTATTTTCAGCCGTAAAGCAGCCCGCCTACCCGGGCTTGTGTCCACCGATTTATCACCGGTGGTGAACGGTGGAGCGGTTAGCAGCAGGGACCGCATAGTGAAACGCTATATATGCATCGCGTTCATTGTCGCCAGCGTACTCGTTGTAAAGAGTGATGAACCTAATGCGTTTGTCGCTTTAACCACGATAGCGCAGGACAAGTAGCGTTAAGGCCGCCCCGGGCGGCCTTTTTTATTTCATCCCGTCTACACTTCATGGCAAAGTAGTTCAATGCATGCTTTTTCCTTGTATGGCATGCCCTTATGGACATAATGGACAATAGCCTGGAGTTTTATGCCCACCCATCTGGTTTGGTTTCGCGCGGATTTGCGCGTACATGACAACATCGCTCTCGCGGCAGCCTGCCGCTCTGATGACGCCAGCGTACTGGCGCTATTTATCGCCACGCCTGAGCAGTGGCAGCAGCATGATATGGCACCACGGCAGGCGGCTTACCTCAAATCACACCTGAACGAACTGCAGCACGCGCTTGCCGAGAAAGGCATACCTCTTATCTACAAAGAGGTCAGCGATTTTACCGCGCAGCTTCATATGCTGCAGGAGATATGCCAGCAGAATGGCGTCACGCATCTTTTTTATAACTACCAGTACGAACTGAACGAACAGCAGCGGGACCGCCAGCTGGAGAAAATGCTGGGAGAGGTGGTATGTGAGGGATTTGATGACAGCGTGATGCTGGCTCCGGGCAGCGTTATGACCGGCGGTCACGAAATGTATAAAGTGTTTACGCCGTTTAAAAATGCTTTTGTTAAGCGCCTGAAAGAGGCGCTGCCGGAGTGCGTACCCGCGCCCGCCGCCAGAGGAGAGGCTATAACCGATCTCCCCGAATTAACGTTCAACTATCCCCTGCGGGCATTTGATGAACTTCTGTTCCCTGCCAGTGAGAAGGCCGCTATTGCGAAGCTGCGCCAGTTTTGCAAGCAGGGCGCGGGAGAATATGACGCGCGCAGGGATTTCCCGGCAATTGAAGGGACAAGCCGGTTATCGGCCTGCCTGGCGCTGGGCGTGCTCTCTCCTCGCCAGTGTTTGCATCGTCTTCTGGCCGAACAGCCGCAGGCGCTGGACGGTGGTGCGGGCTCGGTGTGGCTGAACGAACTTATCTGGCGTGAATTCTACCGCCATCTGATGACGTACCATCCCAATCTCTGTAAGCATCGTCCGTTCATTACGTGGACCGACAGCGTAAAATGGCAGCACGATGAGGCACTTTTACAGGCCTGGCAAAAAGGGGAGACGGGCTATCCGATTGTGGACGCCGCTATGCGCCAGCTAAATGAAACCGGGTGGATGCACAATCGTCTGCGAATGATTACCGCGAGCTTCCTGGTGAAAGATCTGCTTATCGACTGGCGAATCGGAGAGCGCTATTTTATTTCTCAGCTGATCGATGGCGATCTGGCGGCGAATAACGGTGGCTGGCAGTGGGCGGCCTCTACCGGCACCGATGCGGCTCCCTATTTCAGGATTTTTAATCCGACCACGCAGGGGCAAAAATTTGATGCCAACGGCGACTTTATTCGCCGCTGGTTGCCCGCGCTCAGGAACGTTCCTGAAAAAGCGATCCATGACCCGTGGGCATGGGCGGATAAACAGGGCGTAAAGCTCGATTATCCCCGCCCGATTGTCGACCATAAACAGGCGCGCGTCGCCACGCTGGCGGCGTACGAAGCCGCCCGAAAAGTTTGAGAGAATGATGATGAAAAACAGTGAACTGGAACGCCTGATTAACGAAAAACTTAATACCGCCTCCTTTAGCGACTATGGCCCGAATGGCCTGCAGGTCGAAGGGCGCGAAACGGTGCAGAAAATCATCACCGGCGTGACGGCAAGCCAGGCGCTGCTGGATGAGGCGGTGCGTCAGGAAGCCGACGCGGTGATTGTCCATCACGGTTACTTCTGGAAAAACGAATCGCCGATTATCCGCGGCATGAAGCGCAACCGCCTCAAAACGCTGCTGTCGAATGATATCAACCTGTACGGTTACCATCTGCCGCTGGATGCGCATCCTGAACTGGGAAATAACGTCCAGCTGGCACAGCTGTTAGGGATTACCGTGATGGGTGAAATCGAGCCGCTGGTGCCGTGGGGCGAACTGTCGATGCCGGTACCGGGGCTGGAGCTGGCATCGTGGATCGAAGCGCGGCTGGGGCGTCGTCCGCTGTGGTGCGGAGATACCGGGCCGGATACCGTGAAGCGCGTGGCGTGGTGTACCGGCGGCGGCCAGGGCTTTATCGACAGCGCCGCGCGCTTTGGTGTTGATGCGTTTATTACCGGCGAAGTCTCCGAGCAGACGGTTCACTCTGCCCGCGAGCAGGGGCTGCATTTCTACGCGGCAGGCCACCACGCTACCGAGCGCGGCGGTATTCGCGCCCTCAGCGAGTGGCTGACGGAAAATACCGATCTGGATGTGACCTTTATTGATATCCCTAATCCGGCCTGATGAGAGGTAGTTAAGTGCAGCGAGCGCGTTGTTATCTTCTGGGTGAAACCGCGGTAGTTCTGGAGCTTGAGCCTCCCGTGACGCTTGCCACGCAAAAGCGTATCTGGCGCCTGGCTCAGCGGCTGCCCGAGCTACCCGGCGTGGTTGAAGCTATTCCGGGTATGAATAATATCACCGTGGTGCTGCGCGATCCGCACACCGGGGCGCTGGATGCCATTGAGCGTCTGCAGCGCTGGTGGGAAGAGAGCGAGGCGCTGGAGCCAGAATCGCGGGCGATTGAGATCCCGGTTGTCTATGGCGGCAAAGGTGGCCCTGACCTGGGCGTGGTGGCCGAACACTGTGGATTAACAGTAAAGCAGGTTGTGGAGCTGCACAGCTCGGTGGATTACGTCGTCTGGTTTCTGGGTTTTCAGCCGGGCTTTCCGTATCTGGGCGGATTATCTCCCCGGCTGCATACCCCGCGTCGGGCTGAGCCGCGCCTGAGCGTACCCGCAGGAACGGTGGCGATTGGCGGTGAACAAACCGGAATTTATCCGCTTACTTCACCGGGCGGCTGGCAGCTTATCGGGCACACCTCTATGACACTATTTAAACCGGGGCAGGAGGCACCGATCCTCCTGCGTCCGGGTGATACCCTGCGCTTTATCCCGCAGAAGGAGGGGGTATGTTAACGCTTATTCGCGCGGGGCTTTATACCTCCGTTCAGGATGCCGGACGCTTTGGCATGCGCCAGTCCGGCGTGAGCTACTGCGGTGCGCTCGATCGTCCTTCGCTGGAGATTGCCAACCTGCTGGTAGGCAACGCGGGCAGCACGGCGGCGTTAGAAATTACGCTGGGTCAGTGCGTTATTGAATTTGGTGAGGAGACCTGGTTCGCCTTAACCGGCGCGGGCTGTGACGCAACGCTGGACGGCAAAGCGGTGTGGACCGGCTGGCGATTGCGGGCGAAAGCCGGGCAGCGTCTGACGCTTAAGCGTCCTCTGCACGGCGTGCGCAGCTATCTTGCCGTAGCGGGGGGCATCGACGTGCCGGAGGTGTTGGGGTCGTCCAGCACCGACCAGAAAGCGGGAATGGGCGGCCATGAGGGACGGCTGCTGCGCGACGGCGATCGTCTTGCGATTAAGCCATCAGCGCGCCATTTCACCACCACGCAGGGCGTGAAGCAGCTGCTGTGGGGGAACGTGATCCGCGCCTTGCCGGGACCGGAATATCAGGAGTTTGATGAAGCCTCAAAAGAGTCTTTCTGGCGTTCGCCGTGGAAAATCAGCCCGCAGAGTAACCGTATGGGTTACCGGCTTCAGGGGCAGCCGCTGACCCGCACGACTGACCGGGAGCTGCTTTCCCACGGGCTGCTGCCGGGGGTGATTCAGGTGCCGGGCAACGGGCAGCCCATCGTACTGATGAACGATGCGCAAACTACCGGCGGCTATCCGCGTATTGCCTGCATTATCGAAGCGGATCGCTACCATCTGGCGCAAATCCCTCTCGGTCAGCCGATTCATTTCGTGCAGTGTACGCTGGAGGAGGCGCTAAAGGCGCGGCAGGATCGGCAGCGCTATCTCGAACAGCTGGCGTGGAGGCTTGATGGTAAAGATTGATTTAAACGCCGATCTGGGGGAGGGCAGCAGCGCCGATGCGGAACTGATGACCCTGGTCTCCTCGGTCAATATCGCCTGCGGTTTTCACGCGGGCGATGCGCAAACCATGCTGGAGAGCGTGCGTAATGCCATTAAAAACGGCGTGGCGATTGGCGCTCACCCGAGCTTCCCGGACCGGGAGAACTTTGGCCGTACGGCGATGGATCTGCCCCCTGAGACGGTCTACGCTCAGGTGCTCTACCAGATCGGCGCGCTGGAGGCGATAGCGCGCGCTGAGCATGGCGTGCTGCGTCACGTCAAACCGCACGGCATGCTCTATAACCAGGCAGCGAAAGACCCGGCGCTGGCGGAGGCGATTGCCCGCGCGGTGCGGGACTGCAATCCGCAGCTGATTCTGGTTGGCCTGGCGGGTAGCGAGTTTATTCGTGCCGGAGAACGGCTGGGGCTGACGACGCGGCAGGAAGTCTTTGCCGATCGGGGATACATGCCGGACGGCAGCCTGGTGCCGCGCACGCAGGCCGGTGCGCTGATTACTGACGAAAATAAAGCGCTGGCGCAGACGCTGGCGATGGTGCGCTTCGGGCGGGTGACCGCTGTGGACGGCACGTCGGCACACGTTCAGGCTGATACGGTATGTTTACATGGTGATGGCGAGCATGCGCTCCAGTTTGCGCGCCGCCTGCGGGCGGCGTTCTCTGAAGAGGGCATTCTCGTCAGCGCAGATTGATTATAAAAGGACAATGACATGCCTGAAGGTCCGGAGATCCGCCGTGCGGCGGATAGCCTGGAGGCGGCGATAAAGGGCAAACCGCTGACCGATGTCTGGTTTGCCTTTCCTCAACTTAAGCCGTTTGAAACAGAGCTGGTGGGACAGACGGTGACCCATATTGAAACGCGCGGCAAAGCGTTGCTCACGCATTTTTCCCATAACCTGACGTTATATAGCCATAACCAGCTCTACGGTGTGTGGCGCGTAGTCGATGCGGACGAGCAGCCGCAAACGACGCGCGTGCTGCGCGTCCGGTTACAAACGGCGGATAAGGCGATCCTGCTCTACAGCGCCTCTGATATCGAAATGTTAACGCCGGAGCAGCTGCTGACGCATCCGTTCTTACAGCGCGTCGGGCCGGACGTGCTGGACATGCGCCTGACGGCGAGCGATGTGAAGGCCCGACTGTTATCGCCCAAATTCCGCAACCGCCAGTTTTCCGGATTGTTGCTCGATCAGGCTTTTCTGGCGGGATTAGGCAACTATCTGCGGGTGGAAATCCTTTGGCAAGTGGGGCTGGCGCCGCAGCGCAAGGCCTCTCAGCTTAGCGATGAAAAGCTGGACGCGTTGTCTCACGCGCTGCTGGATATTCCGCGGCTGTCGTACAACACGCGCGGCGTGGTGGATGAGAACAAACATCACGGGGCGCTGTTCCGCTTTAAGGTGTTCCATCGGGCGGGGAAAAAGTGCGAGCGGTGCGGCGGGATTATCGACAGGATTATGCTCTCTTCCAGACCTTTTTACTGGTGCCCGCACTGCCAGAGATAAAAGCAAAACGGTAACCCAGGGGTTACCGTTTTTAAGGTTTGTTCCCTCTCCCTGTGGGAGAGGGCCAGGGTGAGGGCATCAGGCCGCACCCAACGTTTTTTAGCGCTTCAGGTCAGACTTAAAATCACGCTGCTCGTAGCCGGTGTACAGCTGACGAGGACGGGCGATTTTCATACCTTCGCTGTGCATTTCGTTCCAGTGCGCAATCCAGCCCACGGTACGCGCCATGGCGAAGATCACGGTGAACATGGAAGACGGAATGCCCATCGCTTTCAGAATAATGCCAGAGTAGAAATCGACGTTCGGGTAGAGTTTCTTCTCGATGAAGTACGGGTCGTTCAGCGCGATGTGTTCCAGCTCCATCGCCACTTCCAGCAGATCGTCTTTGGTGCCCAGCTCTTTCAGCACTTCATGGCAGGTCTCACGCATAACGGTTGCGCGCGGGTCGTAGTTTTTGTAAACACGGTGACCGAAGCCCATCAGGCGGAAGGAGTCATTCTTGTCTTTCGCGCGACGCACGAACTCTGGAATGTGCTCAACGGTGCTGATCTCTTCCAGCATCTTCAGCGCCGCTTCGTTCGCGCCGCCGTGCGCCGGTCCCCACAGGGAGGCGATGCCCGCAGCGATACAGGCGAACGGGTTCGCGCCTGAAGAGCCTGCGGTACGGACAGTAGAGGTAGAGGCGTTCTGCTCGTGGTCAGCGTGCAGGATCAAAATACGGTCCATCGCGCGTTCCAGCACCGGATTCACTTCATACTCTTCGCACGGCGTGGAGAACATCATGCGCAGGAAGTTGCCGGCGTAGGAGAGGTCGTTACGTGGGTACACAAACGGCTGGCCGATGGAGTATTTGTAGCACATCGCCGCCATGGTCGGCATTTTGGACAGCAGGCGGAACGCCGCGATATCACGGTGACGCGGGTTATTCACGTCAAGTGAGTCGTGGTAGAACGCCGCCAGCGCACCGGTAATCCCGCACATCACCGCCATTGGGTGAGAGTCACGACGGAACGCATGGAACAGACGGGTAATCTGCTCATGGATCATGGTGTGACGGGTTACGGTGGTTTTGAATTCATCGTACTGCGCCTGCGTCGGCTTTTCGCCGTTCAGCAGGATGTAGCACACTTCCAGGTAGTTGGATTCGGTGGCTAACTGATCGATGGGGAAGCCGCGATGGAGCAGGATACCTTCGTCACCGTCAATGTAGGTGATTTTGGATTCGCAAGATGCGGTAGAGGTAAATCCAGGGTCAAAGGTAAATACTCCTTTGGAACCCAGCGTACGGATATCAATAACATCCTGACCGAGCGTGCCTTTTAGCACATCCAGTTCAATAGCATCATCACCATTTAGGGTGAGTTTTGCCTTTGTATCAGCCATTTACGGTCTCCTTAGCGCCTTATGCTTAAGACTGCTTTTACCGGATTTGCCTTCAGCTGTTAATCACCGTTACCAGATTGTTATTTGGCTTACCGCTCAGCTCACGAGGAGTAACCAGGGTACAGAGCTATGGCGCCTTGCAGGTAAACGAATGAAATATCAGTGAAACAACAGCAAATCAGCGTTTTTGCAGTCCGAATTATTCAAACCTGTATATCACTAATAACTGTCCTGATAACTTCGGTCAATACCATCACACTGTTACATAACTATTTGTCAGGTGAAAGAGAGACCTCATAACTTTTGCGCATTATATGCCTTTTCTGATGACGTTTGTAACAATATTGTTTAACATTTGTCAAATCAGATGATTAAAAATTAAAAAGATGTTGTTATCGTGACCCTGATCACTGTTCCAGAGAAAACCCAACAAACTGTATGTAGGTTAATTGTAATGATTTTGTGAACGGCCTATACTGCCGCCAGGTCTCCGGAACACCCTGCAATCCCGAGCCACCCAGCGTTGTAACGTGTCGTTTTAGCATTTGGAAGCAATGTTTTGCATGACGCGCAGTTATAGAAAAGGAACGCTGCTTGACCCGCATCGCAGTCCGGAGGAAGGAAACAATAAGAACAGCATGTGGGCGTTATTCATGATAAGAAATGTGAAAAAACAAAGACCTGTCAATCTGGATCTCAAAACGATCCGGTTCCCCGTAACAGCAATAGCGTCCATTCTGCACCGTGTTTCTGGTGTGATTACGTTTGTGGCGGTCGGTATTTTGCTGTGGTTACTGGGCACCAGCCTCTCTTCCCCTGAAGGATTCCTCCAGGCCTCGGCCATCATGAATAGCTTCTTCGTGAAATTTATCATGTGGGGCATTCTCACCGCGCTGGCCTATCACGTTGTTGGCGGCGTACGCCACATGCTGATGGACTTTGGCTATCTGGAAGAGACGTTCGAGGCCGGGAAACGTACCGCGAACATTTCATTTGTGATCACTGTCGTGCTTTCACTTCTCGCAGGAGTTCTCGTATGGTAAGCAACGCCTCCGCATTAGGACGCAACGGCGTACATGACTTCATTCTGGTCCGCGCTACCGCCATCGTCCTCACGCTTTACATCATCTATATGATCGGTTTCTTCGCGACCAGCGGCACGCTGACGTGGGAAATCTGGAGTGGTTTCTTCGGATCGGCCTTCACCAAAGTGTTCACCCTGCTGGCCCTGTTCTCCATCCTTATCCATGCCTGGATCGGCATGTGGCAGGTGTTGACCGATTACGTTAAACCGCTGGCGATTCGCCTTCCGCTGCAACTGATTATTGTTGTTGCGCTGCTGGTTTACGTCATTTATGGATTTGTTGTGGTGTGGGGTGTGTAATGAAACTGCCAGTCAGAGAATTTGATGCTGTTGTGATTGGTGCGGGTGGCGCAGGTATGCGCGCCGCACTGCAAATTTCCCAGAGCGGCCAGACCTGTGCGCTGCTCTCTAAAGTGTTCCCGACCCGTTCCCACACTGTGTCCGCGCAGGGCGGTATTACCGTTGCGCTGGGTAACTCCCATGAAGATAACTGGGAATGGCACATGTACGACACGGTAAAAGGTTCCGATTATATCGGCGACCAGGATGCCATCGAATATATGTGTAAAACCGGCCCGGAAGCGATTCTGGAGCTGGATCACATGGGTCTGCCGTTCTCCCGTCTGGAAAATGGCACCATCTATCAGCGTCCGTTTGGCGGCCAGTCGAAAAACTTCGGCGGCGAGCAGGCGGCACGTACCGCGGCGGCGGCTGACCGTACCGGTCACGCACTGCTGCACACCCTGTATCAGCAGAACCTGAAAAACCACACCACCATCTTCTCCGAGTGGTATGCGCTGGATCTGGTGAAAAACGCCGATGGCGCAATTGTTGGCTGTACCGCGCTGTGCATCGAAACCGGTGAAGTGGTTTACTTCAAAGCCCGCGCGACCGTGCTGGCGACCGGCGGTGCAGGCCGTATTTATCAGTCCACCACTAACGCCCACATTAACACCGGTGACGGTGTTGGTATGGCTATTCGCGCCGGCGTACCGGTGCAGGACATGGAGATGTGGCAGTTCCACCCAACCGGTATCGCCGGTGCGGGCGTGCTGGTCACCGAAGGCTGCCGCGGTGAAGGTGGCTACCTGCTGAACAAACACGGCGAGCGCTTCATGGAGCGTTATGCCCCGAATGCGAAAGACCTGGCGGGTCGTGACGTGGTGGCGCGTTCCATCATGATCGAAATCCGTGAAGGCCGCGGCTGCGATGGCCCATGGGGTCCACACGCGAAGCTGAAGCTCGACCATCTGGGTAAAGAAGTGCTGGAATCCCGTCTGCCGGGCATTCTGGAACTGTCCCGTACTTTCGCGCACGTCGATCCGGTGAAAGAGCCGATCCCGGTTATCCCAACCTGCCACTATATGATGGGCGGTATTCCGACCAAAGTGACCGGTCAGGCGCTGACCGTGAACGAGCAGGGCGAAGACGTGGTCATTCCTGGCCTGTTCGCGGTAGGCGAAATCGCCTGCGTATCCGTACACGGCGCAAACCGTCTGGGCGGCAACTCGCTGCTGGACCTGGTGGTGTTTGGTCGTGCGGTGGGTCTGCATCTGCAGGAGTCCATTGCCGAGCAGGGCGCGCTGCGTGATGCAACCGACGACGAAATCGACGCCTCTCTTGAACGCCTCAACCGCTGGAACGGTAACCGTAACGGCGAAGATCCGGTGGAAATCCGTAAAGCGCTGCAGGAGTGCATGCAGCACAACTTCTCGGTATTCCGCGAAGGCGATGCGATGGCCAAAGGCCTTGAGCAGCTGAAGGCGATCCGCGAGCGTCTGAAAAATGCCCGTCTGGACGACACCTCCAGCGAGTTCAACACCCAGCGCGTTGAGTGCCTGGAGCTGGATAACCTGATGGAAACCGCATTCGCAACCGCGATGTCGGCAAACTTCCGTACCGAAAGCCGTGGCGCCCATAGCCGCTTCGACTTCCCGGATCGTGACGATGAAAACTGGCTGTGCCATTCCCTGTATCTGCCAGAGTCGGAAACCATGACGCGTCGTAACGTCAACATGGAACCGAAACTGCGTCCGGCGTTCCCGCCGAAGATTCGTACTTATTAATGCGGAGACAGGATAATGAAACTCGAATTCTCAGTTTATCGTTATAACCCGGATGTTGATGACGCTCCGCGCATGCAGGACTATACCCTCGAAGCGGAAGAAGGTCGTGACATGATGCTGCTGGATGCCTTAATCCAGCTGAAAGAGAAAGATCCTACGCTGTCGTTCCGCCGCTCCTGCCGTGAAGGGGTATGTGGCTCTGACGGTGTGAACATGAACGGCAAAAACGGCCTGGCCTGCATCACGCCAATTTCAGCGCTGCAGCGTCCCGGTCAGAAAATTGTTATCCGTCCTCTGCCAGGCCTGCCGGTCGTGCGTGATTTGGTGGTAGACATGGGGCAATTCTATGCACAATATGAGAAGATTAAGCCTTACTTATTGAATAATGGGCAAAATCCACCCGCTCGCGAGCACTTACAGTCTCCTGAGCAGCGTGAAAAACTCGATGGTCTGTACGAGTGTATTCTCTGCGCATGCTGTTCAACGTCCTGCCCGTCGTTCTGGTGGAACCCGGACAAGTTTATCGGCCCTGCGGGTCTGCTGGCTGCCTATCGCTTCCTGATCGACAGCCGCGACACCGAAACCGACAGCCGTCTGGAAGGATTAAGTGACGCTTTCAGCGTATTCCGCTGCCATAGCATCATGAACTGCGTCAGCGTGTGTCCGAAGGGGCTGAACCCGACGCGTGCCATCGGCCATATTAAGTCGATGCTGCTGCAGCGCAGTGCGTAAGTAGTGAGAGGGGAGCGCTGTTCCCCTCACCCTAACCCTCTCCCAAAGGGAGAGGGAATAAATTGCAGAAACCTTTAAAAACTGCCAGATAAGTAAATAATCGAGACGTTCAGCGCGAGACAAGGCGCGGTTGAACGAATCCCCAGGAGCATAGTGAACTATGTGACTGGGGTGAGTGAAAGCCGCAACGCAGTCGCAGCCTGAACGACGAAGATTATTTAGACAGTTTCTAAAGGTTCCTTCGCGGGCCAAAGTAAAAGAGCTCGCAGGTGAACCCCGGCACGTACACGCGGTGTGCGTGGTAGTTTCTACGGCGAAAGTAAGCATAAAAATGCTTAAGGGATCACGATGCAGAACGGCGCAATGAAAGCCTGGCTGGACTCTTCTTACCTCTCTGGTGCCAACCAGAGCTGGATAGAACAGCTCTATGAAGACTTCTTAACCGATCCTGACTCAGTGGACGCAAACTGGCGTTCCATGTTCCAGCAGTTGCCTGGTACAGGGGTCAAACCGGATCAATTCCATTCCAAAACACGTGATTATTTCCGTCGTCTGGCGAAGGATGCCTCACGTTACTCTTCTGCGATTTCCGACCCTGACACCAATGCGAAGCAGGTTAAAGTCCTGCAGCTTATCAACGCTTATCGCTTCCGCGGTCACCAGCATGCGAATCTCGATCCGCTGGGACTGTGGCAGCAGGAACGTGTGGCCGATCTCGATCCGGCGTATCACGATCTGACCGAGGCCGATTTCCAGGAAAGCTTTAACGTAGGTTCCTTTGCTATCGGCAAAGACACGATGAAGCTGGGCGATCTGATTGACGCGCTCAAGCAAACCTACTGCGGCTCCATCGGCGCGGAATATATGCACATTACCTCTACCGAAGAGAAACGCTGGATCCAACAGCGCATCGAATCCGTAGCGGGCCACGCGACCTTCTCGGCCGACGAGAAGAAACGCTTCCTCAGCGAACTGACCGCAGCGGAAGGGCTTGAGCGCTATCTGGGCGCGAAGTTCCCGGGCGCAAAACGCTTCTCGCTGGAAGGCGGCGACGCGCTGGTGCCGATGCTGAAAGAGCTGATTCGCCACGCAGGCAAGAGCGGCACCCGTGAAGTGGTGCTCGGCATGGCGCACCGAGGTCGTCTGAACGTGCTGGTCAACGTGCTGGGTAAAAAACCGCAGGACCTGTTCGACGAATTCGCGGGCAAACACAAAGAACACCTCGGCACCGGTGACGTGAAGTACCACATGGGCTTCTCGTCGGATATCGAAACCGAAGGCGGTCTGGTTCACCTGGCGCTGGCGTTTAACCCGTCACACCTGGAAATCGTCAGCCCGGTGGTTATCGGTTCCGTGCGCGCGCGTCTGGATCGTCTGGACGAGCCGAGCAGCAATAAAGTGCTGCCAATCACCATCCACGGTGATGCGGCGGTCACAGGGCAGGGCGTGGTTCAGGAAACCCTGAACATGTCGAAAGCGCGTGGTTATGAAGTGGGCGGTACCGTTCGCATCGTGATCAACAACCAGGTGGGCTTCACCACCTCTAACCCGCTGGATGCGCGTTCTACCCCGTACTGCACCGACATCGGTAAGATGGTACAGGCGCCAATCTTCCACGTTAATGCGGATGACCCGGAAGCCGTTGCTTTCGTTACCCGTCTGGCGCTGGACTTCCGTAATACCTTTAAGCGCGATGTGTTCATTGACCTCTTCTGCTACCGCCGTCACGGCCACAACGAAGCGGATGAGCCAAGTGCAACCCAGCCGCTGATGTACCAGAAAATCAAAAAACACCCGACCCCGCGCAAAATCTATGCTGACAAGCTGGAAAGCGACAACGTGGCGACGCTGGAAGATGCGACCGAAATGGTCAACCTCTACCGCGACGCGCTGGACGCGGGTGAATGCGTGGTGAAAGAGCTGCGTCCGATGAACATGCACTCCTTTACCTGGTCGCCGTACCTCAACCACGAGTGGGATGAGAGCTACCCGAACAAGGTTGAGATGAAGCGCCTGCAGGAGCTGGCTAAACGCATCAGCACCGTGCCGGACGCTATCGAGATGCAGTCTCGCGTGGCGAAAATCTACGCCGACCGTCAGTCCATGGCGGCAGGCGAGAAGCTGTTCGACTGGGGCGGGGCGGAAACGCTGGCCTACGCAACGCTGGTTGACGAAGGCATTCCTGTTCGTCTGTCCGGTGAAGATGCGGGCCGTGGGACCTTCTTCCACCGTCACGCAGTGGTTCACAACCAGTCTAACGGTTCAACCTACACTCCGCTGCAGCACGTGCATAACGGTCAGGGCCAGTTCAAGGTCTGGGACTCCGTGCTGTCTGAAGAAGCGGTCCTGGCATTCGAATACGGCTACGCCACTGCGGAACCGCGCACCCTGACCATCTGGGAAGCGCAGTTCGGCGACTTCGCCAACGGTGCGCAGGTCGTTATCGACCAGTTCATCTCCTCCGGCGAGCAGAAGTGGGGCCGCATGTGTGGCCTGGTGATGCTCCTGCCGCACGGTTATGAAGGCCAGGGTCCGGAGCACTCCTCCGCGCGTCTGGAACGTTATCTGCAGCTCTGCGCCGAGCAGAACATGCAGGTCTGCGTGCCGTCCACCCCGGCTCAGGTGTACCACATGCTGCGTCGTCAGGCGCTGCGCGGTATGCGCCGTCCGCTGGTGGTGATGTCGCCGAAATCCCTGCTGCGTCATCCGCTGGCGGTCTCCAGCCTGGAAGAGCTGGCGAACGGTACCTTCCTGCCGGCCATCGGTGAAATTGACGAGCTGGATCCGCAGGCCGTGAAGCGTGTGGTGATGTGTTCTGGTAAGGTTTATTACGACCTGCTGGAACAGCGCCGCAAGAACGATCAGAAAGATGTCGCCATCGTGCGTATCGAACAGCTTTATCCGTTCCCGCATCAGGCGATGCAGGAAGTGCTGAAACAGTACGCTCACGTACATGATTTTGTCTGGTGCCAGGAAGAGCCGCTCAACCAGGGCGCATGGTACTGCAGCCAGCATCATTTCCGTGAAGTGATTCCATTTGGGTCAGCCCTGCGCTATGCAGGTCGCCCGGCCTCCGCCTCTCCGGCGGTAGGGTATATGTCCGTTCACCAGAAGCAGCAACAAGATCTGGTCAATGACGCGCTGAACGTCGATTAATTAAAGGATACATAATGAGTAGCGTAGATATTCTTGTTCCCGACCTGCCTGAATCCGTAGCAGATGCGACCGTCGCTACCTGGCACAAAAAACCAGGCGATGCCGTTAAGCGCGATGAAGTGCTGGTAGAAATCGAAACTGACAAAGTGGTACTGGAAGTACCGGCTTCGGCGGATGGCGTTCTGGACGCGGTGCTGGAAGATGAAGGCACCACCGTCACCTCTCGTCAGATCCTGGGGCGCCTGCGTGAAGGCAACAGCGCGGGCAAAGAGTCCAGCGCGAAGTCTGAAGAGAAAGCCTCTACGCCGGCTCAGCGCCAGCAGGCTTCTCTGGAAGAACAGTCTAACGACGCCCTCAGCCCGGCGATCCGTCGCCTGCTGGCTGAACACAGCCTTGACCCGGCAGCCATCAAAGGCACCGGTGTGGGCGGTCGCCTGACCCGCGAAGACATCGACAAGCACCTGGCGAAAGCGCCTGCTCAGGCGGAAGCGAAAGCCCCTGTGGCCGCGCCGGCAGCTCAGCCTGCTCTGGGTGCCCGCAGCGAAAAACGCGTACCGATGACGCGCCTGCGTAAGCGCGTGGCCGAGCGTCTGCTGGAAGCGAAAAACTCCACCGCGATGCTGACCACCTTCAACGAAGTGAACATGAAGCCAATCATGGATCTGCGTAAGCAGTACGGTGACGCGTTTGAAAAACGTCACGGTATCCGTCTGGGCTTTATGTCCTTCTACGTGAAGGCGGTGGTTGAAGCGCTGAAACGCTACCCGGAAGTGAACGCGTCTATCGATGGCGATGACGTGGTTTACCACAACTACTTCGACGTCAGCATGGCGGTTTCTACCCCACGCGGCCTGGTGACCCCGGTTCTGCGTGATGTGGATACCCTGGGTATGGCTGACATCGAGAAGAACATTAAAGAGCTGGCCGTGAAAGGCCGCGACGGCAAGCTCACCGTAGACGACCTGACCGGCGGTAACTTCACCATTACCAACGGCGGCGTATTCGGCTCGCTGATGTCTACCCCGATCATTAACCCGCCGCAGAGCGCGATCCTGGGTATGCATGCCATTAAAGATCGCCCGATGGCGGTAGACGGTAAAGTTGAGATCCTGCCGATGATGTACCTGGCGCTCTCTTACGACCACCGCCTGATCGACGGCCGCGAGTCCGTGGGCTTCCTGGTAGCCATTAAAGAGCTGCTGGAAGATCCAACGCGTCTGCTGCTGGACGTCTAGTAACGATTTAGCATCACCTGCCCCGTGGACCGGCACACGCTGCGCCGGTCTACAGGTTTGAAGATAACGATTACCCTGAAGGATGGATAGAACACATGAACTTACATGAATATCAGGCCAAACAGCTGTTTGCCCGGTATGGCTTACCGGCTCCGGTGGGTTATGCCTGTACTACCCCGCGTGAAGCAGAAGAAGCCGCATCTAAAATCGGTTCCGGCCCGTGGGTAGTTAAATGTCAGGTTCACGCTGGTGGCCGTGGTAAAGCGGGCGGTGTGAAGGTTGTTAAGAGCAAAGAAGAGATTCGTGCGTTTGCTGAACATTGGCTCGGCAAGCGTCTGGTGACCTACCAGACAGATGCGAATGGCCAGCCGGTTAACCAGATCCTGGTCGAAGCGGCGACCGACATCGCGAAAGAGCTGTACCTGGGCGCGGTGGTTGACCGTAGCTCCCGTCGCGTGGTGTTCATGGCGTCTACCGAAGGCGGCGTGGAAATTGAAAAAGTGGCGGAAGAGACCCCGCACCTGATCCACAAAGTGGCTATCGATCCGCTGGCGGGCCCAATGCCTTATCAGGGTCGCGAGCTGGCGTTTAAGCTGGGTCTGGAAGGCAAGCTGGTTCAGCAGTTCACCAAGATCTTCATGGGCCTGGCGACTATCTTCCTTGAGCGCGATCTGGCGCTGATCGAGATCAACCCGCTGGTGATCACCACCCAGGGCGACCTGATCTGCCTCGACGGCAAGCTGGGCGCTGACGGCAACGCGCTGTTCCGCCAGCCGGATCTGCGCGAAATGCGCGACCAGTCTCAGGAAGATCCGCGTGAAGCACAGGCTGCTCAGTGGGAGCTGAACTACGTGGCGCTGGATGGCAACATCGGCTGCATGGTTAACGGTGCGGGCCTGGCGATGGGCACCATGGACATCGTTAAGCTGCACGGCGGTGAGCCGGCGAACTTCCTTGACGTGGGCGGTGGCGCAACCAAAGAGCGCGTAACCGAAGCGTTCAAAATCATCCTCTCTGACGACAACGTTAAAGCGGTACTGGTTAACATCTTCGGCGGCATCGTCCGTTGCGACCTGATTGCTGACGGCATCATCGGTGCGGTAGAAGAAGTGGGTGTTAACGTTCCGGTGGTTGTGCGTCTGGAAGGTAACAACGCTGAACTCGGCGCGAAAAAACTGGCTGACAGCGGCCTGAATATTATTGCAGCGAAAAGTCTGACGGATGCAGCTCAGCAGGTTGTTGCCGCAGTGGAGGGGAAATAATGTCAGTTTTAATTAATAAAGATACCAAGGTTATCTGCCAGGGCTTCACCGGTAGCCAGGGGACTTTCCACTCCGAACAGGCGATTGCCTACGGCACGCAGATGGTTGGCGGCGTAACGCCAGGTAAAGGCGGCACCACGCACCTGGGCCTGCCGGTGTTCAACACCGTGCGTGAAGCGGTAGAAGCGACGGGCGCAACCGCGACCGTGATCTACGTTCCGGCACCGTTCTGCAAAGACTCCATTCTGGAAGCGATCGACGCAGGCATCAAGCTGATCATCACCATCACCGAAGGCATCCCGACCCTGGATATGCTGACCGTGAAGGTGAAGCTGGACGAAGCAGGCGTGCGCATGATCGGCCCGAACTGCCCAGGCGTGATCACTCCGGGCGAATGCAAAATCGGCATCATGCCTGGCCACATTCACAAGCCGGGCAAAGTGGGCATCGTTTCCCGTTCCGGTACCCTGACCTATGAAGCGGTTAAGCAGACCACCGACTACGGCTTTGGCCAGTCCACCTGCGTGGGCATCGGCGGTGACCCAATCCCGGGATCTAACTTCATCGACATCCTGAAGCTGTTCCAGGAAGATCCGCAGACCGAAGCGATCGTGATGATCGGCGAGATCGGCGGTAGCGCGGAAGAAGAAGCGGCTGCTTATATCAAAGAGCACGTAACCAAGCCTGTTGTCGGTTACATCGCGGGCGTGACCGCGCCGAAAGGCAAGCGTATGGGCCACGCGGGCGCGATCATCGCCGGCGGTAAAGGTACGGCTGATGAGAAGTTTGCTGCGCTGGAAGCCGCAGGCGTGAAGACCGTTCGCAGCCTGGCGGATATCGGCGAAGCACTGAAATCCATCATTAAGTAAGTCCTCTCTGCTCCCCGAACGGGGAGCGATGAAGTATAAAAATGTCCGTTTCGACATGGTTGGCCGCTGTAAAGCGGCCTTTTTTATTGCCTGCGTCTGGCGACGAGAGTGAACTTGTAGTCGTCGGTATTGAACACGTTGCGGCTGTATTCAAACACCCGTCCGTCCTTCAGGAACCCGCGGGAAACTTTTTCCAGGATCGGCTTTGCCGGATCGAGCGACAGCGCGGCGATCGCCTCCTCTGACGGCATGATCGGCATCAGCTCCTGCTCGCTGCGATCGATAACCAGCTTTTTGATCTGCTCAACGTAGTGATATTTCGAATTCTCCATCACTTCCCAGGTGAGGTCGGGAAACATGGCCAGCGGCATCCATGTCTCCTCCAGGTTCACCGGCTTCTGCTTGATGAAACGCACGCGCTTAACGTGCCAGACTTTATCGTCCGGGCTGATCGCCAGTTTTGCTGCGAGCCTCTCATCGGCTTTCACCACTTCGAAGACGCTGACGTCGCTGTGCGTATCGACGTTTCGGTCCGCCAGCTTTTCGTAAAAGCCCGTGAGCTGGTAAATGTCGTAGTTAACGCGTTCTTCTTTTACGTAGGTACCGCTGCCCTGAATGCTCTCGACGATCTGCTCTTCTGTAAGCAGCTTCAGCGCCTGTCTCACCGTTACACGGCTAACGTTGAACGCCTCCTGAAGGCTGGATTCCGTCGGTAACGCATCGCCGGGTTTTAACTCACCCGCATTGATTTTCTCGCGAAGCGCATCGGCTATCTGCCGGTACATCGGTTTGTTACCCATAGAACCTGCCTTTCTAATACCTTTTCACGGAATTATGCCTTCAGCTTAAAATTTGTAAATAATACAATTTAAATACAAATTTGCACTGTTAGTGAAAATGATCACATAAATGTATTGTGTTGCCTGCCACAATTGCCGCCAGACAATAACAACTTAGGTGTGAGGATCTTATGAACCTGACGACTCTGACCCACTCCAGTGCTGTCTGCGTGCAGGCGCACTATGCCAGCCGTGATGAGGCCATTCGCCAGCTTACGATGCGGCTGGTGGCGCTGGGCAAAATTACCGATGGCGATGCTTTTCTGGCGGAGGTCTACCGTCGTGAATCTCAGGGGCCAACCGCACTGGGAGAAGGGCTGGCTGTCCCGCATGGTAAATCGAGCGTGGTGAGCGAAGCGGCTTTTACGGTTGCTACGCTGTGCGAACCGCTGGAGTGGGAGGGGGTAGACGGCCCTGAAAACGTTGAGCTAATCGTCCTGCTTGCTATCCCACCTGCTGAAGCGGGATCCACGCATATCCAGGTGCTGACGGCGCTGACGTCTCGCCTGGCAGATGACGCACTCCGGGAACGCGTTATGGCTGCAGCGACGGCGGAGGATCTGCTTGATGCGCTGAACGGTGTCTCGCAGGAAGACGAGGTTGCCACATTGGTGAATGCACCAACCGTCATCTGCGTCACCGCCTGTCCGGCCGGGATTGCCCATACCTATATGGCAGCTGAGTACCTGGAAAAAGCGGGACGTAAGCTGGGCGTCAACGTGGTGGTCGAAAAGCAGGGGGCGAACGGCATTGAGGGGCGCATCACCGCGCAGCAGTTGCAGGAGGCCAAAGCGTGCATCTTTGCGGCGGAAGTGGCGATCAAAGAGAACGAGCGTTTTCAGGGGATCCCCACCATTTCCGTGCCCGTCGCGGAGCCTCTGCGCCATGCTGAAGCGCTTATTGAGCGCGCGCTGGCGCTGCAGCCTGCATCCGATGCGCGTCCTGCGCATGTCGATACCGAAACGAAAAAGAGCGTTAAAACTGAACTCAAGCAGGCACTTCTCAGCGGTATCTCTTTTGCGGTGCCGCTGATCGTCGCTGGCGGTACGGTGCTGGCCGTGTCGGTACTGCTGGCGCAAATCCTGGGTCTGCAGCACCTGTTTGACCAGGAAAACTCGTGGCTGTGGATGTACCGCAAGCTTGGCGGCGGCATGCTCGGCATTCTGATGGTACCTGTTCTGGCGGCCTATACCGCGTATTCGCTGGCGGATAAACCTGCGCTGACGCCGGGTTTTGCGGCCGGTCTTGCTGCCAATATGATCGGCTCCGGTTTTCTGGGCGCTATCGTCGGTGGGCTGATCGCGGGCTATCTGATGCGCTGGGTGAAAAACCACATTCGGCTCAGTAGCCGCTATAACGGCTTTCTGACCTTTTATCTCTATCCGGTGATTGGCGTGCTGGGCGCGGGCAGCCTGATGCTGTTTGTGATTGGCGAACCGGTGGCCTGGCTCAATAACACGCTCACTGTCTGGCTTAACGGTCTCTCCGGCGCGAATGCGCTGCTTCTGGGGGCAATCCTCGGGTTTATGTGCTCATTCGATTTGGGTGGCCCGGTCAACAAAGCCTCTTACGCGTTTTGCCTGGGGGCGATGGCGAACGGCGTTTATGGTCCTTACGCAATCTTTGCCTCCGTCAAAATGGTCTCAGCCTTCACCGTCACGGCGTCGACGATGCTGGCGCCGAAGCTGTTTAAACCATTTGAAATTGAAACCGGTAAATCAACGTGGCTGCTCGGCCTGGCGGGCATTACCGAAGGGGCGATCCCGATGGCGATTGAAGATCCGCTTCGCGTCATTGGCTCATTTGTACTTGGATCCATGGTGACAGGCGCGGCTGTCGGTGCGATGGGGATCGGGTTGTCTACCCCGGGGGCCGGGATTTTCTCTCTCTTTTTACTTCACGATGCCGGGTTGGGCGGTGTGGTTGCGGCGGCGGGCTGGTTTGGCGCGGCGCTGGCGGGGACCGCTGTCTCCACGTTTGTTCTGCTGCTCTGGCGACGTCAGGCGGTAAAAAAGGGCAAATACCTCACAGAAGACGCCATACCGTAAAAACTCACAAAACAGGAAACGAAGATGAAAGCTGTATCTCGCGTTCATATCACGCCGCATATGCACTGGGACCGTGAGTGGTACTTCACCACTGAAGAGTCGCGCATTCTTCTGGTCAATAATATGAAAGAGATCCTGACCCGTCTGGAGCAGGACGACGAGTATAAATATTACGTCCTTGATGGCCAGACGGCGGTGCTGGAAGATTATTTTGCCGTCGTGCCCGAAAACCGCGCGCGGGTAAAGGCGCTTGTGGAGCGCGGAAAACTGATTATCGGCCCCTGGTATACCCAGACCGATACCACGATTGTCAGCGGCGAGTCGATTGTCCGCAACCTGATGTACGGCATCCGGGACTGTATGGTGTTCGGCGAGCCGATGAAGATCGGCTATCTGCCGGATTCGTTTGGTATGTCCGGCCAGCTTCCGCATATCTATAACGGATTTGGCATTACCCGGACGATGTTCTGGCGCGGCTGCTCGGAACGACACGGGACCGATAAAACCGAATTTCTCTGGCAGAGCCAGGACGGCAGTGAAGTCACGGCGCAGGTGCTGCCGCTGGGCTACGCGATTGGTAAGTACTTACCGGAGGACGAAGCCGGGCTGCGAAAACGGCTCGACAGCTATTTCGACGTTCTGGAAAAGGCCTCCGTCACCAAAGAGATTTTGCTGCCTAACGGTCACGATCAGATGCCGCTGCAGCAGAACATTTTCTCCGTGATGGATAAGCTGCGTGAAATCTATCCGCAGCGTCAATTTGTAATGAGCCGCTTTGAAGAGGTGTTTGACCACATTGAGGCACGCCGCGATGAACTGGCGACCCTGAAAGGGGAGTTTATCGACGGGAAATACATGCGCGTGCACCGGACAATCGGCTCCACGCGTATGGATATCAAAATTGCCCATGCGCGTATTGAGAACAAAATTGTCAACATCCTCGAACCGCTGGCGACGCTTGCATGGACGCTGGGCTTCGATTATCACCACGGCCTGCTGGAGAAGATGTGGAAAGAGATCCTTAAAAACCACGCTCACGACAGCATCGGCTGCTGCTGCAGCGACAAGGTGCATCGTGAGATTGTCTCTCGTTTTGAACTGGCTGAAGACATGGCAGATAACCTGGTGCGTTTCTATATGCGCAAGATTGTCGACAACATGCCGCAAAGCGACGCCGACAAACTGGTGATGTTCAACCTGATGCCCTGGCCGCGTGAAGAGGTGATGAACACCACGATTCGACTGCGCGCCAGCCAGTTCCGTCTGTTGGATGATAAAGGCAACGAGATCCCGTATTTCATTCGCAGCGCGCGCGAGCTGGACCCTGGTCTCATTGACCGGCAAATTGTCCATTACGGTAATTATGAGCCGTTTATGGAGTTTGATATTCAGCTCAGCCAGATACTGCCGTCGATGGGCTACCGTACGCTGTTTATCGAGCCAAACGTGACCGGAAAGGTGGTCTCTCCGGTGATAAACACCGAATCCTTGCTCGAAAACGCCTTCTGGCAGATTGATTTAAATAACGACGGTACGCTGCGCCTGCGCGACAAAGAAACCGGGCTGATTTATGACCGGGTGCTGGAAATCGAAGAGAGTTCGGATGATGGCGATGAGTACGACTACTCACCTTCGCGGGAAGAGTGGAGACTCACTTCAGCGCAGGGCGAGCATCAGGTCGAGGTTATACACGAAGGCTGGCAGAGCAGGGCGGTGATTCGCCATCAGATCGCGGTACCGGCTAATCTGGCCGAACGCGCGGCGGGTCAGCGAAACGGGTCTCTCGGCGCTGAGGTTGAAATCACGCTTAGCCACCACAGCAGATGTATTGATGTGGCGGTGCGTCTGGATAATCAGGCTGACGACCACCGCGTTCGCGTGCTGATCCATACGCCGTTTACAACCCAGGGCGTGTTAGCGGATACGCAGTTTGGCACCCTCACTCGTCCGGTGCAGGATGCGGCGATGGAAAACTGGCAGGAGGAGGGGTGGAAAGAAGCGCCGGTTCCCGTCTGGAATTTACTCAACTATGCCGTCCTGCAGGAAAAACGAAACGGGCTTGCGCTGTTCACCGAAGGACTGCGCGAGTTTGAAGTAGTAGGCGAGGATAAAAAAGCCTTTGCCCTGACCCTGCTGCGCGGCGTGGGGTTACTCGGCAAAGAAGATTTGCTGTTGCGCCCCGGTAGGCCTTCAGGAATCAAAATGCCTGTTCCTGACTCCCAGGTGCGCGGTTCGTTAAGCTGTCGCTTTAGCCTCTTCAGCTTCAGTGGAACGCCGGAAAACGCGGGCGTCGCGCAGCAGGCTAAATCGTGGTTAACGCCTGTGCAGTGCTATAACAAAATTCCCTGGGACGCGATGAAGCTCAATCGCTCGTCGTTTACCACGCCGGAAAGTTACAGCCTGCTGGCGCTTTCGCCCACGGGATGCGTGCTCAGTACGCTCAAAAAGGCTGAAGATCGAGACGAGCTCATTCTTCGTCTGTTCAACCCTTCCGAGTCCAGCGCATGTGACGCGACGTTATCCGTGGATCCGACCGTGAAACGGTGCTGCGAAACGGACTTGAATGAACGGATAATAGACAATCGTGAAGAAGAGGGCATCGTCGGGGCGTTCAGACCGGGACAGTCACGAACCTTCAGCATCCTTCTTGCCTGAAAACCGCTGACACGATCAAAAGGCCGCAGAGTTTGCGGCCTTTTTCCATTAAATAGTCACGCTTCGGTGTTAACTTCCGGGATAATAAAAGTAAATTAAATGTAATTTCTAAGAGTTGCAAAAACAGAATGGAAAAATAAACTGGCCCAGCTACGCTTATTGTTTGTCCCGCTTCGACAGGGCATTTTTCTCTCGCGTTAATTAAAATCACTTCTGTTTATATTTTTTTTGGTCTTCGATAACCAATCGCATCTTTGCATGCACATATCATTAACATGGTTTTTACCATTCTTACCGCAGCTAAACATGATTAACATCAAGACCGGTTTTTGATTTAAATCAAAGTTTAATGCTTGGAAAAAGATGCCGAAAAGCGCTAAATTGTCCCCGATCAAAATGGCCGAAAAGTGGTAATTTTGCTATAAATTGATCGCCGTCGAAAAACGTAAATGTGATTCAATAAAAACCTGTTTATTGTAAGGGTTTTGCAGCGTATTATATTTGCGGGATCAATTTGAGTTTTTTATTAACCTATTTGTAACCTGTCGTCATCGTTTTTATCCTTCTCCAGGGTAATAACGACGACCAGGATGCGAATAATTTGTATTGGGGCATGCGTGTGAATCTCTTTCTGACGGGGTTCACTCTCGGAGTCTTCATGCGATGAGCAAGGAGTCATAATGTTAGACGTAGTCGAACTGTCGCGCTTACAGTTTGCCTTGACCGCGATGTACCACTTCCTGTTTGTGCCGCTGACGCTCGGTATGGCGTTCCTGCTGGCAATTATGGAAACGGTTTACGTCCTCTCCGGCAAACAGATTTATAAAGATATGACCAAGTTCTGGGGCAAGTTGTTCGGTATCAACTTCGCGCTGGGCGTGGCAACCGGTTTGACCATGGAGTTTCAGTTCGGGACTAACTGGTCTTACTATTCCCACTATGTAGGGGATATCTTCGGTGCGCCGCTGGCCATTGAAGGTCTGATGGCCTTCTTCCTCGAATCCACCTTTGTAGGTCTGTTCTTCTTCGGTTGGGACCGTCTGGGTAAAGTCCAGCACATGGCCGTAACCTGGCTGGTGGCATTAGGTTCGAACCTGTCCGCGCTGTGGATCCTGGTGGCGAACGGCTGGATGCAGAACCCGATCGCGTCTGACTTCAACTTCGAAACCATGCGTATGGAGATGGTCAGCTTTGCCGAGCTGGTCCTGAACCCGGTTGCTCAGGTTAAATTTGTTCACACCGTGGCATCTGGCTACGTGTGCGGCGCGATGTTCGTGTTGGGTATCAGCTCCTACTATATGCTGCGCGGTCGTGACTTCGCGTTTGCCAAGCGCTCCTTTGCTATCGCTGCAAGCTTCGGTATGGCTGCAATCCTCTCCGTTATCGTTCTGGGTGATGAATCCGGTTACGAAATGGGTGACGTGCAGAAAACCAAACTGGCCGCTATCGAAGCCGAATGGGAAACCCAGCCGGCACCTGCTGCCTTTACGCTGTTCGGTATTCCCGATCAGGACGCGCAGGAAAACCGCTTCGCCATCCAAATTCCTTACGCGCTGGGTATCATCGCAACCCGTTCTGTCGATAAGCAGGTAACGGGTCTGAAGGAGCTGATGGTTCAGCACGAAGAGCGTATCCGTAACGGTATGAAGGCTTACTCGCTGCTGGAACAGCTGCGTGCCGGCTCTACCGATCAGGCCGTTCGCGATCAATTTAACGACGTGAAGAAAGACCTGGGCTACGGTTTGTTGCTGAAACGTTATACCCCGAACGTTTCTGATGCGACGGAAGCACAGATTCAGATGGCGACCAAAGACTCGATTCCACGCGTTGCGCCACTGTACTTCGCATTCCGTATCATGGTGGGCTGCGGCATCATCATGCTGCTGATCATTGCGGCGTCCTTCTGGTCCGTGATTCGTAACCGCATCGGCGAGAAAAAATGGCTGCTGCGCACCGCGCTGTACGGTATTCCACTGCCGTGGATCGCGATTGAATCCGGCTGGTTTGTAGCGGAGTATGGCCGTCAGCCATGGGCGATTGGTGAGGTACTGCCAACGGCGGTAGCGAACTCTTCCCTGACGGCAGGCGACCTGATCTTCTCCATGCTGCTGATCTGTGGTCTGTACACCCTGTTCCTGGTGGCTGAACTGTTCCTGATGTTCAAGTTCGCGCGCCTTGGCCCAAGCAGCCTGAAAACCGGTCGCTATCACTACGAGCAGTCCACTGTGACTACTCAGCCGGCACGCTAAGACAGGAGTCATCAAATGATCGATTATGAAGTATTGCGTTTTATCTGGTGGCTGCTGGTTGGCGTTCTGCTGATCGGTTTCGCCGTCACGGATGGTTTCGACATGGGGGTGGGGATGCTCACCCGTTTCCTCGGTCGTAATGACACCGAGCGTCGAATCATGATTAACTCCATCGCCCCTCACTGGGACGGTAACCAGGTGTGGCTGATCACCGCAGGCGGCGCGCTGTTCGCTGCCTGGCCGATGGTCTACGCGGCTGCGTTCTCCGGCTTCTATGTGGCGATGATTCTGGTGCTGGCCTCTTTATTCTTCCGTCCGGTCGGTTTCGACTACCGTTCCAAGATTGAAGATACCCGCTGGCGCAACATGTGGGACTGGGGCATCTTCATTGGTAGCTTCGTTCCACCGCTGGTGATTGGCGTGGCATTCGGTAACCTGCTGCAGGGCGTACCGTTCCACCTCGATGAATACATGCGTCTTTACTACACCGGTAACTTCTTCCAGTTGCTGAATCCGTTTGGCCTGCTGGCCGGTGTGGTGAGCGTGGCGATGATCATCACTCAGGGCGCAACTTACCTGCAGATGCGTACTGTGGGTGAACTGCACCTGCGTTCCCGTGCTACTGCTCAGGTGGCGGCACTGGTGACGCTGGTTTGCTTCGCTCTGGCAGGCGTGTGGGTGGTGTACGGTATTGATGGCTACGTGGTGACGTCTGCGATTAACCACTCGGCACCGTCTAACCCTCTGACCAAAGAAGTGGCGCGTCAGGCTGGTGCATGGCTGGTGAACTTCAACAATACCCCTGCGCTGTGGGCGATCCCGGCTCTGGGCGTGCTGCTGCCGCTGCTGACCGTGCTGACGTCTCGTCTGGAGAAAGGTGCTCTGGCGTTCGTGTTCTCTTCACTGACGCTGGCGTGCATCATCCTGACGGCGGGTATTGCCATGTTCCCATTCGTCATGCCATCCAGCACCATGCTGAATGCTAGCCTGACCATGTGGGATGCAACCTCCAGCCATATGACGCTGAACTTAATGACTTACGTTGCTTGCGTGTTCGTTCCGATTGTTCTGGCCTACACCATCTGGTGTTACTGGAAAATGTTCGGTCGTATCACCAAAGAACATATCGAAAGCAACACCCACTCTATGTACTAAGTAAGGAGCTGAATATGTGGTATTTCGCATGGATTTTAGGGACGCTTCTTGCCTGTGCTTTTGGTGTCATCACTGCCCTGGCGCTTGAGCACGTCGAAGCGACCAAAGCGGGTGAAGAAAAACACTGATGAATATTATCGCGAAGCTTTACGCGGTAATGGATAAGCGCCCGTTACGGGCGCTTTCTTTAGTGATGGCATTACTGCTGGCAGGCTGTATCTTCTGGGACCCGTCGCGCTTTGCGGCAAAGACCAGCGAGCTTGAGATTTGGCACGGCTTCCTCATCATGTGGGCAGTGTGTGCCGGGGTGATCCACGGCGTGGGCTTTCGTCCGAAAGCCGTTCACTGGCAGGGAATTTTTTGCCCGCTGATTGCCGATCTGGTGCTTCTCGCCGGTTTGATTTTCTTCTTCTTCTGAATAAGAAATGTCCGTTAACGTTATGGGCTTACCCGAGCCCATAAAAATTTACTCTCCGTTTACTTTCCCCCATTCCAAACCATCTTTCCCGCGCGTATAGTAGCGAAGTTTAAAAGCTCTAACTTTTGTTGCATTACTGGGATGTAAAGTGAATACAACGCTGTTTCGATGGCCGGTTCGTGTCTATTACGAAGATACCGATGCCGGTGGTGTGGTTTACCACGCCAGCTACGTTGCTTTTTATGAACGGGCACGCACAGAGATGCTGCGCCATCATCACTTTAGTCAACAGGTGCTGTTGGCTGAGCGAGTTGCCTTCGTGGTACGCAAGATGACGCTTGAGTATTTTGCGCCTGCCAGACTCGACGATATGCTCGAAGTCCAAACTGAAATTACATCAATGCGCGGGACCTCACTGGTTTTCACGCAGCGGATAGTCAACGCAGAGAACACCGTACTGAACTCAGCTGAAGTACTGATTGTTTGTGTTGATCCAACCATAATGAAGCCTCGTGCGCTTCCTAAGTCTATTGTCGCGGAGTTTAAGCAGTGACTGACATGAATATCCTTGATTTGTTCCTGAAGGCAAGCCTTCTGGTTAAACTTATCATGTTGATTTTGATTGGTTTTTCAATCGCATCCTGGGCCATCATCATCCAGAGAACGCGTATCCTCAATGCTGCTGGCCGTGAAGCGGAAGCATTTGAAGATAAGTTCTGGTCGGGTATTGAACTTTCTCGCCTGTATCAGGAGAGCCAGGGACGCCGTGAAAACCTGACCGGCTCCGAACAAATTTTCTATAGCGGATTCAAAGAGTTCGCTCGTCTGCATCGGGCAAACAATCATGCGCCGGAAGCCGTCGTGGAAGGGGCATCGCGTGCGATGCGTATCTCCATGAACCGCGAGCTGGAAAATCTTGAAACGCACATTCCTTTCCTCGGTACCGTGGGTTCTATCAGCCCGTATATCGGTCTGTTTGGTACCGTGTGGGGGATCATGCACGCCTTTATCGCGCTGGGCGCGGTGAAGCAGGCGACGTTGCAGATGGTTGCACCGGGTATCGCTGAAGCACTGATTGCGACCGCTATCGGTCTGTTTGCGGCAATTCCGGCGGTTATGGCTTACAACCGTCTGAACCAGCGCGTGAACAAACTGGAACTGAACTACGACAACTTTATGGAAGAGTTCACCGCGATTCTGCACCGTCAGGCGTTTACCAGCACCGAGAGCAACAAGGGGTAAACCATGGCCAGATCGCGTGGACGAGGTCGTCGCGAGCTCAAGTCCGAAATCAATATCGTGCCACTGCTGGACGTTCTGCTGGTACTGCTGCTGATCTTCATGGCAACAGCGCCCATCATTACCCAGAGTGTGGAAGTCGATCTGCCGGATGCGACAGAATCACAGGCGGTGAGCACCAATGACGATCCTCCGGTCATCATTGAAGTTTCCGGCGTAGGGCAGTACAGCGTGGTGGTAGAAAAAGATCGTATGGATCAGCTGCCACCTGAGCAGGTTATTGCCGAAGCGCAGCGTCGCCTGGAGTCAAATCCGAAAACGGTCTTCTTAATCGGTGGCGCGAAAGACGTACCCTACGATGAAATTATTAAAGCGCTGAACTTGCTACATAGTGCGGGTGTTAAGTCAGTTGGCTTAATGACTCAACCTATTTGATCATCCGCGTAGTTTTTGGGAACCGATAGTGTCAAAGGCAACCGAACAGAACGACAAGCTTAAGCGAGCGATAATCGTCTCCGCAGTGCTGCACGTTATTCTTTTTGCAGCGCTGATCTGGAGTTCGTTCGACGAGCATATTGATGCATCAGCAGGCGGCGGTGGAGGGTCTTCCATTGACGCCGTAATGGTGGATCCCGGTGCGGTAGTGCAAAACTATAATCGCGAACAACAGCAGAAGGCGAGTGCCAAACGGGCTGAAGAGCAGCGTGAAAAACAGGCGCAACAGCAGGCGGAAGAGCTGCGTGAAAAGCAGGCCGCCGAGCAGGAGCGTTTAAAGCAGCTTGAGAAAGAACGTTTGCAGGCGCAGGAAGCCGCGAAAGCGCAGGCGGAACAGCAGAAGCAAGCCGAAGAGGCCGCGAAGAAAGCGCAGGAACAGCAAAAGCAGGCGGAAGAGGCGGCAGCGAAAGCCGCAGCGGATGCCAAAGCGCAGGCTGATGCCCAGGCAAAATTAGCGGCAGAAGCGGCGAAGAAAGCGGCTGCCGATGCCCAGAAGAAAGCTGAGGCCGAAGCCGCGAAGAAAGCCGCTGCGGATGCCCAGAAGAAAGCCGAAGCGGAAGCCGCGAAGAAAGCCGCTGCTGACGCACAGAAGAAAGCTGAAGCCGAAGCCGCGAAGAAAGCCGCTCAGGACGCAGAGAAGAAAGCGGCTGCCGAGGCTGCGAAGAAAGCCGCTGCGGCTGAGAAGGCTGCTGCCGAAAAAGCTGCCGCCGCTGAAAAAGCCGCTGCTGATAAAAAAGCTGCAGCTGAGAAGGCCGCTGCCGATAAGAAAGCAGCTGCTGAAAAAGCGGCTGCTAAAAAGGCTGCTGCCGCTGAAAAAGCCGCGGCCGCCGCAGGGGTTGACGATCTGCTGGGGGATTTAAGCTCCGGTAAGAATGCACCGAAAACGGGCGGTGGCGCGAAAGGAAACAACGCAGCGCCGACCGGAAGTGGTAACACTAAGAGTAACGGTGCGACAGGGGCTGAAATCAACGGCTATGCCGCGCAGATTAAATCGGCGATTGAAAGCCGGTTCTATGATGCGTCTTCCTATGCCGGTAAAACGTGTACGCTGCGTATAAAACTGGCTCCGGACGGCATGCTGCTTGATATTAAGTCTGAAGGTGGCGACCCGGCTTTATGTACTGCGGCTCTGGCTGCAGCGCGTCAGGCGAAGATGCCTAAACCGCCTTCTCAGGCAGTCTACGAAGTCTTCAAAAATGCGCCGCTGGACTTCAAACCTTAAGTTACATTTTCCCCGTGCAAACGGGGAAAAATAGACCAGGTTTAGTCACAGGGTTCGGGTAGTTTTGTCTATTTGAGTTTGTTAACATTCTGCTAAATTATCGTGGGTAAGGTTACCCGGATAAGGGAGATATGATGAAGCAGGCATTACGTGTAGCATTTAGTTTTTTAATGCTGTGGGCAGCAGTCCTGCACGCAGAAGTACGTATCGAGATCACCCAGGGGGTGGACTCGGCACGCCCAATCGGTGTTGTTCCGTTCCAGTGGGCCGGTCCTGGCGCTGCACCTGAAGATGCCGGTGGCATCGTGGCGGCTGACCTGCGTAACAGCGGTAAATTCAACCCGTTAGATCGTTCTCGTCTGCCGCAGCAGCCGGGCAGTGCGCAGGAAGTCCAGCCTGCTGCATGGTCTGCGCTGGGTATTGATGCCGTGGTGGTGGGGCAGGTTACGCCTAACCCGGACGGTTCTTACAACGTGGCCTGGCAGCTGGTGGATACCGGCGGTGCACCGGGTACCGTCCTGGCACAGAACTCTTACAAGGTCACTAAACAGTACCTGCGCTACGCGGCACACGCGGCCAGCGACGCGGTATTCGAAAAGCTGACCGGTATTAAAGGTGCGTTCCGTACCCGTATCGCATATGTGGTACAGACCAACGGCGGTCAGTTCCCGTACGAGCTGCGCGTATCTGACTACGACGGTTACAACCAGTTCCTGGTGAAACGCTCTTCACAGCCGCTAATGTCTCCAGCCTGGTCTCCGGACGGGTCTAAACTGGCGTATGTGACCTTCGAAAGTGGTCGTTCTGCGCTGGTTATCCAGACGCTGGCTAACGGTGCGGTGCGTCAGGTAGCGTCGTTCCCACGTCACAACGGTGCGCCTTCCTTCTCACCAGATGGGTCTAAACTGGCGTTTGCGCTTTCTAAAACCGGTAGCCTGAACCTGTACGTGATGGACATTGGCTCTGGCCAGATCCGTCAGGTGACCGACGGTCGCAGCAACAATACTGAACCATCATGGTTCCCGGACAGCCAAAACCTGGCGTTTACCTCTGACCAGGCAGGCCGTCCACAAATCTATAAAGTGAACATTAACGGCGGTGCTCCGCAGCGTATCACCTGGGAAGGCTCTCAGAACCAGAACGCAGACGTGAGCAGCGACGGTAAATTCATGGTAATGGTCAGCTCCAACGGTGGGCAGCAGCACATTGCCAAACAAGATCTGGTAGCGGGTGGCGTTCAAGTTCTGTCGTCAACGTTCCTGGATGAAACGCCAAGTCTGGCACCTAACGGCACTATGGTAATCTACAGCTCTTCTCAGGGGATGGGATCTGTGCTGAATCTGGTTTCTACAGATGGGCGTTTCAAAGCGCGTATTCCGGCCACTGATGGACAGGTAAAATCACCTGCCTGGTCGCCGTATCTGTAAATAATAATTAATTGATTACTAAAGGAATCATAGAAATGCAACTGAACAAAGTGCTGAAGGGGCTGATGATCGCTCTGCCTGTAATGGCAATCGCAGCGTGTTCTTCTAACAAGAACGCCAGCAATGACCAGAGCGGCGAAGGCATGATGGGTGCCGGTACCGGTATGGACGCGAACGGCAATGGCAACATGTCTTCTGAAGAGCAAGCGCGTCTTCAGATGCAGCAGCTGCAGCAGAACAACATCGTTTACTTCGATCTGGATAAATACGACATCCGTTCTGACTTCGCTGCGATGCTGGATGCTCACGCTAACTTCCTGCGTAGCAACCCATCTTACAAAGTCACCGTAGAAGGTCACGCGGACGAACGTGGTACTCCAGAGTACAACATCTCCCTGGGTGAACGTCGTGCTAACGCCGTTAAGATGTACCTGCAGGGTAAAGGCGTTTCTGCTGACCAGATCTCCATCGTTTCTTACGGTAAAGAAAAACCTGCAGTACTGGGTCACGACGAAGCGGCTTACTCCAAAAACCGTCGTGCCGTACTGGTTTACTAAGAGAATTGCATGAGCAGTAACTTCAGACATCATCTGTTGAGTCTGTCGTTACTGGTTGGAATAGCGGCCCCCTGGGCCGCTTTTGCTCAGGCACCAATCAGTAGTGTCGGCTCAGGCTCGGTAGAAGACCGGGTCACTCAGCTCGAGCGTATTTCTAACGCTCACAGTCAGCTTTTAACCCAACTCCAGCAGCAACTTTCCGATAACCAAAACGATATTGACTCTCTCCGTGGTCAGATTCAGGAAAGTCAGTATCAGCTTAACCAGGTTGTGGAACGTCAGAAGCAAATTTTATTGCAGATAGATAGCCTGAGCAGCGGCGGTGCAGCAGCACAACCCGCAGCGGGCGATCAAAGCGGCGCGGCAACCTCAGCGCCTGCGCCGTCTGCTGATGCTTCAGCCTCAACAGGAGCGCCTGTACAGAGCGGTGACGCGAATACGGATTACAATGCGGCCATTGCCCTGGTGCAGGATAAATCTCGTCAGGATGACGCGCTCGCTGCGTTTCAGAACTTTATCAAGAAATACCCTGACTCAACCTATCAGCCAAATGCGAATTACTGGCTCGGTCAGTTGAATTACAACAAGGGTAAAAAGGACGATGCGGCGTTTTATTTTGCCTCCGTGGTAAAAAATTACCCGAAATCGCCGAAAGCGCCAGATGCGATGTTTAAGGTTGGCGTGATCATGCAGGACAAAGGCGACACGGCGAAAGCCAAAGCGGTGTATCAGCAGGTGGTCGCAAAATTCCCCGGCACCGAAGGTGCTAAGCAGGCGCAAAAACGCCTGAATTCGATGGGATGATTATCGCATGACCAGAAATCGCGTTATTTCTGGTCGTGCAGCATGATTACTAAGCAGTTAAGTGATCTTCATCGAAATTTTTGTTGCGCAGAATTCTTAAATCAGTAATATATGCCGCCGTTGCCACGGGATATCAAACAACGTGAAAGCAGCATAAAAGTGGGTCGTTAGCTCAGTTGGTAGAGCAGTTGACTTTTAATCAATTGGTCGCAGGTTCGAATCCTGCACGACCCACC
>NZ_JADBRK010000010.1:0-139503 GCF_014930595.1 Enterobacter cloacae complex sp. P42RS
TGTAGGCGGTGGCAGGAGAAATGCCGAACTGACGGCAGAGGGAACGGATGTTCGCCCCGTCCTGCGAGGCGAACAAAACAAACTCGGTACGTAATGACATGGTATCTCTCGCATCCCAGGGCATAAGCGACTCCATAGACGGGTTCTTATGCCTCAGTTGTAAGTGTCTACCATGTCCCCGAACAAGTGTTCACTATGTCCCCGGACTGTACATGGGAGAGGGTCAGGGTGAGGGCATCAGAGCGCATAATTACCTTAGGCCCGGTAAGCGAAGCGCCACCGGGCATTTTCCACCTCAGAGCTGAACCACCACCTCATCCCTCTCCGCTTTCACCACCACACCCCACTCGCTGCCCGCGTGCGAGCCGCCTTTCACGCCACTCACCTTCTGCACGTTGCGCAAGCACACCGACCAGTTTTGCGCGTCACCCGCGCCGGTAAAGGTCACGATGTCGCCCTGACGCGATGCCTTCAGCGTAAATGCCACAGACCCGTCCGCCGCAGGCACTTCGCTCACCGCCGCTGCGCCATCCTCCAGGTTAAACAGCTGGAAGGCCATCCCCGCGTTCCACGCGTAGTCCGGCTTCTGGTTATTGTTGCCCAGCGCCAGCAGCGTATTGTCGCGCACGTAGACCGGCAGGCTCATAAAATCGTGCTGCTGCTTATGCCAGCGGCTGCCATGGATTTCGTCGTTGTGCCACAGGTGGGTCCAGCGGCCTTCCGGCAGGTAGAACTGCACGTCGCCCGCCTCGGAGAACACCGGAGCGACCATCAGGGCATCCCCCAGCATGTATTGACGGTCGAGGTAATCACACGCCGGATCGTCCGGGAACTCCAGCATCATCGCGCGCAGCATCGGCGTGCCGAACTCGCGGGCCAGCGCCGCCTGACGGTACAGGTACGGCATCAGCTGACATTTCAGCTGCGTGAAGTGACGCACCACGTCGCAGGACTCATCATCGTACGCCCACGGCACGCGGTAGGATTTGCTGCCGTGCAGACGGCTGTGGCTGGAGAACAGCCCGAACGCGCACCAGCGTTTATAGACGTGCGCCGGAGCGGTGTTTTCGAACCCGCCGATATCGTGGCTCCAGAACCCGAAGCCGGACAGGCCAATCGACAGCCCACCGCGCAGGCTTTCCGCCATCGACTCGTAGTTGGCGTAGCAGTCGCCGCCCCAGTGTACCGGGAACTGTTGCGCCCCGACGGACGCCGAGCGAGCAAACAGCACCGCCTCCTCTTCGCCGGCGGTCTCTTTCAGCACGTTCCACACCAGTTCGTTATAAATGTAGGCGTAGTGGTTGTGCATCTTCTGCGGATCGGACCCGTCGAACCACTGCACGTCCATCGGGATACGCTCGCCGAAGTCGGTCTTGAAGCAGTCAACGCCGATATCCACCAGGCCTTTAAGCTTGTCGGCATACCACCGGCATGCGTCCGGATTGGTGAAGTCGTAAATCGCCAGCCCCGGCTGCCATTTGTCCCACTGCCACAGAGAGCCGTCCGGGCGCTTGAGCAGGTAGCCCTTCTCTTTCAGCTCACGGAAAATCGGGGATTTCTGGCCGATATACGGGTTGATCCACACGCAGACCTTCAGCCCTTTCTCCTTCAGGCGGCGGATCATCCCCTCAGGGTCCGGGAAGGTCACCGGGTCCCACTCAAAATCACACCACTGGAAGGCCTTCATCCAGAAGCAGTCGAAGTGGAAGACGTGCAGCGGCAGGTCGCGTTCGGCCATGCCGTCGATAAAGCTGTTAACCGTCGCTTCGTCGTAGTTAGTGGTGAACGAGGTGGTGAGCCACAGGCCGAACGACCATGCAGGCGGCAGCGCCGGACGCCCGGTGAAGCGGGTATAGCGGTTCAGCACTTCTTTCGGCGTCGGGCCGTCGATCACAAAGTACTCGAGATACTCCCCTTCCACGCTGAACTGCACTTTGGAGACTTTTTCGGAGCCGACTTCAAACGAGACGTTCTCGGGGTGATTCACCAGCACGCCGTAGCCGCGGTTGGTCAGGTAGAACGGGATATTTTTGTAGGACTGCTCGGTGCTGGTGCCGCCGTCGCGGTTCCAGGTTTCGACCGTCTGGCCGTTGCGCACCAGCGCGGTGAAGCGCTCGCCCAGGCCGTAGACCGTTTCCCCCACGCCCAGATCCAGACGCTCAAAAACGTAATTACGGTCGGCGTTACTGTCCTGCACGTAGCCGTTGTTTTTCAGCTGGCTGCCGGTAATGCGCTGCCCGTTGCGCAGGAAATCCAGCGCCCAGAACTCGCCTTTGGTGACGCGCACGCTGACGCTGCCGCTTTTCAGCTCGGCAAATTCGGCGTTGTTTTCAATCTCGACCTTCACGTCTTTCAGAACGTTCAGCGGATAGTGCGGGCCGTTGTTCAGCGCGCCCTGGAAGTGCTCGATGCGCACCCCGACAATCCCTTCCTGCGGGGAAAACAGACGCACCGTGAACATCAACGTGTCGAGCTGCCAGGTGCGCTCACGCACGTCGCGCGGCGCAACATACACCACCAGGTCATTGCCCTGCTGCTCCACGTCGAACACCTGAACCGGACAGGTCACGTTCAGGCCCGGTTGAATAAGCCAGTTTCCATCACTGATTTTCATGCTTTCGTCCTCTTAGTTCTGCAATTCTTTGCTGACCGGCAGGTTTTCAAAATCCTGCTGATTGCGGCGCGCGCCCTGCGCCAGCTCGCCCAGGATTTTGGTCAGGAAGGGGGTTTTCAGCGTGTAGTAGCGTTTGGCGATAATGGCGCTCAGCACGTAGCAGATCGCCGGCGCCAGCGTAAACAGGCCGATAATGATACTGATGGTCGCGCTGTTCTGGGTTTTGGCCGCCGCGTCGTAGCCGCCGCCTGCCAGCATCCAGCCGATCATCGCCCCGCCCAGCGCCAGGCCGAGCTTCAGCACGAACAGCGTGCCCGCGAAGCTGATGCCGGTCAGGCGTTTGCCGTTGGTCCATTCGCCGTAGTCGACGGTATCGGACATCATTACCCACTGGATTGGCGTCACCAGTTGGTGCAGCACGCCGATAACGAAGATAAAGACGAACATCAGCACGGGGGCATGCATCGGTACGAAGAACATCGCCACGCTGACCACCGCCAGCGCGGCGTTGGTCCACCAGAAGATGCTGACCTTGCACTTCCAGTCGGTGAGCGGTTTCGCCAGCGCGGAGCCGATCAGGTTGCCGACGCAGTAGGTGGTGAGGAATGCGACGAACACCTCCGGCGATCCCATGATCCAGGTGCAGTAGTACATCATCGCGCCGCCGCGCACGCAGACGGCGAGGATATTGAGGATGGTGAGCACGCCCACGATGCGCCACTGGTCGTTTTGCCAGATATCACGCAGATCTTCACGCATGGAGGTCGTGCTCGGCGGTACCTGGATGCGCTCTTTGGTGGTGAAGAAGCAGAACGCCAGCATCAGGAACGCAACCACCGACAGCACGGCGATCCCGCCCTGGAAGCCGAACGCCTTATCGTCGCCGCCGATCAGGTTCACCAGCGGCATCATCAGCACCGTGGAGAGCATGCCGCCCGCCGTCGCCAGCACGAAGCGCCAGGACTGAAGGGAGATACGCTGCGTCGGGTCACTGGTGATTACCCCGCCAAGCGCGCAGTACGGGATGTTGACCACGGTATAGAGCAGGGTCAGCAGCGTGTAGGTGATAGCGGCGTAAATCATTTTGCCGTTGAGGCTGAGGTCCGGTGTGGTGTAGGCCAGCACGCAGACGATGCCGAACGGGATGGCACCGAACAAAATCCACGGGCGGAACTTGCCCCAGCGGCTGCGGGTGCGGTCGGCGATCAGCCCCATGCACGGGTCAGAGATTGCATCCAGCGCGCGCGCCAGCAGGAACATGGTGCCGACAAACCCGGCGGGAATGCCGAAAATATCGGTGTAGAAAAACATCATGTACAACATGACGTTATCAAAAATGATGTGGCTGGCGGCGTCACCCATGCCGTAGCCAATCTTCTCTTTTACTGACAATACTTCGCTCATCTTTTTTATCCTTCACGCTGTAGGGGGCGCTGAGACCGGTTGCATTGGTTTTAAACCATTGTTTCAACGGCGGGTATTGCGTTTTCTGGTTAGCAGATTACGTTTCTTGTTTTTTGTGATCGCGATAAATGTTGGAGAGCACAAAAGGCTAACCTGAGGATTTTCTTAGGAATTAGCTGAAACAGGGGGGTACAGGTCAAAAGAGAGGTGAAAAAAGTGGTGTGGGGTATGTGGTAAATGCCTGAAAGTAGCTATAATGCGCCCCGCCTCCATGTAGCAATCGAGGCGCGGAAGATCGTCATCTCCGGTGAGGTGGCTGGACTTCAAATCCAGTTGGGGGCGCCAGCGTTCCCGGGCAGGTTCGACTCCTGTGATCTTCCGCCAAAATTGAATCAGTGCTTTTTGGCATTTCATCTTATTTAATCCCTGTTTTCACTAATAGGAAATATACACAAGCTTTTTTTTATGGCAGAATAAATTTATTGGCTGATTACATGAAGACGAAAAAAATGTCCGTACACATGCCTATAAATATAGAATCATTTTTAGATCAAGATTTAAGAAAATATATTGACTCCATCATAAACATTATTACAAATGGTATTAATGACACAAAAAAAGTTATCTTTATCTGTGGGAAAGATAAATCAGACAAAGAAAGTTTTCGCTTTAAAATATCTCAATTACTAGAACAAAAAACTAATTATCAGCTGGCATATCCCGAAGATCTTTTTGAAGATCTATTGGAGGGGCAAGCAAGCAACAGCTTATTATCTTTAGAACAACAATTAGCTGAAGCAGTAGATTTAATAATCCTTATCCCAGAAAGCCCTGGTTCTTTCGCAGAACTTGGCGCTTTTTCAACGCAAAAAGAATTAGCAGAAAAAATGCTCGTATTGCGGCCTAAAAAATATAAAAGCGATAAGAGCTTCATTAACCATGGACCGATCAGACTTGTCAGATCTTATAAAGGAAAAATATTAGATATACAAAGTAAATTTGATAATCAAAAAATAGAGCATACATCTTCGATATTGAAGACTGTAAAAAAAATGATCCCATCAGGAAGAAAATCTAAGTCAATAAATAATATCCTGTTGTATCAAAACCATATATTATTATTAATCTATCTTTTCGATAGCTTATCTATGAATGCTATCCATAAACTTATGGCATTAATACTTTCCAAAAGAAAACTAACCAATCAAGAGGTCATTGGATGTAAAGCTGCCATACATTCACTTACAAGATCTTTATTTATCGAGAAGATTGGTGATGAATTCTCAATTACTAGCCGTGGTTTTTTGGACATACAAAATAAATATTATGCATTAAATGAAATAAGTAGCTTAAGAGTTAGCATAATGAATAAACAATTGTCTCCTTAGGGGTAGACATTCATTTCTGTTTATAGAATAATGACTAAGCTAACTCCTAAGCGGGAACTAATCATATGCGCAAGGCCTTAAATGCGGTGTGACGTTCCAGAGGATAGAGAAGCATTACCTCTAGTCCTACAATTTAGCTGTAACATGGTAATGCGATCGATTCGCCAAACCCACCCCCAGTGGTTTTGGCGCCTCGTGCGCATTACGAGCCAATCAGGGCTTAAAAACCCTGTGCGCCAGGGTTTTTAAGCCCTGCCTGGCTCTCCTTAGCCGTTAGGAGTTAGCACCATTTACGCTTTATTAATTTGGAGCTTACTTTGGCCAAACACTCACAAAGCTTATATACTCAAAGGTTACTTTCCTTACCAATCTTACAAAGCATTGAAGATCTTTCCGTTAAGACACGACTGCCACATGCATTGCTTTCGCAATATTTAACCGATAACTCTCGATACTATTGTCATATCAAGGTACCAAAAAAAACTGGTGGTTATAGGCCAATTGATAGCCCAAATCGACAGTTAAAAGCTTTGCAACGATGGATATTGCGTAATATTCTAGAAAAACTGCAATCATCACCATATGCCACTGGTTTTATATCAGGCATATCATTAAAACAAAACGTACAGCCGCATACCGGAAATCAATATATCCTAAAGTTGGATATAAAAGATTTTTTCCCTAGCATTAAAGCCAGCTATGTTTACTCTATTTTTAGAGCTGCTGGTTACTCCAAGAAAATAGCTTTCCATTTAACATCTATATGTACTTTAAACGGCTATCTACCACAAGGTGCCCCCTCTTCTCCTTGCTTATCAAATCTTGTTTCTTTGAGGATGGATCAGCGAATTGGGAAATATTGTGATAGACATGCGCTTACCTATACCAGATATGCAGATGATATATCGATATCAGGCAATAAACTTAGTGTTATAAAAAAAGCCTGGACCGTTGTTAAGTTAATCATTAGTGAGGAGGGTTACTCAATAAACAAAAATAAAGAAATGCTTTCTGGGCCGCGCTCCCGAAGAGAAATAACTGGAATTATAGCAACCCCTAAATTGGGCATCGGTCAGAACAGTTATAACTCTTATAGAAATAAAATATTCCATCTTTCTAAGAAAGGTGATCCTAATAGCAAAGAAATTATTCTTGGCATCTTAGCATTTATTAAAAGCGTTGATCTAGAAAGGCATGATAAGCTATTAAAATACTATAAAAAGTTGTAATTAATATTAAGCTTAATACTTTTCAAAATTTTATCTTATTTTATCCTTTTGGAGTTACTCCCTTTTGCCTCAGAGCCTCCCTCGCTAGCTCTTTTAACCAGCTGGCGAGACTCACCCCTTCTTCAGCCGCCACAGCATCCAACTGTTCCTTCAATGCCGGATCAATACGCATCTTAAACTGCGGAGATTGCCCACCGCCTTTTGGTTTTTTTTCGCGCGATATGATTGACATGAGGCCACCTATCCATCTACTCTGGCACATATAGGAGGCCACCTAAACCTCCTGTACTTGCAACGCCCCGATGTGCGGGAACACAACCGGAGCGTCTAACCTCACCAACTATCAAGGAGTTGATTATGGCTGATTCGCATTCTACCCCAGACACCGACCAATCCGGAACCGAGCGTTCGTTAATTGTGGGATATCGCCCGAATGTTTTCGACAAATCCACGCCCAATATCATCCTCTCCGGCAAGTGGCTTCGCGCGGCAGGGTTTGATACCGGGCAGCAGGTCACGGTAAAGGTGATGAAAGGGTGCATCGTTCTGGTGGCGTATAACGAGCAGGAGCAGAGGTTGCAGGATGATTATAAACGGACGAAAGCAAAGCTCGTTGAGATAGAGAATGCGCTTGCAGCGATTAAAATTCAGCATTCTGGAAAGCGCCTCGCAAAATCAAATACAAACCACCTGGCTTAGCGGCTGTATCTGGCATACAACACGCTGGTAAGGTTAATCACTTGAAAAAGGGAGGCGACATGGCAGATAAAGACGTAATCCAATCTCCGGCAGGTGAATTTGTTATGTTTGCCAGTGAGGATGGAACAGTTCGCATCACATGTCGCTTTGAACATGAAACGCTTTGGCTGTCGCAAGCAGTAATAGCGGCTCTTTATCAGGTCACTCCTCAAGCCATTACTCAGCATATCAAAGCCATTTACGAAGAGGGTGAGCTTGAACAAAAAGCAACTTGTAAGGCTTACTTACAAGTTCAGCAAGAAGGTCAGCGCAAGGTCAATCGCAACACACTTCACTATAGCTTGCCCGTGATTCTCGCCATCGGCTATCGCGTACGCTCAGCGCGAGGTACACAGTTCCGCCAGTGGGCCACCCAAACGCTGCAGGAATACCTGGTTAAAGGCTTCGTTATGGACGACGAGCGGCTGAAAAACCCGCCTGTCGGATCGTCCGCCGTACCTGACTATTTCGATGAAATGCTGGAACGCATTCGCGATATACGGGCCAGCGAACGCCGGGTCTACCTCCGCGTGAGGGAAATTTTCGCATTAGCCGCCGATTATCAGCCATCGCTCAAAGAAACTACGCAATTCTTCCAGACCATCCAGAATAAACTGCATTTTGCCTGCACGGGCCTCACCGCCGCTGAGTTGATTCACCAACGCGCTGACGCTACTCAACCGCATATGGGGCTGACCAGCTATAAAGGCGAAGAAGTCCGTAAAAGCGATGTCACTACTTCAAAAAATTATCTGTCTCAGGATGAGGTGAGCAAGCTTAATCGCGTCGTGAATATGTGGCTCGATTTTGCCGAAGATCAGGCCAAACGCCGCAAGCAGGTATTTTTACGAGACTGGCAAACCAAACTCGATCAGTTTCTGCAATTTAACGACCGGGATGTTTTAGAAGGAGCAGGCAAAATCAGCAAGAAAGCGGCGGATGAAAAGGCGTGCTCAGAATACATTGAGTTTGAAAAAACGCAGCGCCTGCTGAAAGAAGCCGAAGGAGAGAAAGATATCATCGGCTTAGTAAAATGGGATAAACAGGCTAAGCGCGACGATTAACTCCGTTCAACTGCCGGTGGGCAGCAGGACTGGGCTGATATTCAGCCCTGTCACAGTAATTTTCAGCGAAAACTTTTCAAATATTACGCTCTGAGATCTCTGCTTTTATTAAGCTGTATAGCTCATCTGATAACTCATTAAGAGTATTGTTTTCAGCTCGCAGCATTTTGCCGTTATTTTGCAATATTAAGTCATTAAAGGAACCAGCCCCTCCGAAAATAGACCTGATGGCTAACACGGTCTGGTCATAATCAGAATCAAGGTGCTCACGATAATAAGTAAGTCTTTTTGACCAAACACTCTCATCACAAGAGACAAGTAATTCAATGATTTTATTAAGTAACGCATGTAAATCTGATTTCATTTCAATCCCCCAAAATTAACCGTCTCCACGCCTGGAATATTCCAGGGCGCAGGGATTACGACTTGCTCAGTACCTCCAGAGAAAATATCAGACTGGTAACCCACCTCTCCGACATATACCTTCGATCCTGCAGGAATTTTTATCTCATAAAAACTATCGATCACAGATTCAGAACCGTCAGGCCATTTTGGTAACACAGCCTTATCGACACGCGTTTGTAGTACTCCTAAAGGTCGTTCATAACTGAAAAATCGACCCAACTCAGTGCCGCTTTGACCACCTCTGAAAAATGTGGTGTCCTGTGACAATGTTATTTCCTTGTAAGCTCCACCTGAGAACGTTTCGGCAAAGCGCTCACTTAATGGTCCGGGCTTTATCATCGAGTATTCACCCTCGACTTTTCCAAGAACATGGAGATTGTTAAGCTCATTCACCGTACCCAGTCTGCCAAGGCCAAGACCCGCAGCAACAGAAGCGCCAGCAATGATCAGCCCTTTATTGTCCATAACCTGATTGTAACCCGCTGGCGCATCGCCACCGAGCTGCTGCGCGGTCTGATGGAATCCCTCGATATTGCCATTATAGATCCCGCCCGCGGCCAACAACCGACCTGCAGCTTTGCTGTTGATGGTTTTTGCAGCCTGAGCATGTTGCGCAGGTGCCGCCGGGCGGACGTGATACCCTGGGCGTTTCAGCTGCCGGGACAGGAGATGGCTGAGCCGGGTATGAAGGAACAGGGGCAGATCATTGCGAAGGTCACCGGATGTCGTCAGCACTCCCGAAATAGCATGCCCGGTTATGTCTTTTCTCAGCAGAACGAGCTTCCCGGATTTGATGTCGGCAAGAGTGTCACGGTATGCCATCCACGGCTGCTGCCAATGAAACGGTTGATAGCGGCTGACAAACCGGATGTAGCCCTGCGGTAAATTCCACTCCTGGATGATGCGGTTGGGCAGTGCAGTTTCTGCGAGATCTCCCGCCGCAGTGTCCGGGTGGATAATGTGAGGAATGTCCTCAAGGTAGATGTCGTCCAGTGACATTGCCTGGCTGTGATGAAGCATGGTGTCCCTTTTGCGCTGTCGTTATGCGCCCAATTATTGCGCATTCCAGACAACAGGCAAAGTCCCCTAATGCCCATGGTTCATTGACTACATATCTGATGCTGGCTCCGCCAGCCCCTGGGTTCTGTCCGATCGGAGACTAACCAAAAAAGTCCGCTACGAGCGAGGAGCTGAAATTCGCAGTTACTCTTACAGTCGGTGAAGAAATTGCCAACATTACCGTGTATTAATCAACGGGGTCAGGGTCAATGAAGGCATTACTAACATCATGGTGTGTTAAGCAATGGGGAGCAGGTCAAGGGTATTAAACCTGCCCACCCATCCTCATATGCAACAACGGAAACGGATTCCCCTGCCCGTCCAGCTCCGAGCGTCCGACCTGCTCAAACCCCATATGGCGATAAAACGCGACGCCCTGCGGGTTCTGTTCATTCACATCCACCTCGTTCGCACCGAACTCTGCAATAGCGTATTGCAGCAGTAGTTTCCCGACGCCCTTCCCGCGGCTCGCGTCGTCAACAAACAACATTTCAATGCGGTTTTCATCCACGCCCAAAAAGCCGTGAATAACGCCTGCGTCATCGCGAGCAATCACGACCTTGAGGTTAGGCAGATAGGCGTTGAGCAATAACGGGCGCAGCGCCGCAATATCGCTTTCTTGTAAAAAGTGATGGGTGGCGCGAACGGAAGATTCCCAGATCGCGACCAGACGTTCAAAGTGTCTGGGGAGTGCGGTTTCTATTTTCATGGGGGGATCATGATTAGAAAACCGAACTATTTCAATCCACTCTTTGCGATCTGTTCCCCATCACCCCATCCCTCGGTACCACCACGGTGACGTTTTCCATCGGCACGCCTGCCGCAAGGTGAATATCCTGTAGCTGCTGTAACGCTCCCCGCCGGGATGGCAGCTCCGCTCGCCGGTTCATGCCGTCTTTCTCCGTTGGGCTTTTAACGGAAGTCTATCCAGGCGAGCCAGTAATGCCCCTGGAAGAAAGCACGATTTTTACTGCTTCACCCATACCAGCTGATCAACCCGGAAGCCCAGACTGCGCGCGGTTTTCAGGTAATCCTGCTTTACCGCATCCGGGATGGTCGGCGTGCGTGACAGGATCCACAGATAGTCGCGGTTCGGGCCGCTCACCAGCGCGTACTGGTACTTATCGTCCAGCCTGATCACGTTATACCCGCCGTAGAACGGGCCGAAGAACGATACCTTCAGCGCGGCGGTGGTCGGCTCGCCGGTAAAGTAGGCTTTGCCCTCGCTCTCGTTCCACTTGTTCTTCACCGGATCAAAACCCCGGTTAAGCACGCTGATGCCGCCGTCGCTGCGCTCGCCGTAGGTCGCCGTCACCTGTTCCAGACCGCGTTCAAAGCGGTTTTCCAGACGGGCGACTTCGTACCATTTGCCGAGATAGCGGCTGGCGTCAAAGTGGGTAATAGGCTGCACGCCTTTCGGCGGCGTGGGGGATTTACAGGCGACCAGCGTCAGGGCAATCGCAACACCGGTCACAACAGGCCATAGCTTCATGAGAATTCCTTTCATTTGCACGGTTGGAAGTTAAGTGTAGTGCACCGTTTCGGCGCTTCATCCCGTTCGGGAAAATTCGTAGTATATTGAGAGTATTCCTCCACCCTGGACACGGACATGGCTTACTCCATCGGCGAATTCGCCAGACTCAGCGGCATCACCGCCACCACCCTGCGGGCGTGGCAGCGTCGCTACGGTTTACTCAAGCCACAGCGCACGGAAGGCGGCCACCGCCAGTACAGCGATGAGGACGTCCAGCAGGCGCTCAAAATCCTCGACTGGGTAAAAAAAGGCGTCCCGATCGGCCAGGTCAAACCGCTGCTGGAGCGCCCGACGCCGGGGCGGACCAACAACTGGCAAACGCTGCAGCAGAGCATGCTGCAACGCCTGCAGGACGGCAAAGTCGAGTCCCTGCGCCAGATGATTTACGACGCCGGACGCGAGTACCCAAGGCCGGAACTGGTCGCGAACGTACTGCGTCCGCTGCGCAGCCAGGTCTCGGCTAACGTCGCCGCCGCCATGACCCTGCGCGCGATCCTCGACGGCATCATCATCGCCTACACCTCGTTTTGCCTCGAAGGCGATAAAAAAGCGCCGGGCGACAATATTCTGCTCAGCGGCTGGCACCTGAACGACCCGTGCGAGATCTGGCTCGAAGCCCTAACGCGCACCGGGCAGGGCCACCGCATCGACATTCTGCCAGTTCCGCCAGACGCGCTGGCACCGGAGATTTTCCCGGAGCGGAAATGGCTGCTGGTCACCAGCGGCAAGCTCACCGCCGGGCGAAAAAAGCAGGTGGAGCAGTGGCAGCAGCAGGTATCGCTTGAAGTGATTATCCTCTGATAATTTTCTCCTGCGGGAATCTTCACGAAAAGTTGAATATTTTCCCGCGCCGCAGATGCTAACGTTTTCCTGTGACGAATAACTCAACAGGAAAACACCATGAAAAAAACTGCCCCTCTGCTGATCCTGGCCTCGATGGCCTTCGCCCCTGCCGCCTTTAGCGCCCCTGCCGGCACGCTAAGCGTCCACATTCTTGACCAGCAAACCGGAATGCCGCCATCAGACGTTACCGTTACGCTGGAGAAGCAGCAGCAGGACAAATGGACTCAGGTTGCCAGCGGCAAAACCGACCACGATGGCCGTATCAAATCGCTCTATCCGCTGGACCAGGACATGCAGCCTGGCGTGTATAAAGTGACCTTTAAAACCGCAGAGTACTTCCACGGCAAAAAGCTGGACACCTTCTTCCCGGAGATCCCGGTGCTGTTTACCGTGACCCGCACCAACGAAAAGCTGCACATCCCGCTTCTGCTTAGCCAGTACGGCTACTCGACCTACAAGGGCAGTTAAGAGGCATTGATTTTAAAGGATTATAAAAAATAGTTCCGCGAATACTTGGACAAATTAGTCATGTTGTGTAAGTTTTAGTTATATGAACGGGAGGACAACACCATGACAACGAAACCTGTGCTCGGTATTAGCGGATGTTTGACCGGATCCGCCGTTCGCTTTGACGGCGGACATAAGCGCATGGGCTTCATCATGGATGAGCTGGCCCAGTGGGTGAATTTCAGGCCCGTCTGCCCGGAGATGGCCATCGGCCTGCCGACGCCTCGCCCGGCGCTGCGTCTGATCGTCACGACAGACGGAGAAACGCAGATGCGCTTCAGCCACGCACCTCACGAAGACGTTACGCAGAAAATGGCTGACTTTGCGGCAGATTATTTGCCGAAAATCGGCGATCTCGCAGGCTTCGTTGTCTGTGCAAAATCCCCAAGCTGCGGCATGGAACGCGTGCGGCTATACGATGAAAACGGCAACCGGGGCCGCAAGGAGGGGGTCGGGCTGTTCACCGCCGCTCTCCTTGAAACCTTGCCGTGGCTGCCCGTGGAAGAGGACGGACGCCTGCACGACCCGGTGCTGCGGGAAAACTTCGTCGAGCGCGTTTTTGCGCTGCACGAACTCAACACGCTGCGTAAAAATGGCCTGACGCGCCGCGCGCTGCTGGACTTCCACAGCCGCTATAAGCTTCAGCTGCTGGCGCACCATCAGGCGGGCTACCGTGAGATTGGCCCGTTCGTTGCCTCGCTGCACGAGTGGGAAGATCTGGACGCCTTCTTCGTGGCGTACCGGGAAAAGCTGATGACCATCCTGAAAAAACCCGCCTCGCGGAAGAATCACACCAACGTGCTGATGCATATTCAGGGCTATTTTCGTAACCAGCTCAACACTCGCCAGCGCGGCGAGCTGCGCGATGTGATCCTGCATTATCGCAACGGACAGTTGCCTATCCTCGCGCCGATCACACTGCTGAAGCACTACCTGGCCGAATACCCCGACCGGTATCTGATGACGCAAAACTACTTTGATCCCTATCCTGATGATTTGGGTCTGCGTCTGGCAGTCAAGTGATGAAAAAAATGCGAAGGCCCCATTGACCCATAGAGGCCCAAAGCAGTACCCCGTTTAGACGACATCCTCACTGTCGTCTCTTTTTTGCATTTCATCTTAAAGGCTGTGATTATATACAGGCTTATTCTGCAAAAGGGGCCTGCCTGTGATCAACACCCTGCACATTCAAAACTACCGCTCCATCCGCGAGATGTCGCTGGAGCTGGAGCAGCTCAATATCGTCTTCGGGCCGAACGGTACCGGGAAATCCAATATTTACAAGGCGATACACCTGATGCACAGCGCCGCGCAAGGGCAGTTTTCCCAGGCGCTGGCGAACGAGGGCGGCATTCTGAAGGTGTTCTGGGCAGGCAAAACCCGTAGCGACCAGCTGCGGCGGATGAATCTGGCGGTGGAAACAGAGACCTACGAATACGAGCTGCAGGTCGGGTTTGTGGAGAAGCTGCCCTATCCCTCGCAGTTTCAGCTCGACCCGGTGATCAAAGAGGAGTCCATCTGGCTGAGCGGCCAGCATCGTCGACCGTCGTCACAGCTGATGAAGCGTAAGAATCAGACGGTGTTTCTGAACAACGTGCATCACGAGAAAGTGACCCACAGCGGCACGCTGTATGAGAACGAATCGGTATTCGGGCAGCTCGGTGAACCGCATCTTTACCCGGAAGTGTCGCAGATGCGCGAATCCCTGCGTAACTGGCGCTTTTATCATGAGTTTTCCGTCTCATCCGGCTCGGCGATGCGCGCCCCACAGGTCGGTTTCCGCTCTCCGGTGTTGGCCAGCGACGGCACTAACCTGGCGGCCGCGTTTCAGACCATCGTGGAGATTGGCGACGAGCTGCTGCTGATGCGCATTCTCGACCAGGCCTTCCCCGGCTGCGTGTTTTACAGCGACAACAGCGGTGGACGTTTTCGCATGATGATGCAGCGCGAGGGGCTGAGCAGGCCGCTGGAACCGGCGGAGTTCTCCGACGGCACCCTGCGCTTTCTGTGCCTGGCGGTGGCGCTGTTAAGCCCGCGCCCGCCAGCATTTATCGCATTGAACGAACCGGAAAACAGCCTGCACCCACAGATGCTGCCCGCCCTGGCGAGCTTAATCGCCGAGGCCAGCCGCTACTCGCAGATCTGGCTCACCAGCCACTCGCCGGAGCTGGCGAAGCTGATTGAGAAGCACAGATCGTTTTCGCTGTATCAGCTATCGATGGCGGAGGGGGAGACGAGGGTGGAGAGGCTGGGGTAAGTGTTTGTTTCCTTAATTACTTTTCTCCAGTCATCCCTCTCATGGTCGCCATCAACGACGATGATGATTTCCGCAGGTATATGCTTCAGCGAATTCAGGGCTCGCGATACATTATCCAATTTATTGTTGTCAGTTTCTGCTGGCTGGATAATCTGTAAACATTGGTTATCAGATGAGAAAATTAAAATGGATATTGCACTTTTCCCTGGTCAGAACACCCGTGCATGGGCTGAAACAATGATTAACCTTGAAGCCCGAAAGCTTATCAATACTGCGAATATTGTCGGAGGGCAACATCTCAGCGACGGACTCGCACGAATTAAATTTATGGATGATATTCGGCAATTTGTAATGCAACAGTTTAGCGCTACCCGGGCGGCCAGAAGTCATGATGAGTGCATGGAATGCCTGAAAAACATCCGGGCTGAGAACGAAAGTCTTCTTGATCAAAGCAGAATGCTTCGCTCACGTACAGCTCAGCTTTTTGCTCAGATTGAACTGGTTAAAGAAAATAACAAAGTCATCGGTTACTTTATCTCGTCGATAAAGGTTGTACTTTCCGGGTTACAGATAGTTGCAGGCGTTGGTGCAATGATGACAATGAATCCAGTGGGTGCGCTTGCAGGAGCGATTCTGGTTATGGATGGTGCAAATGCTATTTCAAAAGAAATTAACAGAACGCTTCAACATCAACCAAATTCTGAAGGTATGCTGGCAGATGGCGTCATGGATATCGCTCAGTTTATGGGATTTAAACGTGAATCAGCACTGGGAGTCTTCAACAGCGTAAGCCTGGCAGCAAGCGTCTATACGGTATTTGGCGCCATCCGAAAACCCGAATCTTGGCGTCTGTTTCGCTATCTCCCGCTGGATTTCTACCGCAAGGTCGACGGTATGAATCGCGCAGCGCTCACTATGAAAATTGTCGGCTGGGGTGTCTCTGCAAAAGTCTCGTTTGATTTAATTTCTAATGCGTCTGGCCAGAACTAATGTATTTCTTTCTGTAGCGCCAGGCTTTGTAGGTAATGACCGGGGGTTGAAAAAACCAGACAATCGCCAACACGATGAAAAGGGAGATGCCCCCGGAAACAAGATTGTAATGTTCAGCGAAAAAAATAAGCGCCAGGAAAATCAGAGCCACAGCCGCAGTAATACACAGAACCATGATAAATCGCTTACCTAACTCAAGCACGACCTCGAGCAAGGATGAACCATAACGACTGATGTTTCGGTTCAGATACGCTAACTCTTTTACGGTGAAACCTGATTCAAGTAACTGCGTTTCAATATTGTTCATGCCACTACCTTTTCTTCTGGAAAGTAACGTGCAATATCTTAACCGGAAGAGATGCGTCTTGTAACCCGTCTGATACATCAGCATTTTCAGCAAAAAAACAGGACCACGCTAAAAAGACACTGGCGCTAAAGTAGAAAATAATAGATTACGGTGTTTAAAGCGCGCTCGTTAGGGGCGTTCGTAGCCGTCACCCCGAAAATGTCCCCCACGCCTTTTTATTCAATCGCGACAGAATTATAAAGACGGATGAACACGGAACGTCTTTCGCCACTCCGCTGGGCTCACCCCAAAGCGCGCCTTAAACTGCTGTCGCCAGGTGACGGCGGAATTAAATCCCACCAGCTCCGCCACGCTCTCAACGGGCATATTTCCGGCTTCAAGCAAAATCTGGCTGCGCCGCAGGCGTTCGGCGGTAAGCCAGTCGGCGACGCTCATCCCCGTGGCTTTAATAAAATGGCGGGTCAGCGTGCGGCGGCTCATCGAAACCACCTCCGCCAGCGAGTCCAGACTATGCGGTTCGGTGATGTGCTGCTGCAGGTAGTCGATCAGGCAGTTAATACGTGCGTCACGGGTATCTTTCGGAACCGGCTGGGCGATGAACTGCGCCTGCCCGCCCTCGCGATGGGGCGGGACAATCATCCGACGGGCAATCTGGTTGGCAACCACGCTGCCAAAGCGCTGGCGAATGATATACAGGCAGCAGTCGAGGGCTGCGGCAGTACCGGCGGAGGTGATGATATTGCCGTCATCCACGTAAAGGGCATTAATATCCAGCCGAACGTTCGGGAAGAGCGACTGAAACTGACGTTCGAACTCCCAGTGGGTGGCGGCCCGTTTACCGTCGAGTATCCCCGCCCAGGCCAGCACAAACGATCCCAGACACAGGCCGACAATTTCCGCGCCGTTGTCTCTCGCCAACACCAGGCTGTCGAGCAGCGCCTGAGGCGGCCGTTCAAGGACGTGCTGCCAGAAGGGAACGACAACAATGTCGGCCTGCCCGATGGCGGTGTAATCCTGCGTGGCGTTGAGGGCAAACCCGTCTTTTGAGGTAAGAAACCCCGGCGTTTCGGCGCAGATCGTCACGTTAAAGCGCTTTTCGCCGGAGACCGAATCACCAAACAGAATGCAGGGAACGGAGTAGTGGAACGGGCTAAACCCGTCTACCGCGACAATCGCGACGTTGATTAGCGACATCTGTCTCTCCTTTCCCGTTAACGCACTCAGAATATAACGGTTTCGCCATCCTGGGGAATGCTCACCACATCGCTCACCTGGTTGGCTTCGACGTACTCACGCAGCGCGCTGCGGGTCAACAGGCAGTGGTTAATCGCCTCCATGTGGCTCGCGACGATTTTAGCCTGCGGCAGCAGGAAATGGACGTTAAGCACATCTTCCTGTCCCATAATAATGGGCCCAAAGCCGATGACGTGGGCATAACCGGCGTTCAGTACTACCACATCTGGCTGGTGTTTTTGCAGATCGGCTGCCACCTCTTCGCGCCAGATGGTATCCCCGGCAAGATAGAGCGTCTTCTCATCAGGATGACGCAGCACCACGCCACAGGCCTCACCCAGCCGCTCCGCCAGTTCTGGCACGGCGTAAGCGCGGTCGGTCCCGTGCTGGCCGCCGTACGTTTTCGCAATCCGAACCTCCCCGAAGGTGGTCTCGTCGGTCATGATCGTCAGGTTGGTAAATCCCTGGCTGCGCAGCAGCGCGGCGTCACGATCGTTTTGCACGTAGATCGGTTTGTCTTTGGCGATCAGCTCTGCCGCGGTGCGATCCCAGTGATCGTCATGGGTATGGGTGACGATCACCGCGTCAGCGTCCAGCAGCGTATTGACGTCGACGGGAAGTTCGACCGTCGGGTTACGGCGTTCGGCATGCGCCGTACCGGGAAAGCCCGGATAAGCGCCTTTCGGGGCCAGCATCGGGTCGATTAAAAGACGTTTTCCGGCGTAGGTAATCAGCAGGGTGGCATTGCGAATTTGGGTAATGTTCATGGGCTATCCTCCGGTTGGTGTGATAAGGAGGATAGCCAGCCGTCACAATTGGCGCTGTGGGTTAAAGGGCGATTACCGATGGAATCGGGCCATTTTCATCACCGCGTTTTCTGCCGGCACCTTTACCAGCCTGGCACCGCCCCGCCGTTAAAGATCGTCTCTGCCGCTTTCGCCACTTCCGGTGACTGATACGACTGGATAAACGCCTTCACGTTCTCCGCGTCTTTGTTGTCTTCGCGCGTCACCACGATGTTCACGTACGGCGAGTTTTTATCTTCAATAAAGACGCTGTCATGCACCGGCGATAGCCCTGTTTGCTGAATATAGGTGGTGCTGATGATGGCGACATCCACTTTCGGGTCGTCCAGCACGCGCGGCAGCTGTGCCCCTTCCAGTTCCATGATTTTCAGCTGCTTAGGGTTGGCGGTAATATCCAGCGCCGTCGGCAGCAGCCCGGTGTCCGGCTTCAGGGTGATGAGCTTCTCTTTTTGCAGCAGCAGCAGCGCGCGGCCAAGGTTGGTCGGATCGTTTGGAATGGCGATAGTCGCCCCGTCCTTCAGGTCAGAGACGGATTTGATTTTGCGGGAATAGCCGGCCATCGGGAAGACAAAGGTGTTCGCCACGGCCACCAGCTTGTAGCCATGCGCCTTGTTATCCTCTGCAAGGAACGGGCGATGCTGGAAGACGTTGGCATCCAGTTCCCCCTGGTTGGTGGCATCGTTAGGCAACAGCGAGCCGCTGAAGCCCACCAGCTCCACGTCCAGGCCATATTTCTCTTTTGCCACCTTTTTGGCGACTTCCGCCACGTCCTGTTCGGCGCCATTGATGACGCCGACTTTAATGTGTTTGGCATCGCTGCCACTTTGATCGCACCCGGCCAGCAGCAGGCCAGCCAGTACCAGAGCACCTAATCGACGTTTCACAAGACAGTTCCTTTTGCTGAATGTTGTAGTGACTATATCGACAACGAGGCGGGGAAATAAAAACCGAAAAAGAATCAATAAGAAGGATAAGTTATATGCGGGTATGGCCGGGTGACGCTGCGCTTACCCGGCCTACGGATTCAGAGCTTAAAGGGCTTTCGCCAGGTAATGTCGCTGCATGCCCGGGTACGGATAATCCTGCAAAGACATCTGCAGCTGGTACCCCTGTTTTTCATAGAACGGGCGCGCCTGGAAGCTGACGGTATCCACCAGCGCGTGCTTGCAGCCTTTGCGTCTGGCTTCCTCTTCAGCCGTTTTGATAAGCTGGCTGCCCACGCCGGTACCCCGCACGGTGTCGCTGACCCAGAGAAAGTCGATATTCAGCCAGTCGCCTTTACGCACTCCAATGAGCCCGCCGAGCATGACGCCTTTATCGTCTCGTACATAAACGCCAATGTCGCCGCTAAAGTTTGTCAGATCGATAAACTGTCCGTTATAGGCTCTTAACCCCACAAATAGCTCTTCTTTTTCTGCGGGTGTTACATTATAAGTAATGCTCAGGTGCATATTTCTCTCCTTATTTTCCGCGCAATTTGAATATCTCACAGCTTAACCTTCATAAAAACTCCTAATTTCCTCCATTTTTTTAATACAGAAACATTCATTCAATAACTAAATAAAAAAAGCCTTTCCAATACGCACCCAAAACGTATACTGAGAACGATCATTCTCACTTTTACACGGTAGACGACGATGAGCACAAAGCTGGAAGAACGACAAAAACAACGTCAGGACGAAATCATCACCGCCGCGCGTCGCTGCTTTCGCGCCAGCGGATTTCACGCCGCCAGCATGTCGCAAATTGCCAGTGAGGCGAAGCTTAGCGTCGGGCAAATTTACCGTTATTTCAGTAACAAAGACGCGATTATTGAAGAGATGATCCGCCGCATTATCGACTCACGCATCGAAGGGATGCAGGACAAAACGGTGGTGGAAGGGATGCCGCAGGCGCTCGCCTGGCGTCAGACGCTCAACGAAGACGACGATGCGTTGATGCTCGAAATGTCTGCCGAGGCGACCCGTAACCCGCAGGTGGCGGCCATGATGATCGCAGCCGATGCCCGGATGTTTACCAACGCCTGTGCGCACCTGAAAAAACAATTTCCCCATCTGAGCGATGAACATATTCGCTGCTGCGTGGAAATTACCGCGGTGATGATCGAAGGCACGATTTACCGTCGACTCGCGCCTTTAAAAGTACCGTCAGAACAATTAGAGCCTATCTATCAGAATATTTTAAATATGCTTTTCTCTGCGAAGTAATCGCATGTGAATAATTAGCGGGAATAAGTAATTTCCCAACTTAGCATTTCCGGCCATGCCGGAGATGCGGTATCGCTGTGCCTTTAAATAGCCCCCTCCCTGTTGATCCTTTAACAGGGCAGGCATCGTTCACCCTGGAAAAAGATTATGAAAACCATAACAACCTCCATCGCGGCATTACTCCTCCTGACCGGGTGCGATAATGCGCAAACATCTGCTCCCCAGCATCCTCTTCCGGATGTGGGGATTGTCACCCTCATGAGCCAGCCGGTCTCCGTCGTCAGCGAGCTCACGGGCCGCACCACCGCCGCCATGAGCGCCGAAGTGCGCCCGCAGGTGGGCGGCATTATTCAGAAGAGGTTGTTCACCGAAGGCGATACCGTGAAGGCCGGACAGGCGCTGTATCAAATTGACCCTTCCAGCTACCGCGCGGCGTTTGATGAAGCCGCCGCGGCGCTGAAACAGGCCCAGGCGCTGGTGCAGGCCGACTGCCAGAAAGCCCAGCGCTATGCGCAGCTGGTGAAAGACGACGGCGTGTCGCGTCAGGACGCAGAAGACGCGAAGTCCACCTGCGCGCAGGACAAGGCCAGCGTTGAATCAAAGAAGGCCGCGCAGGAGAGCGCGCGCATTAACCTCAACTGGACCACCGTCACCGCGCCGATTGCCGGACGCATCGGCATCTCCTCCGTCACCCCCGGCGCGCTGGTCACCGCCCAGCAGGATACCGCGCTCGCCACCATCCGCGGGCTGGACAGCATGTACGTCGACTTAACCCGTTCCAGCGCCGATCTGCTGCGTTTACGCAAGCAAACCCTTGCCACCAATAGCGATACACTAAGCGTGTCGTTAATCCTCGAAGACGGCAGCACCTACAGCGAGAAAGGCCGCCTGGCGTTAACCGAAGTGGCGGTGGATGAATCAACCGGCTCGGTCACGCTGCGCGCCGTCTTCCCGAACCCGCAGCATCAGCTCCTGCCGGGGATGTTTGTCCGCGCCAGGGTGGATGAAGGCGTCATGAGCGACGCGATCCTCGCGCCGCAGCAGGGCATCACCCGTGACGCCAAAGGCACCGCCACCGCTCTGGTGGTCAATGCCAGCAACAAGGTCGAGCAGCGTCAGCTGGAAACGGGTGACACCTACGGCGACAAATGGCTGGTGCTGAGCGGGCTGAAGGCGGGCGACAGGCTGATTGTGGAAGGTACTGACAAAGTCACCGCCGGGCAGGAAGTGAAGGCCGAAGAGATGAAAGCCAACGGAGGAAACGCCTGATGTTTTCCCGTTTCTTCGTGCGTCGCCCGGTCTTTGCCTGGGTTATCGCTATTCTTATCATGCTCGCCGGGATGCTGGCCATCCGCACGCTGCCGGTCGCGCAGTACCCGGACGTTGCGCCGCCGTCGATCAAAATCTCCGCCACCTATACCGGTGCCTCCGCGCAAACGCTGGAAAACAGCGTGACGCAGGTGATCGAGCAGCAGCTGACCGGGCTGGATAACCTGCTCTACTTCACCTCCACCAGCAGCTCGGACGGATCGGTGAGCATTACCGTCACTTTCGAGCAGGGCACTGACCCGGACACCGCTCAGGTGCAGGTGCAGAACAAAGTCCAGCAGGCGGAATCGCGCCTGCCCACCGAGGTGCAGCAGTCCGGGATCACCGTCGAAAAATCCCAGAGCAACTTCCTGCTGATCATGGGTGTGTACGATAAAACCGACACCGCCAGCAGCTCGGATATTGCCGACTGGCTGGTGAGTAATATGCAGGATCCGCTGGCGCGCGTGGAAGGCGTCGGGAGCCTGCAGGTGTTCGGGGCGGAATACGCGATGCGCATCTGGCTCGACCCGGCGAAGCTGGCGTCCTACTCGCTGATGCCGTCCGACGTGCAGAGCGCGATTGAAGCGCAGAACGTGCAGGTCTCCGCCGGTAAAATCGGCGCGCTGCCCTCGTCGAACGCCCAGCAGCTGACCGCCACCGTCCGCGCCCAGTCGCGCCTGCAGACGGTGGATCAGTTTAAAAACATCATTGTGAAGAGCCAGTCCAACGGCGCGGTGGTGCGCATCAGCGATGTCGCCCGCGTGGAGATGGGCAGCGAAGATTATACCGCCACTGCGAAGCTCAACGGCCACCCGGCGGCGGGTATGGCAGTCATGCTCTCACCGGGTGCGAACGCGCTCAACACTGCGACGGCGGTGAAAGACAAGATTGCCGAGTTCAAAAAGTCGATGCCGGAAGGCTACGACGTGGCCTACCCGAAGGACAGCACCGAGTTCATCAAGATCTCCGTTGAGGACGTGATTCAGACCCTGTTCGAAGCCATTGTCCTCGTGGTGGTGGTGATGTACCTGTTCCTGCAAAACATCCGCGCGACGCTGATCCCCGCGTTGGCGGTACCTGTCGTTCTGCTGGGTACCTTCGGCGTGCTGGCGCTGTTCGGCTACTCCATCAATACCCTGACGCTGTTTGCGATGGTGCTGGCGATTGGGCTTTTGGTGGATGACGCCATCGTGGTGGTGGAAAACGTCGAGCGTATTATGCGCGACGAGGGGCTGCCCGCCCGGGAAGCCACCGAGAAATCGATGGGCGAAATCTTCGGCGCGCTGGTCGCCATTGCGCTGGTGCTCTCTGCGGTATTCCTGCCGATGGCCTTCTTCGGCGGATCCACCGGGGTGATTTACCGTCAGTTCTCGGTCACCATTATTTCGGCGATGTTCCTCTCCGTGGTGGTGGCGCTGACCCTGACGCCCGCGCTCTGCGGCTCGATTCTGAGCCACACGACGCCGCACAAAAAAGGCTTCTTCGGCGCGTTTAACCGCTTCTACAGCAGGACCGAGCGCGGTTATCAGAACAAGGTGCTGCGCGCTCTGCGCCGTTCCGGCGGCATGCTGGTCATCTACGCCCTGCTCTGCGGCGCGATGGGCTTCGCCATGCTTAAGCTGCCGGGCAGCTTCCTGCCGACGGAAGACCAGGGCGAAATCATGGTGCAGTACACCCTGCCAGCCGGCGCGACGACGGTACGTACCGCCGAAGTCAGCCGCCAGGTGCGCGAGTGGTTCCTCACCAAAGAGAAAGCCAACACCAACGTGATCTTCACCATTGAAGGCTTCAGCTTCAGCGGCAGCGGCCAGAACGCCGGGATGGCGTTTGTCTCCCTGAAGAACTGGTCAGAGCGTAAAGGCGATGCAAACACGGCTCAGGCCATCGCCCTGCGTGCCACGCAGGAACTGAGCACCATCCGCGATGCGACCATCTTTGCGATGACGCCGCCTGCGGTAGACGGCCTGGGCCAGAGCAACGGCTTTACCTTTGAGCTGATGGCCAGCGGCGGCACCGACCGCGATGCGCTGCTGAAACTGCGTAACCAGCTGATTGGCGAAGCCAACCAGGACAGCTCGCTGCACGCCGTGCGCGCCAACGATCTGCCGCAGATGCCGCAGCTTCAGGTGGATATCGACAACAACAAAGCCGTGTCGCTGGGGCTGTCCCTGAGCGACGTCACCAACACCCTCTCCAGCGCCTGGGGCGGGACCTACGTGAACGATTTTATCGATCGCGGCCGTGTGAAAAAGGTCTACATCCAGGGTGACAGCGACTATCGCGCCGTGCCGTCCGATCTCAACAAATGGTATGTGCGCGGCAGCGACAGCACCATGACCCCGTTCTCCGCCTTCGCTACCACCCGCTGGGAGTATGGCCCGGAAAGCCTGGTGCGCTACAACGGCTCGGCGGCGTATGAGATTCAGGGCGAAAACGCCAGCGGCGCCAGCTCCGGCACGGCGATGAGCAAAATGGAGCAGCTGGCAAACAGCCTGCCGTCCGGCAGCACCTGGGCGTGGAGCGGTTTGTCGCTGCAGGAAAAACTGGCGAGCGGTCAGGCAATGAGCCTTTATGCCCTTTCCATTCTCGTGGTGTTCCTGTGCCTGGCGGCGCTGTATGAGAGCTGGTCGGTGCCGATTTCGGTCATCCTGGTGATCCCGCTTGGCGTGCTGGGCGCGGCCGTTGCCGCCTCCCTGCGCGGCCTGAACAACGACGTCTACTTCCAGGTGGCGCTGCTCACCACTATCGGCCTGTCGTCAAAGAACGCCATCCTGATTGTCGAGTTTGCCGAAGCCAAAGTTGCAGAAGGTTACTCCCTGACGCGCGCCGCCCTGCGTGCCGCCCAGACGCGTCTGCGTCCCATCATCATGACGTCGCTGGCGTTTATCGCAGGGGTGACGCCGCTGGCCGTTGCAACCGGTGCCGGTGCCAACAGCCGCGTGGCAATTGGTACCGGCATTATCGGCGGAACGCTGGCCGCGACGCTGCTGGCGATCTTCTTCGTCCCTTTATTCTTTGTACTGGTGAAACGTCTGTTCTCCGGTAAACACGCGAACCGGAGGTCATAATGTTTCGTGTCACTGTTTTAGCGTTAGCCCTGCTGAGCGCAGGGTGTGTGTCGTTAGACCCTACCTATCAACGCCCGGACGCTCCCGTCCCGGCGACCTTGCCCGGCGCGCACGGCGAAGCCACCGCCGTGGTGAGCCAGTGGCAGCAGGTGATGAACGACGCGAGGCTGAAAAGCGTGGTGACGATGGCGCTGAACAGCAACCGCGACGTGCAAAAAGCGATCGCGGATATCGACGCCGCACGCGCACAGTACGGTGAAACGCGCTCGTCCCTGTTTCCGACGGCGGACGCCGAGCTGAGCCACACCCGCAGCCGCACGCTGGCAAGCGGCGTTGCGACAAGCGACGAAGCCAACGGCGCGGTCTCCAGCTTCGAGCTGGATCTGTTTGGCCGGAACCAGAGCCTCTCCCGCGCCGCGCGTGAAACCTGGCTTGCCAGCGAGTTCACCGCGCAGAACACGCGCCTGACGATGGTTAGCGAGCTGACCACGGCCTGGGTGACGCTGGCGGCGGATAACAGCAACCTGGCGCTGGCGAAATCCACAATGGAGAGCGCGGCAAACTCGCTGAAGATTGTGAAGCGCCAGCAGGAAGTGGGCGTCGCGGCGGCTACGGACGTCAGTGAAGCGATGGCGGTTTACCAGCAGGCGCGCGCCAGCGTAGCGAGCTACCGGACGCTGGTGATGCAGGATAAAAATGCCCTCAATCTGCTTGCGGGCGACACGGTGCCGGAAAACCTGCTGCCGGGCACGCTGGAGAGCCTGAGCAACAACGCCATCACGCTGATCCCGGCGGGCGTCAGCTCCAGCGCGCTGCTGCGCCGCCCGGACATTCAGGAAGCGGAACATAACCTGCTGAGCGCCAACGCCAATATCGGCGCGGCGCGCGCCAACTTCTTCCCGACCATTTCACTGACCGCCAGCGCGGGCGTCGGCAGCGACTCGCTCTCCTCCCTGTTCAGCCACGGGATGAAGGTCTGGTCATTCGCGCCGTCCATCACCCTGCCGCTGTTCAGCGGTGGCAACAATCTGGCGCAGCTGCGTTATGCAGAAGCCGAGAAAAAAGGGTTAATTGCGACCTACGAAAAAGCCATCCAGAGCGCGTTTAAAGACGTGGCCGACGCGCTGGCGCGCCGTGAAACGCTCAGCGAGCAGCTTGATGCCCAGCGAGAATACGTGGCGGCCGAGCAAAAAACGCTGGATGTGGCAACGCGCAGCTATAAGGCGGGCGCGGGGGATTATCTGACGGTACTGACCGCGCAGCGGTCGCTGTGGTCGGCGCAGGAATCGCTGATTGCGCTGCAGCAAACCGACCTGGAGAACCGCATCACGCTGTGGCAGTCGCTGGGCGGGGGGATCCAGTAACCTTATCGGTGGGCGATTCTCATGCGCAGAAAAGAGAAAATCATACTTTCGACTGGAATCGCTACACTGAATGTAACGATATATTTCATGGGAAGCCTGTGACGTCTAAAGGGGGTTGTAGATGAAAGCTGCGCACCTGGTCTGCCTGCTGGTTTGTCTGCTCTTCGCCGCGTTTGTCCATGCCCAGGAAAAGGACGATCCGGCGAAAGAGGCGCAGATTAAGCAACAGGTCCTGAAAGATATTAAGAAAACCTGTACGCCACAGAAAAAGCAGAGCGATAAGGCCTGGCAGGAGATGATTTTGTCGTCCGCGGCCAATCAGCTGCTGATCAAAAACGCCATCACCGCCGTGAAGCGCGACAACCTGGACGCCTACTGGGCTGCGGTTGGTCAGGTGGATTGTCTGGAAGATTATTGAGTTCTCGCCGGGTGGCGCTGCGCTTACCCGGCCTGGAAAATGTTTTAACGCTTCCGCACGTCCGGAATGATGAGATCCCCGCGCAGAACATAGGACCCGAGCATCTGCGTTTTCTCCGTCAGCCAGCTTACGATACGCGCCGCCATGGCATCCATTGAATATTCAATCGCCGGTATCACCGGAATACCCGGCAGGTGCAGCGAGCCGGCCAGGCTAAAGACCATAATGTCGTCCGGTACGGATTTATTAAACGCCTGCAGCTGCGGGATCACCCGCTGGGCTTCCTGCTCGTCCGCCACCAGCAGCGCGTTGAAGTTCAGCGTGGACGCGTTGTTGAGTAATTCCTGAAGCGCAACGGACGAGGAGGTTGCGTCCATAAAGACGAGGTTGCGATTAAAGGGCAGGAAATTTTTCTCCAGCGCGTGCTTATAGCCGAGCAGCACCTGGTCGGCAAACCCGCTGCCGTGCGGGTGGATCAGCGCAATCTGGCGACGCCCCTGGCTGGTCAGATAGTTACAGGCGGTTTCGGCGGCAAAGGCGTGATCGAACTGGATGCTGTTGGAGTTATCAGCCTCCATGCAGTCCACCAGAATGACGTTGTCCATATCCACGTCCAGCGGGAAACGGGCGCCAATCACCAGAATGTCGTCACACAGGCCGCAGGAGAGTTCTTCGAGAGCATTCATCACTTCCGCTTTGCTATGGGCGAAGCGCAGCAGCAGGTGTTTTTGGTGCTGGCTGAGCTGTTTTTCCAGCGCGTAAAGATACCCGGTGGTCTGGTTAATGTTTTCCTGCGCGCAAATCACCCCAATGCAGCCCGTCGACTGGCTCAGCAGCGACTGGGCAATCACGTTAGGCCGATAGTTCAGCTCATCCACCGCCTTCAGCACGGCCTGACGGCTGGCTTCCTTAACGCCACGTGACCCACTCAACACTCGCGATACCGTGGCTTTAGACACCCCGGCCAGACGTGATACATCATTGATTGTCGACATCTCTTTCCCCTGGCAGGCTAACCTCGCGCCTGCAAATTCCATGACCGCTACGGCTCACATTATAGCCAGAACGGAGTATATCCGTTTCCGTTTTTCATGGAAACCGATTTTCCGCTTCCACTCAAAATGATGACAAAACAGCCAAATTATGTGACACACATCCGGTTAATTAGCCTCATAAGCATTGGATCTTGATGGTTATCACAGTTCTGCTTTTTATAAATGGAAACCGGTTTCCGTATCATGTCCAATCATCCTCGCAATAACTATTTACATTTAGAGGATGGTTGTCGATGTTCAAGATTATGCTGTGTTGCTCTGCCGGGATGTCCACCAGCCTGCTGGTCAGCAAAATGGTCGATGTCGCGAAAGAACGTGGTTTGCCGGTGAAGATTGATGCGTACGGTGTTTCCGAATTTGATACGCAGTTTCCGCAATACCAGGTGGTACTTCTCGGACCGCAAGTGAAATACATGTTACAGACACTCTCAGACAAGGCGGCTACGAAAGGCATTCCGGTGCAGCCCATCGACATGATGGACTACGGCATGCAGCGTGGCGATAAAGTACTGGACTATGCTCTGTCGCTCATCGAAGCGGCACACTAAAAGGTGTTCACATGAGTTCGTTATATCAATCCATGGTCGCGGTGATTGAGCAGTCAATTACCCCGCTGGCCGCAAAGCTGGGTCAACAAAAGTATGTGATTGCCATCCGCGACGGCTTTACCGCCGCGCTACCGTTTATGATCATCGGCTCGTTTATGCTGGTGTTCATCTTCCCGCCGTTCTCGGCGGATACCACCAACAGCTTCGCCCGCGGCTGGCTGGATTTCTCCCAGACCTACCGCGAACAGCTGATGCTGCCGTTTAACCTCAGCATGGGCGTGATGACCTTCTTCATTTCGGTGGGGATTGGGGCGAGCCTGGGGCGTCAGTTTAACCTCGACCCGGTGATGTCCGGCCTGCTGGCCTTTATGGCCTTCCTGCTGGTCGCCGCGCCGTATGCCGACGGTAAAATCTCGACCCAGTATCTCTCCGGTCAGGGCATCTTTACCGCGCTTATCACCGCGATTTACGCCACCCGCGTCTATGCGTGGCTGAAGCAGAACAATGTGACCATCCGCCTGCCGAAGGAAGTGCCCACCGGCGTGGCGCGTTCGTTTGAGATCCTGATCCCGGTGATGGTGGTGATCGGTACGCTGCACCCGCTGAACCTGTTCATTGAAGCGCAGACCGGAATGATCATCCCGCAGGCGATCATGCACCTGCTGGAGCCGCTGGTATCCGCATCCGACTCCCTGCCCGCGATACTGCTCTCCGTGCTGCTGTGCCAGATCTTCTGGTTTGCCGGTATTCACGGCTCGCTGATTGTCACCGGCATCATGAACCCGTTCTGGATGGCGAACCTCTCCGCAAACCAGGCGGCGCTCGCCGCAGGCGCGGCGCTACCGCACGTTTACCTGCAGGGCTTCTGGGATCACTACCTGCTGATTGGCGGCGTAGGCTCCACGCTGCCGCTGGCGTTCCTGCTGCTGCGCAGCCGCGCCACGCACCTGCGCACCATCGGCAAAATGGGCATTGTGCCGAGCTTCTTTAACATCAATGAGCCGATTCTGTTCGGCGCGCCGATCATCATGAACCCGATGCTGTTTATCCCGTTCGTGTTTGTTCCGCTGGTCAATGCCTGCCTGGCGTACGGCGCAACGAAGCTCGGCTGGCTGGCTCAGGTGGTGTCATTAACCCCGTGGACCACCCCCGCGCCGATTGGTGCCTCATGGGCGGCAAACTGGGCGCTCAGTCCGGTGATAATGTGCCTGGTCTGCATGGTGATGTCCGCGCTGATGTACCTGCCGTTCCTGCGCGCCTATGAGCGTACGCTGATGAAAAACGAAGAGCAGAAGGCCCAGGCAACCGTCGGTACTGCTGAAGCCGCAAGCAATTAAGTCAAAGAGGAAAGGACATGAAATACGCATTTCCCGATAACTTCTGGTGGGGCAGCGCAAGCTCCGCTCTCCAGACGGAAGGGACACGAGAGGGTGAAACCACGTGGGACTACTGGTTTGCCCGCGAGCCGAACCGTTTTCACAACGGCGTGGGGCCGCAGCATACCTCCACGTTTTATCAGCACTGGAAAACGGACATTCAGCTGTTAAAGCAGCTGAACCACAACAGCTTTCGCACCTCGATTAGCTGGGCGCGCCTGATCCCCGACGGTATCGGTGAAGTGAACCCGGAAGCGGTCGATTTTTACAATCAGGTCATTGATGAGCTGAATGAACAGGGCATCACGCCGTTTATCACCCTGTTCCATTTCGACATGCCGATGGCGATGCAGGAGATCGGCGGCTGGGAAAACCGTGACGTGGTGGACGCTTACGCCCGCTATGCGCAGATCTGCTTCAAGCTGTTCGGCGACCGCGTGCTGCACTGGTTTACCTTCAACGAGCCCATCGTCCCGGTGGAGGGCGGTTATCTGTACGACTTCCACTATCCCAACGTGGTGGATTTCCGCCGGGCCGCCACCGTGGCGTATCACACCGTGCTGGCCCACGCGAAGGCCGTTCAGGCTTACCGCGCCGGACATTACGCGGGTGAGATCGGTATCGTGCTGAACCTGACGCCGTCCTACCCGCGCTCGCAGAACCCGGCGGACGTGAAGGCGGCGCACATCGCGGACCTGATGTTTAACCGCAGCTTCCTTGACCCGGTACTGCGCGGGGAGTATCCGGCCGACCTGGTGGCGTTGCTGAAATCCTACGATCAGTTGCCCGCCTGCAAGCCGGAAGACGGCTTCCTGATTGCGGAAGGGAAAATCGACCTGCTCGGCGTGAACTACTATCAGCCGCGCCGCGTGAAGTGTCGCGACAGCGCGGTGAACCCGCAGGCGCCGTTTATGCCGGAGTGGTTCTTTGATAACTACGAAATGCCGGGCCGCAAGATGAATCCGTACCGCGGCTGGGAAATCTACGCGCCGGGTATTTACGATATTCTGGTTAACCTGCGCGACAATTACGGCAACCCTCGCTGCTTTATTTCTGAAAACGGCATGGGCGTCGAAAATGAACAGCGCTTTATTGAAAATGGCCAGATTAACGATCACTACCGCATCGAGTTTATTTCTGAGCATTTAACGTGGCTGCATAAAGGGATTAGCGAAGGGTGCAATTGTCTTGGCTACCATATGTGGACGTTTATTGATAACTGGTCGTGGTGCAATGCCTATAAAAACCGCTACGGATTTATTCAGCTTGATTTAGAGACGCAGCAGCGCACCATTAAGAAAAGCGGAGAGTGGTTTGCCGCCACCGCCTTAAATAATAGTTTTGAAAAAGAGTAATAATGATGATCGCACTAGAAGAAGCCGTAATGGAAATTATCGTCAACGCCGGACAGTCCCGCAGTCTGTGCTTTGAAGCGCTGCACGCGGCGCGTCAGGGCAACTTTGACGAGGCCAAAAGCCTGCTGCACGAAGCCGACGGCTACGCGCGCCAGGCGCACAAGATGCAGACCAAACTGATCGAGCAGGATGCGGGCGAAGGCCGCCAGCCGATGACGTTAATCATGGTGCACGCGCAGGATCATTTAATGAATTCCTTATTAGCGCGTGAACTGTCTGAAGAAATTATTCATTTATATCAGAGATAGTCTATGGCGAAATAAAGTTAATGTAATACCTCTGTACCCTAAATAGAGATCCACTTGTTCTGATGATAGCGACATACTCTGTCAGATCGGAGCGGGATGGTTATTGTCTGAATAAAATTAAACTATATTGAGATAACCATGAATACGATTAAAAAACTTCCATTAACCATGGCGGTTATCGCCGCGCTTTGCCCAATTTCCGTACTCGCACAAGAATTTACCCAGGAGCAAATCGACGCCATTGTGGCGAAAGCGGTAGATAAAGCTCTGGCCGAGCGTCAGGCCAAAATGGATGCGGCGGTTGCGAAAAAAGCGGACGTGGTAACCGAGCCGCAAAGCGCGGCGCAATCCCCGGATATGGCGATCCCGTTCGGCATTAAATTCACCGGCTACGCCCGCTACGGCGCGCACTTCCAGGCCGCCGATCAGAAATACGTGGCGGTGGACGGCTCCTACAACGGCGCGTCCGCGATTGGTCGTCTGGGTAACGAAGGTAACGGCGGGGAATTCCAGCTCTCCAAGGCCTTCAAAGGGGACAACGGCGCCATCTGGGACATCAACGTGATGATCGACCACTGGGGCGACGAGGTTAACCTGAAAAAAGCCTACGCGGGGGTGACCAACATTATGGCCTCCAACCCAAATGCCTACTTCTGGGCTGGTCGTGACTTCCACCAGCGTCCGCAGCAGGGCATCAACGATTACTTCTGGATGAACCACGACGGCCAGGGCGCCGGGGTGAAGAACTTTGACATCGGCGGCGTGCAGTTTGACGTGGCTGCCGTGGCGGCAGTCGAATCCTGTAGTCCGGAAGTGATGGAAGATGAAGCGAACCCGTCGCGCATCACCTGTACCGGCGGTTCCGGCACGGGCGACAAGGGCAACTACGCCGCGACCTCCAAAATCCACGGCATGAAGCTCGGCCCGATCGACATGGAGCTGTACGCCAACTACGGCTTTGATTCGAAAGCGGTTGAAAGCGACGAACGCCTGAACGCCTGGCAGGGCGGCGTGGTGCTGAGCCACACCAACGACAGCGGCGTGAACAAGGTGATCGCCCGCTACTCCGATAACGCGGACAACAGCGTGTTCAACAAAACCGAAGATCTGACCACGGTCTACGCCAGCTTCGAAGGGCTGTATAAATTCACCCAGGCCACGCAGGTGGAGTACATCCTCGCCTTCCACGACTTCGACAACAGCCGCGATAAGACCGACAACCGCAAGAACTACAACGCCATCGTGCGCCCGATGCACTGGTGGAACGACGTTCACTCTACCTGGCTGGAAGCAGGCTGGCAGCACGTTGACTACGACAACGGCGGCGACAACAAGGGCTGGAAGCTGACCCTGTCGCAGAACATGTCTATCGCCATGGGGCCTGAGTTCCGTCCGATGCTGCGCTTCTACGTCACCGGCGGCAAAGTGGATAATGAACGCACCGCGCGCGTGAACAATACCAAAGACGAGACGCTCGACGACTTCAACGTCGGCGCGATGTGGGAGGCGTGGTTCTAAGGTCAACAACATGCCGGGTGGCGCTACGCTTACCCGGCCTACGGTTTTCCCCCTCTCCCCGTGGGAGAGGGCCGGGGTGAGGGCATCAGGCCGCACATAACCATGCTATGCTGTTGGCCAATTAACGACAACATAGCAGGGGAGAAAATGGGTTCCACACGTAAAGGGATGCTGAACGTCCTGATCGCCGCCGTTTTATGGGGCAGTTCCGGCGTTTGCGCGCAGTACATCATGGAGAAAAGCCACATTTCTTCGCCTTACCTGACCATGGTTCGCCTGCTGTTTACCGGCGTGATCCTGCTGACGCTATCTTTCGTTCACGGCGACAAGATTTTCTCGGTCATCAAACATCGCAAAGACGCCCTCAGCCTGCTGATTTTTTCACTTGTCGGCGCGCTCACCGTGCAGCTCACCTTCCTGCTGACGATTGAAAAATCCAACGCCGCTACGGCGACCGTGCTCCAGTTCCTGTCACCGACCATCATTGTGGCGTGGTTTGCGCTGGCGCGGAAAACGCGCCCCGGCGTGTTTGTTCTGTCAGCGATTTTTACGTCGTTGATCGGCACCTTCCTGCTGGTGACCCACGGCGACCCGACCTCGCTCTCCATCTCGCCTGCAGCGCTGTTCTTCGGCATCGCCTCGGCGTTTGCCGCCGCGTTTTATACGACGTACCCGTCAACGCTTATCGCTCGCTACGGCACATTGCCGATTGTCGGCTGGAGCATGTTGATTGCCGGATTAATGCTGACGCCGTTCTACGCCGGACGCGGTACCACCTTCGTGATCGACGGCAGCCTGCTGCTGGCGTTTTTCTACCTGGTGGTGATCGGCACCGCGCTGACGTTCAGCCTGTACCTGAAAGGCGCACAGATGATCGGCGGGCCGAAGGCGAGCATTCTGAGCTGCGCCGAGCCGTTGAGCAGTGCGCTGCTGTCGGTGGTGTTGCTGGGCGTGGCGTTTACGCTGCCGGACTGGCTGGGGACGCTGCTGATTGTGTCGTCGGTGGTGCTGATTTCGATGGATTCGCGTAGAAGGGTTAAGGCATCGGCGTAGCCTGATGCCCTCACCCCAACCCTCTCCCACGGGAGAGGGAGAAAATCACTACTTCGCCTTAACCTTCCCCGCCACCAGCAGCGCGGTCAGCAGCATCAGCGTGCCGGAAATCACCAGCGGTGACGTCAGCCCCAGATGGTCGAGCGCCACGCCGCCAATGGCCGCACCGCAGGTGTTCGCCAGCTGGATCACCGCCACCTGAATCGACCCGGCTTTTTCCGCCTGATCGGCAAGCGTTCGGGTGATCCACGTCGACCAGCCCACCGGTACCAGCGCAAAGGCAAAGCCCCAGATAATCGCAATCGCCGAGGCAACCCATTTGTCGCTACCCCACAGAATCAGCACCGTGGCACTCACCGCCAGCAGCAACGGCGCACCCGCCAACGCCACCTTCAGGGAGCGCTTCAGGAACTGGGACGACAGCGACGTGCCGATAAAGCTGGCGATACCGAAGCTCAGCAGCACCAGCGTCAGGCCGTCCACGTCAAAGCCCGCCATGGTCATAAACACCGGGCGGATGTAGGTGAAAAAGGCAAACTGCCCGGCAAAGGCCATAAAGATGGCGGTCATCCCCGCCAGCACGCCCGGACGCTTGAGCAGCGCGAACATGTTCTGTTTGTGGTGCGCCGCTTCGCCCGGTAGGGACGGCAGCGCCTTCCACACCCAGATAATGCAGAGCACACCCATCACTGCCGCCGCGTTAAAGACGTTACGCCAGCCGATAATCCCACCGAGGAAGCTACCCAGCGGCGCGGCAATCACCAGCGCAATAGAGACCGCGCCGAAGATAACGGACAGCGCTTTTGGCACGGTGCGCGCGGGCACAAGGCGCATGGTCAGCGAGGCCGACATCGCCCAGAAGCCGCCTAATCCCAGACCCAGACAGGCGCGACCGAGCAGCAGCAGGGTGAAGCTTTCCGCGAAAGAGACCAGCAGGCAGGAGAGCGTCAACAGAACGCTGAACAGAATGACCACTTTGCGGCGATCAATCGCGCCAATCACCTGAGTGATAAACAGGCTGGCGAACATCGCCACAAAGGCGGTGACGGTAACGGACTGCCCCGCCACGCCTTCGGAAATGCCCAGATCCTGCGCCATCGGCGTCAGCAGGCTCACCGGTAGAAACTCAACGGTAATCAGGCAGGCGACGCAGAACGCCACGGAGAAAACCGCCGACCAGTTGGGGCGTGAAACCTCGCTGGTCTGCGGTCTGGTCGAGGGCTGGATATGTTCTGTCATGGCATCACCTGAAGATAAAAACGTGCGGAAAAGTCGCGCAGTTTATCATCAAAAGTGTGACGAATTTAACGTTTAGACAACTTTTGTGGTTTTTAATGATTCGGAAGGTAGAGCGGCGGTGACTGATACCTTTTCAGCATAACGAAAATGAAAATTCAGTAACCACAATTGAGGTGAAACAATCATAGGGTCTGAAAAGGAGAAACTATGAAAACACGTACTTTATCTCAAAATCTTACCGTCAGTGCCATCGGCTACGGTGCCATGGGTCTGAGTGAATTTTATGGCCAGACTGATGACAAAGGCTCACTGCAGGTATTGCATAACCTCATCGATCTGAACGTGACGTTTATTGATACCGCAAATTTATATGGCCGTGGCCATAATGAAAGGCTAATCGGTCACTTTCTTGCCGGGCTGGATAAAAACACTCGCGACCAGTTCAAAATCGCCACGAAGTGCGGCATCGATCGCTCTCCTGACGACTCCTACGCCCGCACCATCAACAATACGCCGGACTATATCATCCGCTGCTGTAACGAATCCCTTAAGCGGCTTGGCGTGGAGCGAATCGACCTCTTTTACCTTCACAGGGTGAGTAACGCAACCCCGATCGAAGAGAGTATGGATTGCCTGCGCACCCTTGTTAAAGAGGGTAAGATCAACCACATCGGCCTTTGCGAAGTGTCGGCTTCAACGCTGCAACGGGCGCATGCGGTGCATCCGGTCACCGCATTGCAAACAGAATATTCTCTGTGGACACGAGACATCGAGGAAAACATTTTGCCGGTCGTGAAAGCGCTAGGTATCGGCCTGGTGCCCTACTCACCTCTTGGCAGGGGCTTCCTGACGGGAAAATACCTGAACAACAACGATTTTGCAGAAGGTGATTTCCGCAAGAATAACGAACGATTTGTTCAGTCCAGTCTCGATCATAATCGCCAGTTGCTCGATACCATTACCCCGCTGGCGACAAAATACGGCTGTACCGCAGGTCAGATTGCACTTGCCTGGCTGTTAGCACAATACGATCGGCTGGTTCCCATTCCGGGTACTAAGCACGTCAGCTATCTGGCCGAGAACGCGCGCGCTGCCGATATTGTGCTTGAGAAGAGCGATATCGAATCGTTGAACAACCTTCATCGCCGGGTAGCGATTAAAGGCGATCGTTATTCTGCCGAGGGTATGAAGGGCGTGAATGCCTGATACAGCATCTTGAAAATAAAAAACCGGGTTTCCCCGGTTTTTTTATATCTACAGATACGCCGTTAGCGATAAACGCTCAACGCGACGCCTTCCCCGCCGCCAACGCACAGTGCGGCAACGCCACGCCTGGCATCATTACGGATCAGGGAATGAACCAGCGTCACCAAAATTCGGCAGCCGGATGCACCTATCGCATGCCCAAGCGCGATTGCCCCGCCGTATGGATTGATACGATCCGGGGAAATCCCGGCCCGCTGAATCACGGCCAACGCCTGGGCGGCAAACGCTTCGTTGGATTCGAGATGATCGACATCCTCAGGCTTCCATCCCGAGCGGGAAAGACAGTCGGCAATGGCCTGAATCGGGGCTGCACCCATTAATGCCGGCTGGATACCGGAATTGGAAAATACGCCCAGCGATGCCAGAACCGGCAAACCACGTGCTTCGGCAGTCTCACGCGTACAAAGCAGGACCGCCGCAGCACCGTCATTCAACGATGAAGCATTTCCCGCCGTCACCGTACCCTCTTTTCGGAAGACAGGCTTCAGTTTCGTCAATTTTTCGATACTGGTTGCACGGGGTCCTTCATCCCTCTCCACGCTGATCGTTTCACCTTTTCGCGTCTGCCATTCAACCGGGACAATTTCACGCTCAAAAATGCCACGCGCCTGCGCTTCAAGCGCATTGTGGTGAGAGACAAGGGCATATTCATCCTGCATTTCGCGGCTGATACCAAACTCCGTCGCAACATTCTCTGCAGTGATACCCATGTGATAATCGTTGAAGGCATCCCAGAGCCCGTCAGAAACCAGGCTATCTTTGAGAGTAATATCACCCAGCCGCGTTCCGCTACGCGACGTCGTGGCGATATGCGGCGCGTTGGACATACTCTCCTGACCACCGGCGATAACAAACTCAGCCTCCCCCGTCTGCAGCGCCTGCATGCCAAGATGGACCGCCTTAAGCCCGGACCCGCACACTTTGTTTACCGTCAGACATTGCGTATCTACGGGCAACCCAGCATTCAGTGCCGACTGTCGGGCCGGGTTCTGGCCGCACCCCGCAGTAAGTACCTGTCCCATAATGACCTGAGAGATATCACTGGCTTCTACGCCAGATTCTTTCAGGAGCGCCTGAATAACGCGGCTTCCCAGGTCAGAGGCTGAATGCTCCGCAAGCGCGCCCTGAAATGCGCCCGTCGCCGTGCGGCGGGCTGCAATAATAACAATCTCGCTCATGCGTCGCTTCCCTTCAGCCCTGGCAAAGTATGGCCCGTCGCGGCCATTGCCGCGCGGTATGCAGTAAGACCATTCATGCAGGCGGGAACGCCAGCATATACCGCCATCTGTATCACAATTTCAAGCAGCTCTTCCGGCGTCACGCCGGTATTGAGCGCGCCTCGCATATGCAGTTCTAGCTGCGGCATGGCATTACCCAGCGTCACAAGCGAGGCGACGGTCAACATTTCGCGCGTTTTGAGATCCAGTCCCGGACGACCCACCACATCCCCGAACGCATAGTCGGTAATCAGGGCGGGCAGCCCCGGGTCCAGCTCGCTCAGGCGGCGGGTGACTTTATCCGCGAGCCCCGCTTCAAGACGGTCCATAATCTCTCTGCCATAGCGCGTGCGGTCATTAATTTGACTCATAAGATTTCTCCATACGGGATTGTTTTGCGGTTAACGTTGCCGGAATAACCGCGACAAGCAGAACGGACAGACCGATGGCCGTACCGGCGACGATATACAGGAGCGGCATTGAAAATGATGAAACCATCCAGGCACCGACTGACGCACCGATACCAATGGCGGTATTGAAAAATGAAACGTAGATTGCGGAGGCCGGGAAGGCTTTATCCTCTGCCATACGTAAAACCCACGTCTGGAAACCGACAAATATTCCTGATACGGCGACACCCCAGACAACCATACTGGTAAATATCAACGCAGCAGAGAGCGAGGAACCAGACAGGCCCAGGAACAGCAGCACTGCACAGATCAGCAGTACAGACAAAGAGACCGTCAGCTTGAGATACTTATCAATCAACACGCCGGTCAGGAAATTACCTGCCAGACCCGCGATGCCGTAAACAAAAAGCACAGCAGGAATAATGGTGGTGGACAGTAAACTCTGCGTGTGTAGCCAGGGTTCAATGTAAGTAAAGGCAGCAAAGTGAGCCGTCACAGCCAGCAAGGTTGCTGAGTAAATTTTCCATAATGTTGACGATTTCAGCACGCCTTTAAGCGCATCCAGCCCGAGCGCGCTTTTGCTGGTAATCCTGGGAACAAGAACGCTAATACCCATAAAGGCAATTACGCTCAGCGCGGCCATCAGCCAAAATGCCTGCCGCCAGCCGAAGTGAATACCAATATAGTTGGATACCGGTACGCCAAAAACGCTTGCTGCGGAAACACCACCAAATACGATTGACGTCGCCGCCCCTATATATCTGGCAGGGACCATAGCCACCGCCGTTGCGCCGATCATCGCCCAGAAGGCGCCGTGAGCGAGCGCTCCCAGCACGCGGGCGCTAAGCAGCATGCTATAGACGTTTACCGTCGCAGCCATAACGTTAGAGACCAGAAGTACCACGGTGAGCACAAGTAAAAGCCGTTTCTTGGCCACATTCCCTAAAAAGACGGAGGCAAACAGCGCACTCAACGCCCCCACCCAGGCATAAAGCGACACGGTCATGCCCACCGCAGATTCCGAAGACTGTAGCCCCTCTGCGATTGGCGTTAATAATCCGACTGGCGCCAGTTCGGTGGTGACAATAGTAAAGGTTGAAATTGCCAGAATGAATAAAGCAAGCCATGACTTTAACGTCATATTCTGCGGAGTGAGTTCTGAAGTCATACTACTTACCTCAATAAGGATTTAAATAATGTGCCAATTTTTTTCAGTTGCATATCTGGTAAGCGCGGAATGCTCTCCCACACAGACGGGATGGCCAGTGGCTTCCAGCATTGGAATATCCGAAAGATCGTCGCCGTAGGCATAACAATCCACGGGGTTAATCTCTTTATCATCGCAAAAGGCGATAAGCGCGTCTTTTTTACCTGTTCCAATTGTTTGAGGCAGGCCGATTTCACCCGTCAACTCACCTGCGTCATTTATTATCACCGGCGCACAGAGTACTTCCATTACTCCAAGATATTTTGCAATGGGTGAAAGAATCGGAAGCATAGAGCCCGATATAAATACGGTATACATGTTCTGGTTCTGATGTTTTTTAAGGGCTGAAACAGCACTCTCAATAAAAAACTCGCTTTCCAGCTTACGCCTGAACCACTTCTCACCCATTTCTTCCAGATAACGACAAGACACACCTTTAAACTGACGATAATAATCTCTGTTCAGGGCTTCCCTTGGCACGCCGTTTTTCACGTCGGTGCGAAAACGAGACATATAGCGTTGAAGACGATCGTTTTGATTATTTTCCCTGCACCAGAAATCATAGAAATCAAACATGCTTTTAATATTTATAAGCGTTTCATCAACATCAAAAAAAGCGGCATGTTTACGCAAATTTTATTCCTCGTAGTTTTTTCTTCGACTCTTAACCGGAAAATCTCTATCCGTACCAGACACGCCTGCATCCGCCCAGCGGGAAGGCGCAATTTCAGAAACCACCACGGAAATTTTATCCAGCGGCGCACCCGTGTTTTTGTGAACGGCAAATGTAATATCTTCCTGGAGTCTGATGATTTGATTTTCATCTTTCGCAGGCCAGGTCATAACATGAACAAATGGCATATTTTTCTCACTCTATAGTTGTAAATTCATCGAAGGAACGGCCTTTGAGTTTTAAATGGGCATGGATATCGCCTCCAAGACCATAAAAGCCAATTGCACCGCCATAGCTCTGACGCGAGCTCATATAAAGTACGACTACGTTAATAATTCTGTTTCCTTTCCTCGCCGGAGCCGGGAAAGGATCGGTTAACTCTGCCCAATATTCGGCATTACCTTCGCTATCGGTTATAAATACGTTGGGTATTCCCAGCGGACCTGGCCTGCTCGGATCCTCCGAGGCTAGATCGTTTTCCCTGAGACTCATCACGGTGTAAACGCTATCCGGAACAAGGCTCCGGAACGAAAACGTGAACCGGGCTCGTTTCTTATCTTCGGACAATGTGACCTCAAAGGTGCCCTCTGCCTCGAGCCAGGCAGCGAGGGTCACTGGCTCGATCTCTCGCTTTCCATCGCTGCTGCGATAATCCGCGATATAGCCTTCATGAAGTGGCAGGCCAGGCCTTATTTCATTATTGGCCTGCGGCCGCTGTTCTGGTGCGAAAACCATCCGATAGTTGTTCATCGGAATGGGTAAAGGAAGAGTATGAAGAATGATGTCCTTCAACGCGTCCTGAGGCATCTTGTCCAGATCGCACAGAATGTTATAGGGTGCGACTTCCCCAAATGCCGGAAGCGGGCTGTCCGGAGAGACAATGACGCTTCGCCACTGCAGTCCGTTATCCCCTGGCACCATGCCCACCACGACAAAATTACCCTTCCCGTCCATGACCTCCGCAGGGGGGTAAAGCGGCCCCTGCGTGGTCGCAGCCAGACGGTATTTCTGGCTACGTAATTCAGGCATGCGTTACCCCCTGAGTCACCCCTTGCTGCTCAACAATGGTCGCCTGCATGGCAACCTCAGCCAGAGATTTCTCTTTCTCTGTAATCAGGGCGGAAGGATAAACGGTGAACGAGACATCCATTGTCGCGCAAAGCGTTTGGTGCTGAGTGACGCGAACCTGAGCCTTGAAACGCCCCCGGCGGTCGTTAATATCTTTTTCAAGAAATTCAAAGTGGACCAGTGCCGGTAAAGGGAACAGGAAACTGGCGAAATTGATTGCCATGCTATTAATGACGTAATAGCGTCCACTTTCCTGCTGGTAAATAAATTCTTCGGTGACACCGATAAAGGCCTGTCGGCTGGCTTCAACCAGGAGCATTCCCTGAATATGCTGCCCCGTCTGATGATCCGCCATCAATTCGCAACGCTCATCGATTAACAGCGGCATCGCATAAAGATCGTGGTTATGCTCAGCTTGTTCCGCAGGTCCTATAAGTACATTCTGTTCCAGTCTTTTATGGCAATAAGCATTTTTTTTGTCGCTAACCAGTTTTTCCAGAGAGCACATTTTTAATTTATTACCATGAATCGCATTTCTTGCCTGGTTTGAAATTACCTTTCCGGCAAAATCCTTGCGCACGCCCTGCCCAACAATAATTTCATGTTCTTTATCAATGATATTCGCAGGGATTTGAGTCAATAATTCTAGCTGAGATATAGTCAGTACATCTTTACCATTGGCAAATTCATTAAATTTATCGCCAACAACTACCAACTTTTTACAGTTCATTCATTGTCCCTCAACAACAGCAAGCACGATAGATACGAGTATAAAGGCCGTCATTACCGCCAGTAATAAAGTTATCGCCGGCCTGTTGAATAATTTCCTGATAACGCGCATTGGTAAATGCTTCTTTATATTCTGCTTTATCACCGTTGAATGAGGAGATAAACATTACACCCGGAACGCCACTGATCAGTGAATGAAATGCTTCGAAACTTTCAATCTTATCTTTGTTATCTCTTACAACATTAAAAATGGTTTCATCGCGCCACTGACGGTACTGCTGATAGTTATGCGCAGGCACTTCGACGTGTCGGAGTTGAATATAATTTGATTGTGGCAAGCTATTTTTATTATCAATTGGGGATTCAACAAACTTAAGCAGTTCGCGACGGATATCGGCAGAAAGAACTTCAGAGAAACGATGGAACATGGATTCCATTTCACTTTCAACCCATGCAATTTCTTTAATATCGTTGAATGCGCGTAATTCCAGCAATTCATTAACGCCGTTTTCTTCACAGGTATAGTAGCGAACGTTTTCATTGCTTTTTAAGGAAGTAAATTCTTTTTCAGAAAAAGTGTTTTTTAATGGGAAGCGTGATACCAGTACGTATTTAGACGACATAATTACTCCGAGTATTGATTAAGTGAGGATTCGGATAGAAATTTATCAATACAGGAAACTATTGGAATTGTTAAATTTGTAATATATTTTTTGTATTACTGTTAAAACGGGTTTTGCTGCCAGCATTTAGCGTGTAATATCGAAATGGAAAAAAGACGAAATACCTTTTCGCATTTAGGACCCACGTATGGCTACAGCAGAACATTTAATCAGCAATAACCTGCCCAGTATCAAACAATTACAATGCTTTCTCGCTGTTGCACATGAACTGAACTTTCGTAAGGCTGCCGAACGTCTACGCATGACTCAACCGCCTCTGACGCGTCAGATAAAATGCCTTGAAGCGGTGTTGAAACGTCAGTTGTTCAGTCGCAGTACGCATGACGTTAGCCTCACTGAAGCAGGCCGAGCGCTGGTCGTTCAGGCAGAAAAAATACTCAAAGACATCAGCAGCTTAAAAGAAGACCCTCACTCTTCAGAAACGAATCTGCGCATCGGTCTCACGCGCACGCTTAATTTTGAATATATTGAACCTGTAAATACCCAGCTTCAAAAAATGAACGCCGGAGATGACGTTGAAACGCCCGACCTGACGTCAGCACAGCTGCTGCAAAGCTTGTCTAAAAATATGCTGGATCTGGTGCTGACCGGGGAAAAAGGAACGGGTCATGAAGACATTGTTCAATACCGCTGGGTCTGCCAGGAACCGTTACTCATCGCAATGCCTTCTTTACATCCTGCCAGTTTGAAAGAGAAAGTCTCGCTGGAAGACATTAGCGATCTTCCACTTTTTTGGTTTTCGAGAAGCGCTAATCCGTCATTCTATGACAAATGCGAAAGCTACTTTGACACGCTGAAAACGCCGCTGAAGCGTATTAAAGAGCCGGATGATTCCCTCGTGATGCTAAGCCGTATCGCAAGAGGGAAAGGGTTTGCGCTGCTGCCTCAGTCAAAATGCACCTTCAATCAGGAGGGGCTATGCTATCGCGAACTAACGGACGATGAGGCAAAGAGATTAAATATTGATATCTATGCCGCAACCCGCCTCAATGAAAACAGAGAGGAGATCCTGAACGCTCAGAATATCTTGTGCGGCAAAAAGGCTTAATGCAGATAAAACACACCTTCTTCCGGCAGAAATAGCTGGTTATAGCGTAGCTGGAAGGCGTTCAGCTCCTGCGGATCGGGCTCCATTTCGCGCATAAAGCCAAGTGCCAGACGAATTTGCGCATCGTTAATGGGTGCAGCAAGGCGGGCTTTACGCAGCATACGGTGCCAGGTATGCAGATTCTCTTCGCTACCGTCGACAATACAGACCTGCCAGATGAGCAGCACCTGCGCGGCGTTTTGCAGATGCGCCTCGTCAGGCCGCTCAAGGTAGCGGATAAATTCATTGCCCGGTGTTTTACCGAACTGGTCAATCATCGACTCGATCGGCATCGGGGTAATCCCCAGCCGTTCGCTTAAACGTTTGATGGCGCGGCGGGAGTCTGAGGTCAGGACACGAAATCCCACCACAAACACCACGGCAAGCGTTGCCAGCATTATCCAGACCATGCGTTCTCCTTAGACTAGCCGCTCATCATAGCGGGAAACGCAGCGTGTCGACAGCGGGTACGGCCAGAATAGTGAACCGAAAAAAGCTGGATAAATGCGATGAAAGCAATCCCGCGCAGGCGTGGCTGCGCGGGCTGTTGCTGGAGACCCGTCAGCGCGCCTGAAGCCCCTTCAACAGCGCCTCGTGAAAGCGTGCGGGATCCTGCATCTGCGGCGCGTGGCCCATGTCGTTAAACTCCACCAGCGTCGCGTGCGGGATACGCTTCGCCGTCTCTTTCCCCAGCACCGCATAGTTCCCGAGCGTCTTGCGGACCTCCGGCGGGGCGAGGTCTTTCCCGATGGCGGTGTTGTCCTTCGTGCCGATCATCAATAATACCGGCATCTTCAGGTCGCTAAATTCATAGATGACCGGCTGGGTGTAGATCATGTCGTAGAGCAGCGCCGAGTTCCACGCCACGCGCGCTTTGCCCGGCCCGTTGTTCAGCCCGGCAAGCATGGTCACCCAGCGCTCGTATTCCGGCTTCCACTCCCCGGCGTAGTAGGTGTTTTTCTCGTACTGGCGAATGCCGTCGGCGCTGACCTTCAGCTCGCGCTGGTACCACTGGTCAACCGTGATATGCGGCACGCCGCGGGCTTTCCAGTCTTCCAGGCCTATCGGGTTCACCATCACCAGCTGCTCTACCTGCTGCGGCCACATTAGCGCGTAGCGGGTTGCCAGCATGCCGCCGGTCGAGTGGCCGATAACCGTCGCGCGATCGACGCCAAGCGATGTGAGCAGCGCGTGGGTATTGTCCGCCAGCTGCTGGAAGGTGTACTGATAATGGTCCGGCTTGGTGGATTTACAGAAGCCGATCTGGTCGGGTGCGATCACGCGATACCCGCTGGCCGACAGCGCACGGATTGTGCCGTCCCAGGTGCCGGCGCAAAAGTTTTTGCCGTGCATCAGCACCACGGTACGTCCGTTGGGTTTTTCCGGCTTCACGTCCAGGTAAGCCATATCCAGAGACTGGTTTTGCGAGGTAAAGGTAAAGTGTTTTACCTGCCAGCCGTAGTCGAAACCTTCCAGCTTCTCGCCGTAGGTGGGGGCATCCGCGGCCATTGCGGGGGACGCCAGCGCCATCAGCAGCGCCAGGCAGGACAATCGTCGGATTAACATGCAAGCTCTCCGTTAGCAAAAGGGGCTAAGGCTGCACGAAAGGCGGCAGCAAAAAACACTGTAGAGCATGGAGAGGAGTGGGTGTGTAAAGCGGGGTAAAGGTAGGACGAGCAAATAAAAAAAGCCCGGCATCACACACCGGGCAAAGAAGTTACCTGCACACTCAGGCTGTTTTTAATTTCTGCGCACGATTTTCACGGCGAATTTTACGTTCTTCCAGCACCGCCACCATCGCCATCAGGACGATACAGCCGATCGCTGCCGCATCCAGCGCCGCGAAGGTGCCCGCCCAGCCGGTGAGGCCGAAGATTGGCGTGCCGTCGGCGATCATCCCCAGACCCAGCTTGGCAAAGCTGTCGCCGATCAGATAGGCGAAGGTGCCTTTAATCCCATCGGCGGCGCCGATCGCTTTTTTCGGTACGAAGCCCACTGCCGCCACGCCGATCAGCAGCTGCGGACCAAACACCAGGAAGCCGAGCGCGAACAGGGAGGCGAGGTACACGTACTGGTTGCTGGCGTGCTGGTAGATGCCGAGGGTGGCGATAATCAGCGCCAGCGCGATGCAGGCCACCAGCGCGCGACGGCCGTTGGCGAGGTCGGAGAGCCAGCCCCACAGCAGCGTGCCGACCAGCGCGCCCACTTCGAACAGGGTGAAGCCCTGAATCGCCACCTCTTTAGAAAGCTTCAGCTCCTGGAAAGCATACACGGTTGACCACTGGTCGATACCGATGCGCACCACGTAGAGGAAGATGTTTGAGAAGCAGAGCAGCCAGATCACTTTGTTTTTCAGCACGTACTCAACAAAGATCTGCCATTTGGTCATCTCATTCTCTTCGGTCTCTTTGTCCTCTTCGCTGATCTCCTCCCCGAACAGCTCTTCCGCTTTGCCGAGGCCGTAGGATTCCGGGGAGTCGCTGCCGAAGCGCAGGCCGATAAAGCCGACAATCAGGGCGATAATCGACGGGAAGATAAACATGCCGATCACGTGGCCGTCGAACAGGTAGTTTGCGCCAAACAGCGCCACGCCTGCCGCACCCGCCCCGCCGAGGTTGTGGGAGATGTTCCACATGCCGAGGTACGAACCCCGCTTGCGGCGCGGCGTCCATTTGGTGATGGTGGAGTAGCTGCACGACCCGCCGGTGCTCTGGAAGAAACCGCTCAGGGCGTAGAAGGCAATCATCAGGAACAGGCTGACGGAGCCCGCGCCCATGCTGGCGCTGAAGCCGAGCATACAGATGGCGGAGAGGATCAGCATAAACGGCAGGAACTGCTTGGTGTTTTTACCGTCCGCGTAGTAGGACACAACCGTTTTCCCCACCCCGTAGGTGATGGAGAAGCCCAGGCCAATCATCCCCAGCTGCGTCATGCTCAGCCCGTAGGTGGAGATCATGTCGTTCTGCGCGATGTTAAAGTTTTTGCGGATCAGGTACATGGTCAGGTAGCCGATGAAGACCACCAGATAAGACTGCATGAACGGTTTGAACCACATCTTGCGCCGCACGTCGAGCGGCAGATCCAGGGTCGGCTTGCGCACCTGGTTTAAGAAGGCCAGCATGGTTGGTTTACTCCTGAGCTGATTTTTGCAGCATTGTAAAAATCAGCCGGGAGAGATGCCTGAGACAGCGTCCAGGTGAAACCGGGAAAATTTCCTAGTTTTGCGCCATTCGGCAACAAAAGGTGAGGCACGTCACGCTTCGCGCGGCGCCTGGGCGTGCAAAAACGGCAGCAGCAGCAAGGCCGAGATGCCCGCCGCGATGGCGATCGCCGCGAAGAACCCGCTCCAGTGCCAGACGTCGATGACCCGCGCCAGCGGCCAGCCGGAGAGCGACGCGCCGAGGTAGGCAAACAGCCCGACAAAGCCCGTTGCCGCGCCTGCCGCCTCCTTGTGCGAGCACTCCGCCGCCGCCATGCCGATCAGCATCTGCGGGCCAAAGACAAAAAAGCCGATGGTGAAGAAGCACGCCGCCTGCATCACGTAGCTGGCGAACGGCATCAGCCACAGCGAGCCGACGGAGAGTAAAATCCCGGCGGCAAAAATCAGATTCATCGGGCCGCGGTTGCCGTTGAACAGCTTGTCCGAGCCCCAGCCCGCCACCAGCGCGCCGATAAACCCGCCCAGCTCAAACATCGTCACCGCAGAGTTAGCGGTCACCAGGTCCACGCCGAGCGTCTCGGACATGTACAGGTTACCCCAGTCGTTGATCGCCGCGCGCACCACGTAGACCAGCACGTAGCAGAGGGACAGCAGCCAGATGTACGGATTTTTCAGCACGTATTTGGTGAGGATTTCCTGGCGGGACAGCCCGGCGCCCTCCTGCTGCTGGGCGATCTCCATCTCGTCGTGCCGCCAGTCGCCCACCGCCGGTAGGCCGACGGTTTGCGGCCTGTCGCGCAGGCGCCAGCAGAGGAACAGCCCGGCGACAATCGCGAGGGCACCGGCAATCATCATCCCCGTGCGCCAGCCGTAGTGCAGCGCGGCAGCCCCCACCACCATCGGGATCAGTGCCCCGCCGACGTTATGCGCGGTGTTCCAGATTGCCCACCATCCGCCGCGCTCGTTGCGCGAGTACCAGGCGGTGAGCAGGCGGGCGCAGACCGGCGCACCCCAGCCCTGGAAAAAGGCGTTCAGCGCCCACAGCAGGGCGAAGGCCCACAGCGAGGTGGAAAAGCCAAACAGGATGTTCACCACGCCGGTGGCGATCAGCCCAACGCCCATGAAATAGCGCGCGTTGGAGCGGTCACTGACGATGCCGGAGAAGAACTTCGACAGCCCGTATGTGATGTAAAACAGCGTCGCCAGCAGGCCGATATCGGTGCGCGTCATCACGCCGCTGGCGAGGATTTCCGGCGCGGCGGCGTTGAAGCTTTTACGGGTGAAGTAGAACAGCGCGTAGCCGAGCCAGATGGTGATCAGGATATGGCGACGCCAGTAGCGGTAGCGGGCGTCGATTTCCGCCTTGTCGCGCAACGGAGCCGCGCTGGTTGGGGTTTTAAACATGGTACGTCCTTAACGGCAAACTGACGCTGACGCGCGTCCCGTGGGTGCAGGAGAGGGTCAGCGTGCCGCCCAGCGCCTTGACGCGCTCGCGCATGCCCGCCAGGCCAAAGCCCTGCTGGCCGGAGCCCGGCGGCAGGCCGCAGCCGTCGTCTTCAATCACCAGCATCAGGCGCTCGTCCTGCTGCCAGCCCTGGATCGTCACCGCGCTGGCATTGGCATGTTTAACGATGTTGTTCAGCCCCTCCTGACAGACGCGGAACAGCGTCACGCGCTGGCCTTCGCTGAGCAATGATTCATCAATGCGCCAGTCGAGATGGCTGACAATGCCGCGGCTTTCCAGCTCCATCTCGCGCATCAGGGAGCGTATCGCCTGCTCCAGCGACAGGTCATCAAGCTGGCGCGGACGTAGCCGTCCCAGCAAGCGGCGAACGGCGTCATAGACACCCAGCGAAAGCTGTTCGATATGCGCCCCGCCCTGCTTCACGCCCGCGTTATCCGCCGCCAGGCGCTGAACAATGCCCGCCTGCGTGCGGATGGCGGTAATGGTCTGGCCGATATCGTCGTGCAGCTCGCGAGCCACCTCCTGACGCACGCTCTCCTCGGTCTCCAGCAGACGCTCCGCCAGACGACGGTTGCGCGCCAGCTCGGCTTGCAGGGACTGGTTCAGCTCGCGCAGGCGCTGAATGCCCGCGCCGAGCAGCAATCCGGTCAGGCTCTGGGCCAGCAGCGAGAGCAGCAGATCCACCGGATGATCGTGCCAGGTCTGGCTGGCGATCAGCGCGATGGCGTTCATCAGCGTGGCGATCAGCGCCCCCTGCCAGCCGTAGTGCCAGGCCAGAGCGATGATCGGCAGCGCCAGGCAAAACGGCGTGAAGCGCGAAAGCTCGGCGGGCAGACCAAGCTGCAGCCACAGGCTCACCATAAACAGCAGCAAATACCAGATGAGGTGCCGGGCGCGCCAGTTCACCGGTTGGGAGACCAGCGCGGGGCCGAGCGGCTGCCAGACGGTGCTTGTGAGGTAGTGCCAGAAAACCAGACAGGTCGGCGCGAGGGTCAGACCGCCGGTCAGGGTCAGAAGCAGGGCGTTAAGCATCTCCTTCTCGCCGATCCACGGCAGGGACTGTAACAGCGCGGCGGCAATCAGCGCCGCCCCCTGACGCAGCAGCGTGCGCCAGTCGCGCTGGTGGCGGTAGCGGGAAATCAGGGCAACGGGGAGAAGCGTGAGCAGGCTTCCGGTCATCAATAAAGGCAGTTGCGCGAGCGCCACTTCCTGCGCCAGCCAGACCAGCATCAGCCATTCAGCACCGAGCAAAACGGGCCAGTAGGCGCGCGGACACTGGAGCATTAAGCCCAGACGCAGGCCGAAGGGAAACAGCAGCACCGCCAGCTCCGGGCGCTCCACCAGGTGCAGGCTGATGCTCCACAGGCAAAACCAGGCGGCGGAGAAGATAAAAAAGCTGGCGACGACGGCGATCAGCCGCGAAAACACGGGACTCATTGCCAGCTGTCGAACATGCGGCGCGCCAGCTCGACGTCGTTGCTGACGTTGAGTTTTTCCATCAGGTTGGCGCGGTGGACGTGCACGGTTTTCGGCGACAGATCCAGCTCGGCGGCAATCTCTTTCACCGACATGCCCTGGGCAAGCTTCTCCGCCACCTGGCGCTCGCGTCTGGTGAGCGGATCCTGACGTCCGGCCGCCAGCTTGATGGCGATATCCGGCGTCAGGTAGCAGCCGCCGGTGGAGACGGTGCGCACGGCGGCGATCAGCTCGTCCGGACTACAGCGTTTGGAGAGGAAGCCGCGCGCCCCCGCGTTGAGCGCCTGCTCGACCAGCGCCGGGCTGTCATGAACCGAGAGCATGATCGTCGCCATCCCTTTCGGCAGCTGGCTCAACAGCTCCAGTCCGGAGAGATCCGGCATCGAGATGTCACAGATACAGACCTGCACCCCGCGCCCCGGCAGGCCCGCCAGCGCCTCGTGACCGGAGCCAAACTCGGCCACGACCTGAAAATCCGGTTCGAGGTTAAGAAGCTGGGCAAAGCCGGAGCGGACGATAAGGTGGTCGTCGATGAGAGCGATGGTGGTCATGTGTGTTCCTGCGATCTGAAAAAGCCGGATGACGCTGCGCTTATCCGGCCTACAAGAGCGAAAGACGCTTACCTTAAGCGATTTACTCGAAAAACACCGCAATTTTGTTAAACATGGTGGGATCGGACTGGTTGCGCGCCACTTTGGTGACGTCTTCCAGCTTGTCGATCTGCGCCATCATCTGCTCCAGACGCTGATCGTCGTTGACCAGTAGCCAGATGCGGCTGTGCTCGCTGCCCTGAATCGGCAGGCAGAGAATGCCTTCCACGTTAAACGCCCGGCGGGCAAACAGCCCGCAGACGTGGGTCATAACGCCAGGGTGGTTGCGGACGGTGAGTTCCAGAATGACGTTATCATGTTGTTTCTGCATGGTTTATTCCCCCACCATCTCAGTATTTGCCGCACCCGGCGGCACCATCGGATACACTTTTTGTTCAGGGTCGATACGCACGTGGATCAGCGCCGGGCCGGGACGAGAAATCGCCGCCTGCAGCGCCGCGTGGGCGTCTTCTTCCGCGTTCAAATCGCAGGTGTGCAGGCCAAAGCCGGCGGCAATCTGCATAAAATTAATCATCCCCGGATAGGTCGCCGCAAACACGCCCTGCTTGTAGAACAGGCTCTGCTGCTGGTGTACCAGGCCCAGCGCCTCATTGTTCATCAGGATGATTTTCACGTCTAACTGGTTTTCGGCCGCGGTCGCCATCTCCTGAATGTTCATCATCAGGCTGCCGTCGCCGGAGAAGCAGATAACCTTGCGGTCCGGGTTGGCGAGCGCCGCGCCTACTGCCGCCGGCAGGCCGAAGCCCATGGTGCCGAGGCCGCCGGAGGTCAGCCACTGGCGCGGACGGTTCAGCGGATACGCCTGCGCGGTCCACATCTGGTGCTGGCCCACGTCGGTGGTGATAATCGCGCTGTCGTCCACGCAGGCGGCCACGGCGTTGATCAGCCCGTAGTGGCTCAGCGGGTCGCCCTCAGCTGGGATAGCGCCCGGAAACTCGCGCTGCAGATCGGCCACCAGCTGACGCCAGTCGGCCCGGTCAGTTGCGTCCGTCTGCGGGATCAGCTGCGCCAGCACTTCGGCCACGTCGCCCTGAATCGCCACGTGCGGCTGTTTGATTTTACCCAGCTCGGCGCGGTCGATATCCACGTGAATGATTTTGGCGTTCGGGCAGAACTCCTCGGTTTTGCCAATCGCCCGGTCATCAAAACGCGCCCCCATAACAATCAGCAAATCCGCTTCTTGCAGGATGTAGTTGGTGCTGCGCGCACCGTGCATGCCCAGCATACCTAATGACAACGGATGCGCTTTAGGCAGCATACCCAGCGCCATCAGGGTCATGGTGGTCGGCAAGTTGGCCTTTTCCGCAAACTGGCGGATTTCACCCGCAGCGTTAATCGCCCCGCCGCCCAGATAGAGCACCGGGCGTTTCGCTGCATTAATCATGGCGGCGGCGTCGCGCACGCTTTCAGCGCTGAATTCCGGCGCGGGGGCGCGCTCGCCCGGCTCCGGCAGGATGTCGATCTCGATCTCTGCGGTCTGGACATCCTTAGGAATGTCTATCCACACCGGGCCCGGGCGGCCAGACTGGGCGATGCGGAATGCATCGCTGATAACCTGAGGCAGCTCGCTGATATCGCGAACTAAATAGTTATGTTTGGTGATGGGGATAGAGATGCCGTAGGTGTCCACTTCCTGGAACGCATCGGTGCCGATCATCGAGGACGGCACCTGGCCGGTAATGCAGATCAGCGGAATGGAGTCGAGGCGCGCGTCGGCGATGGCGGTCACCAGGTTGGTTGCGCCGGGGCCGCTGCAGGCCATACAGACCGCCGGTTTTCCCTGCGTACGCGCCATGCCCTGAGCGATAAATCCTGCCCCCTGCTCGTGACGCGCCAGCACGTGGCGGATCTGCGTGCTTTGGCTCAACGCATCGTACAGCGGCAGCACGGTTCCACCCGGGATACCCGCAACCGTGGTGATGCCCTGTCGTTCCAGTAAATGAACAATCAGCTGCGCGCCTGTAAAACGCGTCTTTGTGGATGTTGTGCCCGAACTTGCCATGCTCCAGTCCTTTTCTTCTGGGCCGACTTTCCGGGGAGGGTCCTAAACGAAAAACCCCGCCCGGTTTGCGCCGGCGGGGTTTTGGATTCGTGTGTTGATCCAGTCCCTACGGCGCATTGCCGACGACCACCACCACACGCACGACGACCACTGCGGCTGGTTGCGCAGTTTTTAGTAGGGTCGAAGTGAAGATGGATGAAGTCATTGGGGACCTGTGTTTGGAATCATTGATTGAATTTATACAAACACAGGTTTTCGGGCGTGACAATGGAAATATTTTCATCTGCGCAAAAATGCGTCAGGGATCACGTTTCAGTACGTTGCTCGCTCATTCCAGGAGTCACTATAGATGACATTGCCGTCGCAATGCTTCCAGGTGATTTTCTCATAGCGTATGAGAACCGTTTCAAGGTGTGTTCCCGTGTTTGCGCCGGGATACAGGTCAGGGGTGATTGAAGTTATTTTCACATTCTCCAGGAGGATATTAAAATATTCCTGTTCTAAACCCGCCTCATTAATCTGATACATCTTAATGGTGGCTGACTGGAGTGTTCTTCCCGTACTCAGCGCGCGAAAGAGAAGCGGGGTTACACGATCAAATTCTTTCTGGAACATGATGGGCATGTGTATGCGCGTGCCCGTCAATTTCCCGGTATTCCCGTCGACTGGAATGTTGACATTATGAGTGAATGATTTGAGTTCAATTGCACCTTCACGCCCTGTCACAAGGCAGGGGCCAACCATGGGGGAACCATTTTCATCTGTAAGAAATAAATAAGCCGGATTTGACATAAAGAATACCTTTTTTTAAAAAATCAATCGTACTTATCAAAACGACCAAAAATTATTGGATGAACAAGGATAAATACACCGATAGCAATAAATGTGAGTAATACCCAGTGGTCAGGTACCAACCATAGAAAAAAAGAGGCGCATACAAAAACATAAACGGGAAATAAAATATCCGTAAAGAGAATTGATAACAGACTCTTAAACACGCTACTTGTCCCTTAAGTCGTCATAAATCGCTTCAAAATCCCTGTAGAAACCCATTTGAACCTTCTTAATCAGTTCAGACAGGAATGGTTCAATAAAGTAATAGAGCATTTCCAGTTGTGCGGCATAGAGGGTGGCGTAATACTTTGGGTCCAATGTTTTCAGGCGACGAGCAGCAAGCGCGCACTTCTGGTCCGTGCCAATCAATTGAAATGCCATGACAACGTTCGGTACGCGACGTGCAAGCCGTTCGACGACGATTTCTGAGAGCAGGCCAGATTTGGAAAGATATATTGCCAACCCCCATGCTATTGCTAAACGCGCTGCTTTGCTTGTCGGGATATTTTTAACAAATCCGGTTACTTGTGAACCCGTCTTGCGGGCGCGATTTTGTTCATTTCCATTTTTAGAGTCATTTAGAACACTTTTAAAATAAAGATAGAGCATCTGTGCTATTACATCGCGATAACGGTAAAAAGACACAATGGACAGGTACATTCTCTTTTCTTCTGAGAGAAGCTCATCACATACATCGTGATAGCTGGGGATTAAGCATGATGAGTACCAGCTTACACGCTCCATTCCTGAATAGATATCAGAGCCGATTCCCTTTAATGCTTTCCATGTCCCGGCAACGCCTTGCTGTCCATAAATAGCCAACTGTCTGTCGCCCTGGAACTTCATCTTCAAATAATCCGATGCTTGCATAACATATCCATATCATGCCTGTGGTTATAAGAATATACATTAAAAAGCAGTGTAATTCAAACCGGTGAAATTGCCTAAAAATACATTCACGAGAAAAATAGTTCGATTAAATATTATTTATTACGTCTATATGCGATGCAATTTTAATATCCTGGTGAGTCTGTTGTTTATATTAAATGGCTTATTTGGTGCTGCATCTCGTAAACTATCCTGGTTCCCCTGCATAAAATTGATTTCTTAAGAAGCCTGACCAGGCCACTGCTTATCCCGGTATTTTTGTGGGCAGACCAGAAAACAAAAAACCCCGCCGGAGCGAGGTTTTTATCAGGGTTTTGCGGTTGGTCGCCGCAGAACACACTGTGTTACGTCAACGCGAAAAGTATACGCGATAGAACTCGAACGCGCAATTCCGGCACGGATTTTGACGTTTTTGAGTATGGATCACCTTCCAAATTTTGTCCAAAAAATACTGTTCATGCATACAGTATTTATCTATACTGAGGGTGTTCGCAGTGAGCGAGGGGGCCGCAGTTTACCGGCGCAACGAAGTCCTGGCTGAAACGGGTGGTGCCGTCAGTGCCTTAACCCCTGAAGTGAGCACACTGTGTTACGTCAATCCAGGTGCTGGCAACAGGCGGCGGAAAGGTACGCCAGCATCGTGCTCCTTTTAACCAAAAGGAGACGCGTATGAGCGTAGTGGATATGGTGATACTTATCCTCAAACTCATTGTTGCAGTACTGCAACTGCTTGATGCTGTCCTGAAATACATTCGGTAATTCAGGTTCAAGTCGCACCTGAGAGGGGCGGTTGCCCGCCCCTCTTTAATAACGAGGGAATGCTATGTCGCGTCTGTTAATTGAGCCTGTCACACCGGATGAGCCGGGGTATATCGCCCTGAAGGCGGAAAGTATCGCGCTGAATTTCAACATGCTGCGCAGGCTGGAAGAGAACTGGCTGCGGGGTGAGAACCGCTTTAACGCGCCGGGTGAAAAGCTGCTGGGTGCGTTTCTTAACGGCAAGCTGGTGGGCGTGTGTGGCCTCAACCGCGATCCGTTCAGCCAGCAGCCGCGTGCCGGACGCATTCGCCATCTCTACGTCAGCGAGAAGTGCCGCGGGTTGGGCATTGGAAAACAGCTTTTAACCGTAGTGATGGCGGATGCCAGCATCTGGTTTGATTTTCTGAATACTCACGCGCCGGACAGCGCGTACGGATTTTACAATCGAGCCGGTTTTACGCTGGTCTCAGACGAACCACGGGTGACGCACCGCCTTTTTTGTGCGGTGTAACCGGCTGGCGGCATCAGGATGTGAATGTTACAGTTGAGTGACAATTCATCACCCAATACGCCATGACCATCACCGTTTTCTGCATTTTGCTTTTCGCCGCACTGCTGCATGCCAGCTGGAACGCTATCGTTAAAGCCGGAACGGATAAACTCTACTCTGCGATCGGCGTTAGCGGCTCAGCCGCGATTATTGCCCTGATTTTACTGCCCTTCTCACCACAGCCTTCTGCGGCAAGCTGGCCGTTTTTGATCGTCTCCTGCGCCTTACAGGTGGTCTACACCGTGCTGGTGGCGAAAACCTATCAGGTCTCGGACATGAGCCAGACCTATCCACTGATGCGCGGCACCGCCCCGCTGCTGGTGGCGCTGATCAGCGTGCTGGCGCTCGGCGACCATCTCTCCTGGCTCGCCTGGTCCGGTATCGGAGTCATTTGCCTGTCGATTCTGGCGATGGCGATGAATGGCCGCATGCAGTCACGCAGGGGGATCTGGCTGGCGCTGCTGAACGCCTGTTTTATCGCCGGGTATACGCTGGTGGACGGCACCGGCGTGCGGCTGTCGGACACCGCGCTGGGCTACACGCTCTGGACCTTCTTTATGAACGGCTTCTGCCTGCTGGGCTGGGCGATGGTGGCGCGTCGGCGCGAGGCGTCCAGCTACCTGCGCCTGCACTGGAAAAAAGGGCTGCTCGGCGGCGTGGGGACCATGGGCTCTTACGGTCTGGCCCTCTGGGCGATGACGCAGGCGCCGCTGGCGGTGGTCGCCGCGCTGCGTGAAACCTCGATTCTTTTCGGGGCGCTGATCGCCTTTGTCCTTTTAAAAGAGAAGGTTGCGGGCCTGCGCATCGCGGCAGCGCTGGGTATTGCTGTCGGCGCAATTCTGCTGCGTCTGGCGTAAATCGCTGGCAACATTAGTTGCCGTTCTTGTTTACAAATCCTGCCTTTCCCGGTTTTTTCATTCACCGCAACAATGCTTAAATTGTCATCTGTCTGTGGTAGATTCCTCGCGCATTTATGGGAATGCGTAGTCACTTATTCTTCATTTATCTCTTTTGGCAAAAGTATTCAGCGACATGAAAAAGCAACGGAACGTTAACTTATTGTTGATGCTGGTGTTACTGGTGGCCGTCGGTCAGATGGCGCAAACCATCTACATTCCGGCGATTGCCGACATGGCAAAGGAACTGAACGTCCGCGAAGGCGCGGTGCAGAGCGTGATGGCAGCCTACCTGCTGACCTATGGCGTTTCACAGCTCTTCTACGGCCCGCTCTCCGACCGCGTCGGGCGTCGCCCGGTGATCCTGGTGGGCATGAGCATTTTCATGGCAGCGACGGTGATTGCCATTACCACCCACAGCCTGACCGTACTGATTGCCGCCAGCGCACTGCAGGGCGTTGGGACGGGTGTCGGCGGGGTGATGGCGCGAACCTTACCGCGCGATATGTATCAGGGCACCCAGCTCCGACACGCCAACAGCCTGTTAAATATGGGCATTCTGGTCAGCCCGCTTCTCGCTCCGCTGATTGGCGGCCTGCTGGACACAATGTGGTCCTGGCGCGCCTGTTACGCCTTTCTGCTGGTGCTCTGCGTAATTGTCACCTTCAGCATGGCGCGCTGGATGCCGGAAACCCGTCCAAAAGACGCGCCGCGCACGAAGCTTCTCACAAGCTATAAAACGCTGTTCGGCAATGGCGCGTTTACCTGCTACCTGCTGATGCTGATCGGCGGCCTGGCGGGTATTGCAGTGTTCGAAGCCTGCTCCGGCGTGCTGCTGGGCGCGGGTCTTGGCCTGAGCAGCATGGTGGTGAGCATTCTGTTTATTCTGCCAATCCCGGCGGCGTTCTTTGGCGCCTGGTTTGCCGGGCGTCAGAACAAGCGCTTTTCAACTCTGATGTGGCAGGCCGTGATCAGCTGCCTGCTGGCGGGTCTGATGATGTGGATCCCGGGGCTGTTTGGCGTGATGACCGTCTGGACGCTGCTGATTCCGGCGGCGCTGTTCTTCTTCGGCGCGGGAATGCTGTTCCCGCTCGCCACCAGCGGCGCGATGGAGCCGTTCCCGTTCCTCGCCGGCACGGCGGGCGCGCTGGTGGGCGGTTTGCAGAACATCGGTTCCGGCGCACTGGCCTGGCTCTCGGCCATGATGCCGCAGACCGGGCAGGCTAGTTTGGGCCTGCTGATGACGCTAATGGGGCTGCTGATTTTACTATGCTGGCTGCCGCTGTCGTCGCGCGTTCCGCATCACGAGCAGCCGGTTTAACCGCATGATGGCCCGGCTTCTCGCCGGACTTTTCACAGACGGGCGCAATCATCGCCTGCAATAACGGCTCCGGCGCAGGCCGCCAGGCCCCCTCTTCCCCGTCGTAAAACTGGAAATCCGCGTTAAGCGCATACGGGATTTTCGCCTTTTGCAGCTCGCAGGCCATAAAGGTGGCGAAGGCCATTTGCGAAGCGGTTGGCGTGAGGTGGTTTGACTCCCCCACGCCCCAGCCCCCAACCCAACTGACGTGCCCGGTTTTTTGCTGCCAGCGCAGCGCGGTGCTGATGCGGTTACGGATAGCCGCCTTCTCCGCCGCCGTGCCGGACGTCCACGGGTATTTACCGCTATTTTTCAGCGGCCCCCACGGGAAAATATGCCACTCCGCCAGCAGGTAGTTTTGACTGTGCGCAGGCAGCTTCAGGCCGGATAAATCCTCCGGCGCGGCACGCAGGCGCGGCGCAATGAAAATCATGCGCTGCGGGTCGATGTCGTGGATCGCTTTAATGGTTTTTTCATACACGCGGTTTAACGACGCGAGGTTGTGGTTAAGCTTGTCGGCTGGCTCATAAATGAGGTCAAAACCCAGCAGCGGATAGCTCTGGCCGAAATAGTGCGCCACGGCAATCCACCAGTTGATCGTCTCTTTCTCGTTATCGGCTTTGGGGTCGTTTTTATATTCATCGGCCTGATAAGCGATAATCGGGATCACGCCATACTGCTCGCAGGCTTCCACCAGCTTGCGCAGGTGGATCAGCCGCGCTTCCGTCGGCTCATCGGCGACGCGAATGCGCACGTGGGTAATGCCTTTTGCGCGAAAATCGCGTACCACCAGCGGGTCGAACTCGCGTATGCCGCGCTCGGTGCGCGCCCAGTCCACATCCATCCCGACGCCCAGCTGCTGCGCATAGTGGGCAGCCGTCAGCGGCGGCTCAGCGGCAATGGCCCAGCCGGAAGAGATCAGTAACGCGGTAGCAATGAGAGGCTTTAGCACGGTTTACCCTGGATAAATCGAAAGCATTACCTGTATTTAGCACGCTTTTTCACATTTGGTGTAGCGCGAAAGCGTAATAATTCTTCAACCTGCCAGTTCTCTCAGCCAGCCGATAAAGGCGTCTATTTTCGGCCACTGACGGCCAGAAAGCGTCGAGACATAGTAGTGCTGATGGCATTTCAGGGTCTTGTCACCAAACGGGGCGATCAGTTCGCCCCGTTCAAGCCGTTTTTGCACCAGCCGCTTTCTCCCCATCGCGATGCCGACGTGGTTGATGGCCGCAATAATCGCCAAATCCGAACGATCAAAGCCAATGCCCGACGATGACGGCATATTTACCCCAAAATGCTGCGCCCAGCTCAGCCACTCATCCGTACCAGAATCATTACTCCAGGCCTGACGATCGTGGAGTAATGCGCAGTGATTGAGATTATCGGGGTTTTTCAGCAGCTCATGCTCGCGGGCATACTGCGGTGAGCAGACGGGCAGAATCTCCTCGTCCATCAGGAAGTGATGAGACAGATGGTTTGGCGGCGTATCGTCAAAATAGAGCGCCAGATCGACGCCGGTTCGCTGCATATTGACGTAATCATTGCCGGTCAGGATGGTGAGTGAAATCGACGGGTAGCGGCGGGTAAAGTCGCCCAGCATGGGTACCAGCCAGCACTGGGCAATCGACGGGCGGGAGTAGACCGTCAGCGTGCCGGAGAGCGCCTGGTTTTTGATATCCAGGATCTCCTGATTCAGGATGTCGAGGGACGATTTTAGCGTCCAGTAAACGCGCTTTCCCTCCTGCGTCAGCTCGACTTTACGGTGCGAGCGGACAAACAGCTGAATACCCAACTCCTCTTCCAGCAGGTTGATGCGGTGGCTCACCGCGCTGGGGCTGAGCGACAGCTCCTCCGCCGCCAGGGCGAAGGACTCATGCCGGGCAGCCACTTCAAAGGTATACATTTTCGACAGCTGCCAGCCGTTTAACAGCCGGTTTCTGGCTTCATTTGCATCGGTCATCACAATTCTCACGCGGGGTTTCTGCGCTCAGCATACCGCTCAAGGGTGAATTTATGTGAACCTAATACGAATTAAGTGCACTTTTTAGAGCGTAGTCACTCAGTTGATCCAATCTGGCTCACCTGAACGCCAATTTATATCGTTTGTCAGCCCCCGCCGTTTTTTCGTCCAATACCCACAGATGACATAAGGGTGAGGTGAGATATGGAATCTCAGGTCTGGGTTGTGGCAACGCTGCTGGTCAGCATTGTGTTGATTGTTTTAACCATCGTAAAACTGAAGTTTCACCCGTTCCTCGCGCTACTGCTGGCGAGCTTTTTCGTTGGCGCGATGATGGGGATGAGCCCGCTGGATATGGTGAACGCCATTGAGAGCGGGATTGGCGGTACGCTGGGCTTCCTGGCGGCGGTGATTGGTCTGGGCACCATTCTCGGCAAAATGATGGAAGTCTCCGGCGCGGCGGAACGCATTGGCATTACGCTGCAGCGCTGCCGCTGGCTGTCAGCAGACGTGATTATGGTGCTGGTGGGCCTGATCTGCGGCATTACGTTGTTCGTGGAAGTGGGCGTGGTACTGCTGATCCCGCTGGCGTTTTCCATCGCCAAAAAGACCCACACGTCGCTGCTCAAGCTGGCCATTCCGCTCTGTACCGCGCTGATGGCGGTGCACTGCGTGGTGCCTCCGCATCCGGCCGCGCTGTTTGTGACCAATAAATTAGGGGCGGACGTCGGGACGGTGATTGTCTACGGTCTGCTGGTGGGCCTGATGGCCTCGCTGGTCGGCGGCCCGCTGTTCCTGAAACTGCTGGGCAACCGTCTGCCGTTTAAGCCGGTTCCGGCGGAATTTTCAGACCTGAAGGTGCGGGAAGAGCACACCCTGCCGTCGCTGGGCGCTACCCTGTTCACGGTGCTGCTGCCAATTGCCCTGATGCTGGTGAAAACCATTGCCGAGCTGAATATGGCAAAAGAGGGCACGCTGTATACGCTGCTGGAGTTTATCGGCAACCCGATCACCGCGATGTTTATCGCCGTGTTTGTCGCTTACTACCTGCTGGGCATCCGCCAGCACATGGGCATGGGCGCAATGCTGACCCATACGGAGCACGGCTTTGGCTCTATCGCCAACATTTTGCTGATTATCGGCGCGGGCGGCGCGTTCAACGCCATCCTGAAAACCAGCGGACTGGCGGACTCGCTGGCGCAAATTCTCTCGAACCTGCACATGCACCCTATCCTGCTCGCCTGGCTGGTGGCGCTGGTGCTGCATGCCGCCGTAGGCTCCGCCACGGTCGCGATGATGGGCGCCACGGCCATCGTCGCGCCGATGCTGCCGCTCTACCCGAACGTCAGCCCGGAGATCATCACGATTGCCATCGGTTCCGGCGCCATTGGCTGCACGATCGTGACCGATTCTCTCTTCTGGCTGGTGAAGCAATACTGCGGCGCGACCCTGAATGAGACCTTCAAATTCTATACGACGGCGACGTTTATCGCCTCGGTGCTTGCACTTGGCGGCACATTCCTGCTTTCCTTCATTATCTGAGCGCGAAGAGACGTATTATGGAAAACGCAACTATCACCACTTTAACCGCACAGTTTCCTCTGGTTGAGGATCTGATTGCCCTGAAAGAAACCACATGGATTAACCCGCGTACCACAACGCTGGCGGAAGGATTGCCGCATGTCGGGCTGACCAAAGCCGACGTGGACGACGCGCACGCTCGCCTGAAACGCTTTGCGCCGTATCTGGCGAAAGCCTTCCCGGAAACGGCGGCAACGGGCGGGATTATTGAATCCGAACTGGTCGCCATTCCGGCAATGCAGGCGCGGCTGGCGAAAGAGTCCGGCAAACCCATTCCCGGCAGTCTGCTGCTGAAAAAAGACAGCCATCTGCCGATCTCCGGCTCGATTAAAGCGCGCGGCGGCATCTACGAGGTGCTGACCCACGCGGAAAAACTGGCGCTGGACGCCGGGTTGCTGAGCGTTGAAGACGACTACAGCATCCTGCTGGAGCCGCGCTTTAAGGACTTCTTCAGCCAGTACAGCATTGCGGTAGGCTCAACCGGCAACCTGGGGATGTCTATCGGCATCATGAGCGCCCGCATCGGCTTTAAGGTGACGGTACATATGTCCGCCGACGCCCGCGAGTGGAAAAAAGCCAAACTGCGCAGCCACGGCGTCATCGTCGTGGAATATGAGCAGGATTACGGCGTGGCGGTGGAGCAGGGACGCAAAGCGGCGGAAAGCGATCCGAACTGCTTCTTCATTGACGATGAAAACTCCCGCACCCTGTTCCTGGGCTACGCGGTGGCAGGCGAGCGGCTGAAGGCGCAGTTTGCCGAACAGGGCCGCGTGGTGGATGCCGAGCACCCCCTGTACGTCTACCTGCCGTGCGGCGTCGGCGGCGGCCCCGGTGGGGTGGCGTTTGGCCTGAAGCTGGCCTTTGGTGACAACGTCCATTGCTTCTTCGCGGAGCCCACGCACTCCCCGTGCATGCTTCTGGGCGTCTATACCGGCCTGCACGACGAGATTGCCGTACAGGACCTTGGCATTGATAACGTGACGGCAGCGGACGGGCTGGCGGTAGGACGTGCGTCCGGCTTCGTGGGCCGCGCGATGGAGCGCCTGCTTGACGGGTTCTATACGCTTTCCGATCAGAGCATGTACGACATGCTCGGCTGGCTGGCGCAGGAGGAAGGCATTCGGCTGGAACCGTCCGCGCTGGCGGGGATGGCCGGGCCGCTGCGCGTGCCTTCAGATGCTAGCGTTACCCACCTGGTGTGGGCGACCGGTGGCGGCATGGTGCCGGAAGACGAGATGGCGAAGTATTTAGCAAAAGGCCATTAATCGTAGGCCCGGTAAGGCGTAGCCGCCACCGGGCTTTAAAAGCTCACAATTTGCTGAATGTGAGTCACTGCGAAGAGTAAAGACAGAGACAGCACGGCCAGGGCGATCAGGAACTTATCCCTCACCGCCTTCGGCTGGACAAAGTCGTTCTGCGCCACGTCCATCAGGTTACGGCTGCGGGTATAGCGCCATAAAATGATGGCTACCAGCGCCAGCACAATAATAGAGATCCAGAATGGCACCCCGGTTCGGTGCCAGTTGTGCTTGATCGCCAGGGCAATCAGCGCGCCATACCCCAGCAGCGTGCGCAGCCAGGCCAGCGACGTCCGCTCCGGCTGCAGGCCGGGGTCCGCTTCCCGTCGCGCTTTGCGGCTATCCGCCATAGAACACCAGCCCCATCACCACGCCCGCCACCGCAAGCAGAATCACGCTGATGATGAGCAACCCGCGCGTATAGGGCAGATCCTGCTTCAGGCGCATCGCCTTCTCATTGCGCAGCCATCGCAGGTAGCCGTAAATCGCCAGCACGCCCGCGAACAGGCACAGCAGCAGCGCCAGCACTTCACGAATCAGCGGCGTGGCAAAATCGGGGGCGAGCTGGTCAAGGCCGACACCTGCGGCCAGAAAGCCCAGTGCGGTGCGGATCCACGCTAAAAACGTGCGTTCATTAGCCAGAGAGAAGCGGTAGTCCGGCGCTTCGCCGAGGCGGGAAATTTTCATGGAGATTCCTTGTCGTGCTACGGGCAGGCTTCAGCATAGCGTAAATCGACAAGGACAAGGAGACCGGCATCGGGCGATGCCGGTCAGGACGATTAATGCAGCTCTGGCCAGTACTCTTTGTTGGCCTCGATCAGGTCATCCAGAATCGCTTTCGCGACGGAGGCGCTCGGCACGGTTTTCGACAGGGTAATGGCCTGCCAGAGCTTCTGGTACGAGCGCTGCTCCCAGGCATCCACCACCAGTTTTTCCACCGCCACCTGCTGGCTCATCAGCCCTTTCTGGAAGTGCGGAATATCGCCCACCGCAAGCGGCTCCGGTCCGTTATGGCCCACCAGGCACGGGATCTCCACCATCGCGTCGGCGTCAAAATTATGGATGGCACCGTTGTTTGGCACTATCAGCAGCATCCGCTCCTGGGTGTTAAAGGCAATCGCAGTCGCCAGATCGACGATGTACGACGCATGTTCGTCGATTTCCAGCTCACCGGCGGCGGAGTTGCCGGCTTCGATAATCGCCCGACAGGCGCTAAACACATGCTTCTCACGGTGATCCATAACTTCATTGGCGCGGGTCCGTTCCGGGTTGGAATGCGCGACCACGTAGTCCGGGAACAGGTAATACTTCAGGTAGGTGTTCGGCATGGTGTCCGGATCCAGCGCCTGCACGTCTTTAGCTTTGGCAAAGGTATCGTTCCAGCTCGCTTCGGTATGTGCATCTTCTGAAGGCGGAACATAGCCGTTTTTCGCCACGTATTCGCGCAGCTTCGGCATCAGATCGTTGCCGTTCAGGTCTTCAATCGACGTCCACCAGCCGAAGTGGTTCAGTCCGTAGTAGCGCACGCGCATCTCTTTGCGGTCTTTCAGGCCGACAATCTGCGCCATGCGCCCTTCAATGCCAATCGGCATATCGCAGATGTTGAGGATTTTAGCGTTCGGACGCAGGCGGCGCGTGGCTTCTGCGACAATCGCCGCCGGGTTGGAGTAGTTCAGCATCCACGCGTTCGGGGAGTACTGCTCCATATAATCCACCAGCTCCAGCACGCCGCCGATAGAGCGCATGCCGTAAGAGATACCGCCCGGTCCGCAGGTTTCCTGGCCCAGCACGCCGTGGCGCAGCGGGATTTTTTCATCTTTTTCTCTCATCGGGTATTTGCCCACGCGGATGTGCGCCATCACGAAATCGACATCGGTAAACGCCGCTTTTGGATCGGTGGTGTAGCTGAATTCAATCTCCGGGGCCTGCTCCTTAAGGATGATTCTGCACGCTTCGGCGATGGTCTCCTGACGCGCGCCATCGTTGTCATAGAACTTCAGGGCGCGCAGCGGGAAACGGTCACGGTTGGCTAACAGCATCAGGACGATACCAGGCGTAAAGGTGCTGCCGCCGCCTGCAATGACAACTGAGAATTTTTTCATGATATAGCCTCTGTCAGGGTGGTTTGTTCATTTGTTAAAGGAGTTTTCATCAGCGATTCCAGCTGGTCGCGCACCTGAGGAACGTGCAGGCCGACAATCACCTGAATGCCGTTGCCGCGTCGCACTACGCCGTGTGCGCCCAGGGCTTTGAAGACGTCGTCGCTTTGGGTTTTCGCCATATCCACCAGCGCGATACGCAGGCGGGTGGCGCAGTTATTGATGCTTTCGATATTTGTTGCACCGCCGAGCGCCTGCAGGAATCCGGCGGCTTGCCCAACCTGCTGGCTGGCCGCCGCCGGGGCGGTGGTTTGCCCGCGCGCCGCCTTATAGTCGGCCTTGCTGTAGAGTTTGATTTCGCTCTCTTCCCGGCCCGGCGTTTTCAGGTTCAGACGCTCAATCAGCGTTTTGAAGATCACGAAGTAGATGCCGGTGAAGCAGACGCCAATGCCGATCTGGGTGAACACCGTCGAGGCGTGGTTATGGAACATCGGGATCCAGTTTTGCGGCAGGAACTGGTCCAGCAGGCCGCCGCCCATGTTCCCCACGACGCCGAAGGCGTACATCACCGTCGCCATGGTGGCCGCCAGCACGGCGTGCACGGCGAACAGCAGCGGCGAGATAAACAGGAAGGTGAACTCAAGCGGTTCGGTAATGCCCACCAGCACGGCGGTGAGCGTGGCCGGAACCAGCAGGCCCGCCACCTTGACGCGATTTTCTGGCGACGCGGTGTACCAGATAGCGAAGGCAATCCCGACCGAGCCAAACACTTTTGAGTTGCCGTGCAGTGCAAAGCCACCTTCCGGGAAGAGGGTCTTCAGCGGCAGGGTGCTCTGGCTGAATTCCTGCAGATGCTGCGCCCAGTAGACCTGAATACCGCCCTCCACCGCCGCCGGGCCGAAGATGAACGGACCGTAGACGAAGTGATGCAGGCCAGTTGGGATCAGAATGCGTTCCAGGAAGGTATACACCCACACGCCCAGCGCACCGGCAGAGCGCAGGAACGCCTGCAGGGATTCGATGCCCATCTGCACTTTCGGCCAGCCCAGCAGCGTCAGCCAGGCACAGGGGAGCATCACGAAGAACGCGAGGATAACGACAAACGAGCTGCCCTGGAAAATCCCCAGAAAGACCGGCAGCGGCTTGTCGAAATAGCGGTTGTGGATGGCGGTGACGATGCCTGAGATCACGATGGCGCCGATGATGCTGGTATCGAGTGTTTTGATCCCGGCAATCATCGCCAGCCCGCTTCCCGCCGTCGGTTCGACGGAGAAGTCGACGCCAAAGAAAGGCCCCCAGGTCATGCCCATCGCGTTAATGAAGTAGTTCCAGGTCAGGAAGCTAATCAGCACGGCCAGACAGGCGCGGCCCTGGGCCTGCTTCGCCAGGCCAATCGGTAAGCCGACGGCAAAAATCAGCGGCATATTGCGAAACACCGCCCAGCCGCCCTCTTCAATGATGTGAACGATCTGCGCGAAAAGATGATCGGGGGCGGTTAAGGCTTCGCCGACAAACAGCGGGTTGCGAAGCATGATGGCGATTCCCACCACGATCCCGGCAAACGGAAACAGCAACACCGGGGTAAACATGGCACCGCCAAAACGTTGTATTTGACTGAGCATTTTTAAATCCTCACGTAACAACCTGTAGGGGTAGAGGCCTTTATGGTTTTGTGCTGGCCTGAGGTGAGCATAAGAACTTACTGATGCGCGAACATGGCGTGCCGCTGCGATTCGTGATCGCATTCATGGTTTTATTTTGACCAGTCAGGTCTACTTCTTGCGGTAAATATGGACATGTCAGGACGCATTCCACGCCCTGATAAGGGCAGAGAGGTCTACTGGTGATCTACAAATCAATTGCTGACAGGTTGCGGCTGCGGCTGAATTCATCGGACTACAACATCGGCAGCCCGCTGCCTGGTGAAAAAGCGCTGGCGCAGGAGTTTGGCGTGGCGCGCATGACCATCCGCAAGGCGCTGGATCTGCTGGTGAGCTGGGGGCTGGTTGAGCGCCGGCACGGCAGCGGAACGTTTGTCTCGCGCAAAGACGTTCACCACGAAACCACTAACCTGACCGGGCTGGTGGAGGTGCTGCGTCAGCAGGGAAAAGAGGTGCAGAGTAAGGTGCTGCAGTTCGAAGTGATGCCCGCCCCGCCCGCCATCGCCAGCCAGCTGCGGATCCAGGTGGATGAGCGGATCTACTTTTCACGGCGGGTGCGCTACGTGGACGGAAAGCCGCTGATGCTGGAAGACAGCTTTATGCCGGTGAAGCTGTTCCGCAACCTGTCGCTGGCGCATCTTGAGGGGTCTAAGTTTGATTACATTGAGAAGGAGTGCGGGATCACCATCAGCGGCAACTACGAGAGCCTGACGCCGGTGCTGGCAGATAAACAGCTGGCCGGTTATATGAATCTGCCGGAACAGACGCCGCTGCTGCGAATTACCTCTCTCTCCTACAGCGACAGCGGCGAGTTCCTCAATTATTCCGTGATGTTCCGAAATACCAGCGATTACCAGGTGGACTACCATCTGCGGCGCATCCACCCGGAAGAGCTGTTAGCCCATCCCCCAGAACAGCACCGCCAGTAGCTGCGGGGTGATGATGCGCAGGAACATCACCAGCGGGTAGACGGTGGCATAGGAGAGCGCGGCCGCGCCGCTGGTGGCGTGCAGGTTGTTGGCAAAAGCGAGCGCTGGCGGGTCGGTCATGGAGCCCGCCAGCATGCCGCAAAGCGTCAGGTAGTTCATTTTGGCGAACATCCGCGCCAGGATTGCCACCGTCAGCAGCGGGATCGCCGTGATAAAGATGCCATAGCCGACCCAGCTCATCCCTTCGCCCTTGACCAGGGTATCGACAAAATCCCCGCCGGACTTCAGCCCGACAACCGCCAGGAACAGCACGATGCCCAACTCGCGCAGCGCCAGGTTAGCGCTCGGCGGCATAAACCAGTAGAGCTTCCCGATACAGCCGATACGCCCGAGGATCAGCGCCATAATCAGCGGCCCGCCCGCCAGGCCGAGCTTGAGCGCCACCGGGAAGCCCGGCACGTACAGCGGAATAGAGCCGAGCAGCACGCCAAGCCCGATGCCGATAAACACCGGCAGCATCTGCACCTGCTGCAGTTTTTGCTGGGCGTTGCCCACCATGTCCGCTACGGCATCGATGGACGACGGGCGTCCGACCAGGTTGAGGATATCCCCGAACTGCAGGCTGGCCTCCGGGCTGGCAACCAGTTCGACGCCCGCACGGTTGAGGCGGGAGATGACCACGTCGTAGCGCTCTTTTACCTGCAGATCGCGTATTTTCTTGCCCAGAACGTGCTCGTTGGTCACCACAACACGCTCCACGCGAATATCGGTGCCGCGGGTTGAAAGCGAGGTATCCACTTCCTGACCAATCACCAGCCGCGCGTTGTTCAAATCCCCCGGCTGGCCGACCAGGTGCAGCAGGTCACCCTGCTGGATCATCGTGCCGGGCGCAGGCACCATCAGCACGTCGTCGCGCTTAAGGCGGGAGCAGATAATATTGGCGCTGTTCAGGATCGGCACGTCCTGAATCGCCATATTGTTCAGGTTGGGGTTATCGACGCGAATGTTGATGGTTTTGATCGGCATGTGGCCATTGGTGAGCGTGGTTTCGTGATCCTTCGCCTCTTTGTCGACGTTAACGCGAAACAGGACGCGGACCAGCCACATGGAGAGCAGAATGCCGCAAATCCCAAACGGATAGGCCATGGCGTAGCTCATCCCCATTTGGTCGACAATGCCGGGTTCAATGCCCAAATCGCGAAGGATTTGCTGCCCGGCTCCGAGCGCTGGCGTGTTGGTAACCGCCCCGGAAAAAATGCCCAGCACCACGGGCAGCGGGATAGCAAAGATTTTGTGCAGGATCGCGGTGACCAGCCCGCCTATCACCACAATGCCGAGGGCAAACAGATTGAGCCGTAGCCCGGAGACGCGCAGGGAAGCGAAAAAGCCCGGCCCTACCTGAATCCCGATGGTGTAGACGAAGAGGATCAGGCCGAACTCCTGAATAAAGTGGAGCATATCGGCGCTGAGAACCAGCCCGAGCTTGTCAGCAAAATGCCCGACAAAAATGCCGCCAAACAGCACCCCGCCAATCCCAAACCCGACGCCACGGATTTTGATATTGCCAATCCATAGCCCTACAACCGCGGCCAGGGCCAACACGCTGACGGTTAACGCGATATCACTCATGATCCATATCCTTGGCATAACCTTAGTTATAACAAGGATTTTCTCAGAGCCGGATGCGGTTGTATGGGCGATGGCGCACAAAAAAGCCCTGCCGGGGCAGGGCTTTGTGCAGTCTGTGAGTAAAGCGGATTAGCTGTTCAACGCCGGCCGCTCGCTAATGGCGATACGCTGCGGCGCGATGGCTTCCGGCACGTTACGGATAAGATCGATATGCAGCAGCCCGTTGGTAAACGTCGCACCGGACACTTCCATATGGTCTGCCAGGGTAAAGCTCAGGCTAAACGGCTGATTAACCAGACCCTGGTGCAGCCACCGGGTTTCGGTTTCTTGTTTTTCCGGCGTACCCTTCACGGTCAGGCGCGCGCCTTCAAGCTGGATATCCAGATCTTCCTGGCGGAACCCGGCCAGCGCAAGGGTGATGCGATAGTGGTTATCGTCGCTTTTTTCAATGTTGTACGGCGGAAATGTCTGTTGCTCGGTGGTGCTTTGCAGGGCATTAGCCAGTTTGTCAAAACCAATCCACTGACGCAGCAGGGGGGATAAATCGTAGTTACGCATACTAAATCTCCTTCTGAGAAGCGAGTTCGGCACAGTTTAATTTTGTGCACAGTTGTTCCTGCAAATCCTGATGGATTCGCATATGCTCCCGTTACGGCAAGCAAGTCCGGGTGGGTCGCTCGCGCGACCCGCGTAATTAGTTAATTTCGATACGGCGCGGTTTTTTCTCTTCCGGAATCACGCGTTCCAGTTCGATAAACAGCAGGCCGTTAACCAGGTTCGCGCCTTTAACGTGAATGTTCTCGGCTAACTGGAACTTGCGTTCAAAGTTGCGCTCGGCGATGCCCTGGTAAAGGTAGGTACGTTCTTTCTGCTCGGCCGTATGGGAACCTTTCACCACCAGCAGGTTGTCCTGCGCGGTGATTTCCAGCTCGTTTTCTGCAAAACCGGCGACGGCAATGGCGATGCGGTAGTGGTTTTCGTCAACCAGCTCAACATTGTATGGAGGGTAGCCGTTGCTCTGGCTTTGGTTATTTTCTAAATGGTTAAACAGGCGGTCAAAACCAATTGCAGAACGGTATAGCGGAGAAAGATCGAAGTTACGCATAGATAAGGCTCCTGAAATCAGCGAGAAATTGTAGCCTTCCACCATGGACAGGCCTTTGCGCCCCCGAGCACCCATCAGGCGTGTTCGTTATCGGGTCACATTCTTAAAATGGGTCTGGAACCGGGCTTTTCAAGACTATTTAGGCGAGATTTTTTTGCACTTTGCTGGTTGTCGCATAGACTCTGGGACAACAGCACAAAGAGTTAAATTGCGATGGCTGCCACAGTGCGGGGTTATCGGGCTATTCATTTCGGATAAGGCTCGCTATAACCCTGAGTTGCAGGTCTATGCAGTGCCATTAACGATGACTGAGTGATGATGAAAAATGTTCTGATAAAGCTGACGACGTTCAGCGGGGTGGTTTTACTTTGCGGGTGTTCGAGCGTGATGTCTCACACCGGCGGTAAAGAAGGAACATATCCGGGGACGCGCGCCAGCGCGGCGATGATCTCCGATGACGATACGAACTGGGGCACCAAATCCCTGGTTATCCTGGATATGCCCTTTACAGCAGTGGCGGATACGCTTCTGCTGCCGTGGGATGTATTCCGTAAGGACGATTCCGTGCGCTCACGGGTAGAGAAAAGCGAGCAGGAAAATCTGGCGACAAACGCCGTTATCCCGCCCGCTGAGATGCCGCCGCGCTAGTCCTGCGCGGTTTCCGTTACCCAAAGCTGACGGAAACCGCCCGTCTCTTGCATCCACGCAATAAATCGCCCGTCCGGGGAAAACACGACCGCATCAGCAGACGGCGGATTGCCGTGATCGGACGTCAAAAACGTCACTTCTCCAGTCTTCGCGTCACAGCAGGCGATTCGGTTTTCAAGCACAAATCCCAGCATGTTCCCGGAAGGGTGCCAGTTAAACGCAGACTGAATACCGCTCCCGGTGCGCGTCAACTGGCGCGGCTCGCCGCCCTCAGGAGAGATCAGCCACAGCTGCACAATGCCGTTATCATCCCGCATCAGAAACGCGATCTGCGTCCCCTGGGGGTTACTGCGCACCCAGTGACGCGGCACGTTCACCAGACCCGGGTAAGCCCTCTGGTGGGTAAAGGTCAGACGACGCTGCTTCACCCCGGCAGGCGGCGCTGGCAGGGTGTCTGGGGTGCCCTGCAGCGGCGCATCGCCCGCTTGTTTCCAGCCCTGCTCGCCTTCTGGCAGGTTAACAATAAACAGTTCAGGCACTTTTTCGCCCTGCGCGGAGAGGGTGTCGCCGATAAACGCCAGCCTGTTGTTGCCCACCCAGCCCTCTTCGTAGGCGCGGTTGATTTCATCGCTGCCCGGCTGCGGGTTGGGTGTTGTGCGGCTGACCAGCACGCTCCAGAACGTGCCTGAATATTCACGTGGATGATTCCCCTGCGGGTTCACCGGGCCAAACGGTGCCGCCACGCCGACGTTGCGTAAATCGAGCTTCGGATCGCGCTCATGTAAAACATGGTCATTATAGGTGAAGCTGACGAACTGCCCGTTCGGGCTGAAGACGTGCACGTGGCTGCCGCCGCGCAGCGCGCCTGCGGTATAAGGTGCGGTGATATCCATCGCGTCCAGGTTGCTCACCTGACCGTGATGCACAATCACACCCTGACGATGATGAAAATCGTAGTGCCAGCCAGCATCCGGGTTTTTCGGACCGTGGATAAAGACGTATTTGTCCTGTGCCGGATGAACGGTCACCACGCCGACATGCGCGCCGTCAGTGGCGCGATAGACCACCTCCACCTCACCCGTAACGACGTTGACCTGCTCAATGGTTTCGCCGGTAAATGACGCGCCTGACGGGCGCACGTCGTAGACCAGCCACTGGCTATCCGGCGTCCAGGTATTGATGTTGGTCAGCTGGTGGTTGCGGGAAGCGAAGGTGATTTGTTTCATGAGGATACCCTGATGCACGGTGAGTGCATCAGGGTAAAACATCCGCAGGGATTAGCCTACTCGTTTCACATCGCCCACCAGCAGGATGTAGGAGAGTGCCCCGATCAGCGCCACGGCAGAGATGTAGACCAGCGCCGGGCCGAAGCCGTAGTCCTGCGCCAGGTAGCCGATGACCAGCGGTACGGTGATCCCGCCCAGTCCGCCGACAAAGTTGAACACACCGCCGGTCAGGCCAATCAGCCGCATCGGCGCAAGGGACGACACCAGCGACCAGGTGATAGAGGCGAAACCGTTACCAAAGAACGCCACCGCCATCAGGGCCATAATCCACACCGGATCGTTGGTGTAGTTGGCACCCATGATGCAGGTTGAGATCAGCAAGCCGCAGATAATCGGCGTTTTACGCGCCACGCCCAGTGAGTATCCTTTTTTCACCAGCTTATCGGCCAGCCAGCCGGAGAGCAGCACGCCGAAAAATGCGGCGAGGAACGGCACGGTGGTCATAAAGCCCGCCTTCAGCGCCGCGATCCCCTTTTCCTGGGTCAGGTAGTTCGGGAACCAGGTGAGGAAGAACCACAGCGTAGAAGTAACCGCGAACTGACCCAGATAAACGCCCACCAGCTTACGGTGGAAGACCAGCTTCCAGTCCGCTTTGGTCAGCGGCTGGCGCGCCTCTTTTTTCACCGGCGCATCACCATCCACCAGACCGCCACCGTCGCGGATGTAGTCCAGCTCGGCCCTGGTGATACTTTTGGTCAGACGCGGCGGCTGGTAGACCTTGAACCAGATGAGCGACCAGATAATGCCAATCCCGCCGGTGACGATGAACACCCAGTGCCAGCTCAGCAGCTCCTGGATCCAGATCAGCAGCGGCGTCAGAAACGCCAGGCCGACAAACTGGCCAGAGGTGTAAAAACCAACGGCGGACGCGCGCTCGTGTTCCGGGAACCAGCTGGTCACCATACGGTTGTTGGTCGGAAACGCGGGCGCTTCGAAAACCCCGGTGATGGCACGCAGGCCAATCAGCGACATCAGCCCGGTGGCGAAGCCCTGGAATAGGGTCGCCACGGACCAGCCTAATATGGCGATAAAGTAGGTCAGACGTGAACCCACGCGGTCAAGAAACCAGCCGCCGGGGATCTGACAGAGCGTATACAGCCAGGCAAACGCCGAGAAGACGTAGCCCATTTCCGCTTTGGTGATGCCAAACTCTTCCTGAATATGGGCCGATGCCACGGCAAGGTTGGCGCGGTCGACATAGCAAATGACCACGGTAATAAAGATCATCATCAGCGTCAGGTAGCGGCGACGCCCGATTTTTGTAGCGGTAACTGGAATATCCATCGCAATCTGTCTCCAGATTTTGGGCATAGCGAAGCCGCTCACCATGCCCTGTAATTTACAGAGGGTTATATTTTTGTATGTATGATTTTTGCCCGGAGGCTTACCGGGTCTACGGGATGGCGATTACCATTCCGCTACGCTGCCGTCCTCATGACGCCACAGCGGGTTTCGCCAGTCCGGCGCATTCTTACTCAGCTCAATGACTTTAGCTTCGTCAATTTCCACGCCAAGGCCCGGCTTCGTAAGCGGTTTAAAGAAACCGCCTTCCATGCAGAAGTCTTCTTTATTTTTCACAAAATCGAGCAGTTCCGCGCCCTTGTTATAGTGAATCCCCATGCTCTGTTCCTGGAACACCGCATTGCGGGAGACGAAGTCGACGTGCAGGCAGGCCGCCAGCGCGATTGGGCCGAGCGGGCAGTGCGGCGCCAGCGCCACATCGTAAGCTTCTGCCATCCCGGCAATTTTGTAGCATTCGGTGATGCCGCCCGCATGAGAAAGGTCCGGCTGTAGGATCGCTATGCCGCCCGCTTCAAGTACGCGTTTAAACTCGAAGCGCGAGAACATACGTTCACCCGCCGCGATAGGAATGTGGGTCTGTTCAGCTAACTTCGGATAGTACTCCGCCTGCTCGGCCAGCACCGGCTCTTCGATAAACAGCGGACGATACGGCTCAAGCTCTTTAATCAGCACTTTGGCCATCGGCGCGCTGACGCGGCCGTGGAAATCCAGGCCAAACTCAATCTCGTTGCCGAAGGCTTCACGAATTTGCGCCACGGTATTGACCGCCCGGTCTACCGCACGCGAATTGTCGATAACGCCCATCTCTTCGCAGCCGTTGAGCTTGAAGGTGTCAAAGCCGATATTGCGCAACTGCGTGATGCCGTCGATCACTTCCGCAGGGCGGTCGCCGCCCACCCAGCTGTAGGCTTTGATTTTGTCACGCACCAGGCCGCCCATTAATTGCCAGACCGGGGCATTCAGCACTTTGCCCTTGATATCCCACAGCGCCTGGTCGATACCGGCGATGGCGCTCATCAGGATCGGACCGCCACGGTAAAATCCCGCGCGGTACATCACCTGCCACAGGTCGTTAATGCGCGCCGGATCCTGACCAATCAGGTATTCGCCCAGCTCGTGTACTGCCGCTTCAACGGTGCGCGCGCGCCCTTCAATCACCGGTTCGCCCCAGCCTACAACCCCTTCATCGGTTTCGATTTTCAGGAACATCCAGCGCGGGGGTAAACGGTACGTGGTGAGTTTGGTTATTTTCATTTCACTGCCTCTCGATACGCTTTCACAAATGCTGCCGCCTGCTGTGCGGTACGTTCCACGGACTGTCCAGCACGATAAAGATCGCTACCCAACCCTGCGCCCACACAGCCAGCGCTCATCCACTGGCCCAGGTTTTCTGGCGTTACGCCGCCCACGGCAAAGACCGGCACGCTGGCGGGCAATACCGCTTTCAACGCCTTGATGTAGTCCGGTCCAAAAGCCGATGACGGGAAAATTTTGAGCGACTGCGCGCCCGCATCAAGGGCAGTAAAGGCTTCCGTGGCGGTGGCGCAGCCCGGGCAGACCGTCATGCCGTAACCCACCGCGCGGCGGATCACCTCAGGCTGAATATTGGGCGTGACGATAAGCCTGCAGCCCATCTTTGCCAGCCGATCGACCTGCTCAGGCTGTAACACGGTGCCTGCGCCAATCAGCGCCTTATCGCCGAAAACCTCGACCACGGCCGGAATGCTTTTTTCCCAGTCGGGCGAGTTGAGCGGGATTTCTACCGCGTCGAATCCGGCGTCGATAACCGCGCCGACGTGGTCTAACGCCTCATCGGGCGTGATGCCGCGCAAAATCGCGATAAGGGGAAGATCAGTTTGCCACTGCATGAGCGATGCTCCTTATTCCTGCCTGAAATACCGTGTCGCCGGATACCGTCGAAACATCACGCCCAACGGCGCGAAATGCCTGTTCGTAGCGCGACATTAGCGATGCGCCTGCGACAATCGTAATGGCCTGCTCGTGCGCGATGAACTCACGCATGCTGGCGACCTCTGCGCCAATCAGCAGGCCGGAGAGAAACTCGCTGACCTGCTCGCGCGGGAGAAGTCCCAGCACGTGCGAGGCGCGAACCTCAAAAAGCTGCGGCAACACATCAGGGGAGGCGATCCCACGTTCAAGCCCGGCGGAAAACGCCTCTGACGAGGATTCCTGCTCAGGTAAACCGGCCCCGACCAGCGAATGGTTGAGCAGCAAATGGTGCAGCTCGCCGGTCATTACGGTGCGAAAATCGTGGATTTGCTCAGCGTCAGCCTGGACCCACTTACAGTGCGTGCCGGGCATGACGTAGACAGAAGAAGGAGAGAGAGCGCGCGCGCCAAGCAGCTGCGTCTCTTCCCCGCGCATCACGTTGTGGTTATCGTCGCGAGAGACGCTCAAACCGGGAATAATCCAAATATTGTCGCCAACGGACGTTAACTGCTCGCCAATAGCGGAGAAATGGACGGGAACCGGCAGATAAGGTGCAATTTTCCAGCCTACGTTACTGCCCACCATTCCCGCCATTACCACCGGCGTGGCGCTGTCGCGCCAGTTTTGTGTGACCTCTGCTAACACCGCCTCGGGGGATTTACCGTTCAGGCGCGTCACGCCTGCTTCTGATTGCCTGCTCTCCAGGCACTGCTCGCCCTGATAAAGCCAGGCGCGCAGATTGGTCGATCCCCAGTCAATTGCGATGTAGCGAGATGTCATGTGATTTCCTTCAGCCTTCGTGTCGAGCTGGCAATCATGGTAAGTGCCGCCTGCTCTGCCGCATCGCCGTCCTGATGCCGTATCGCATCGAACAGCGCTTTATGTTCCTGGAGCGTTTTTGGCATGTTGGCCTCATCACCCATCCAGGTACGTTCAAATACCGCTCGCTGTAGCGAGCTGATCGCCACGCTAAGCTGCTGTAATACCGGGTTATGCACCGACTGCAGCACCGCTTCGTGGTAGCGAATGTCCGCCTCGTTGAACGCCTCCCGGTTCTGGTTATTGGCGATCATGTCGTTTAAAGCCGATTCAATCTGGGCCAAATCACCGGAGGTCGCGCGTTCCGCCGCCCAGCGCGCAATTGCCGGCTCCACCAGGTTTCGAACTTCACTCATCGCGCCGATAAGCCGCGGGTCGTAGTCGTTTTCCAGCACCCACTGCAGCACGTCGGTATCGAGGTAGTTCCACTGGTTGCGCGGAGCAACAAACGCGCCGCGATAGCGCTTCATTTCAATCAGCCGCTTCGCCATCAGCGAGCGGAACACTTCCCGGATGATGTTGCGCGAGGTTTCAAACTCCTCGCACAGTTCAGCCTCTGCAGGGAGCGGCGAACCGGGAACGTATTTACCGCCCACAATCTGGGTGCCCAGCGTAATAACGATGCGATCGGTTTTATTGAGAGTCATGGAGAGTCCTTGTGCTCTGTATGTCCATCACTACTTTACCGCGACCGCTGAATTTCGCCCCACTTTTGCAGTACAAACGTGAGGCCATTCGTCTTTGCCGTGGTGACAATGTAGTACAATCATTTAATGTTGTACTACAATCAAGATCACAAAAAGAACAATTTGATAAATACAGGGCAAAAAAAAGCCCCGGTTGATAACCGGGGCTGATGATTGTAAATAAGCGTTACTGCAGCACAAACTTCTCGATCGCGTAGGCAACGCCGTCTTCCAGGTTAGATCTGGTGACGAAATCAGCCACCTCTTTCACCGAAGGAATGGCGTTATCCATTGCCACGCCAACGCCCGCGAATTCAATCATCGCGATGTCGTTTTCCTGGTCGCCGAGCGCCATGATTTCTTCCTGCTTAATCCCTAACGCATCAGCAAGTGATTTCACGCCGGTGCCCTTATTGACGCGTTTATCGAGGATTTCGAGGAAGTACGGCGCACTTTTCAGCACGGTGTACTTCTCTTTTACCTCCGCCGGAATGCGCGCGATGGCTTTATCCAGGATCTCCGGCTCGTCGATCATCATCACCTTCAGGAACTGCGTCGCCGGATCCATTTTCTCGGCTTCACAGAACACCAGCGGAATGGTCGCAACGTAGGATTCATGCACCGTGTAGTAGCTGATATCGCGGTTGGCGGTGTAGAGCGTATTGCGATCGAGCGCGTGGAAGTGGGAGCCCACTTCACGGGACAGTTTTTCGAGGAACAGGTAGTCATCATAGCTCAGCGCAGTTTGCGCAACCGTGCTGCCGTCTGCGGCTTTCTGCACCAGCGCGCCGTTATAGGTGATGCAGTAATCGCCCGGCTGATTCATGTGCAGCTCTTTCAGGTAGCTGTGTACGCCCGCATACGGACGCCCCGTGGTCAGAACCACATTCACGCCCTTCGCACGTGCGGCGGCGATCGCGTTTTTAACGGCAGGAGAGATAGTGTGGTCTGGCAGCAGCAGCGTGCCGTCCATATCGATTGCAATGAGTTTGATAGCCATGAGTTCCCCGGGATAAATGAGTGCTACCTCATGCTAACGCGATTAAGCACACAAAAATAGAGCTACATTGCGCAACAGAAATACCCCTTTTACGCTTATCCCGGGGAACGACGACTTACTCGCGGGTGAGAACGATTTTACCGAATGCGCCGCGATCCAGATGTTCAAGGGCCTGTTCAAGCTCGTTAAAACGGTAGCGATGCTCAATCACCGGCTTCAGTCCCGTGACGTCAACAGCACGGACGAAATCCTCCAGCGCCCGGCGGTGTCCCACGCCAATCCCCTGAATGACGGGGGATTTCAGCAGCAGCTCACCAGCAGGCAGCGAAATATCAGTCCCGGCCAGCACGCCAATGACGGAGATACGCCCATGAACGGCAACGGCACGCAGGGAATGCTTCAGGTTTTCCCCACCTACGGTTTCGATAATATGGTCGATGCCGCGATCCTGAGTCAGCGCCAATGCTTCTTCAGCCCAGTCACTTTTCAGGCGGTTAACGCCCTGGCTGGCACCCAGTTTTTTGGCGAGCGCCAGCTTTTCATCGCTCCCGGACGTGACAATAACCTCTGCGCCGTGCGCTTTTGCAATTTGCAGGGCGAAAATCGCCACGCCGCCCGTCCCCTGTACCAGCACCGATTGCCCGGCGCGGATCTGACCCCGCTCCACCAGCGCGAACCAGGCGGTAAGCCCTGCGCAGGGTAACGTGCTGGCCTCTGCGTCATTCAGAGTTTCCGGAGAGGCTACCAGCGCGTTTTCATTTACAACCACATATTCGGCCAGCATGCCCTGGAAATAGCCGCCGGACGTTTTGTAGGGCAAATCACGCGCGTCTGCCTGCGGCTTGCCGTCGATCCACTCCGGGAAGAAGGTTGAAATGACGCGAGCGCCGGGTTTGAAACGCGTGACACCTTCACCTACGCTTTCCACCACGCCCGCCATGTCAGACGCCGGGGTGAACGGGAAGGAAAGCGGAATCGGCATCGTGCCTTCGATAACCATTTTATCCCGGTAGTTGAGCGCAACGGCATTTACCCGTACGCGAACCTCACCGGGGCCTGGCTGTGGAACCAATTCATGAATGAGTTTGAGATTTTCGCGCCCGAGGGCGTTCATTGACCAGCGCTGCATTGTCTCTGTCATTTTTTCCTCCTGCCATCAGATAAGCTTCAGTAATGACAGTCTACCGTTGACCCCTCGTCACCAGTGGCGATAAGTTTTCTCTTCATTGACGCCTGAATGGATACAAACCGTGACCGATACGCTGAAAGATATTCCTGTTTTTGTCGCTGCCGTGGAGGCAGGAAGCTTTGCGCAGGCCGCAGTTCGCCTGCACCTGTCGCGCTCTGCGGTGGGTAAAAGCATTGCTCGACTTGAGGAACGTCTGGGAGTGCGGCTGTTTCAGCGCACCACCCGCAGCCAGCGGCTCACCGATAACGGCGCCCTGTTCTACGAGCGCTGCCTGCGCGCGCTGGAGGAGATCAGGAGCGCGGAATCCCTGCTGGAAACGGGGAAACATCAGATCAACGGTCGGCTTCGTGTTGCCATGCCGGTGCTGTTTGGACGCCAGTGCGTCGCGCCGCTGCTGATTGAACTGGCGCAGGAACACCCTGGGCTTGAGCTTGAAATGTCGTTCAGCGACCGCGTGGTGGATCTGGTCGAGGAAGGCTTCGATATGGCGGTACGTAACGGCACGCTGCAGGACAGCAGCGTGCTGGTAGCCAGAAAGCTGGGAGAACACCGCATGGTCCTGTGCGCCTCGCCCGACTATCTGCAAAAAAGAGGTCATCCAGACGCTGTGGATGATTTATCCCGGCACGCGGCCATTAACTATCTGCGCGCAGGCCGCGTGCTATCCTGGCAGCTTATGGACAGCGACGGAACGCCGCGCACGTTTACGCCGCGGTCATCACTCAATATGGATGATTTGCAGGCCATCTGCGACGCGGCGGTGACCGGGCACGGCATTGCCTGGCTCCCCTGCTGGATGGCCATCAAAGAAATTCATCAGGGAAAGCTTGTCCCGCTCTTTAAGCAGGCGCCGGATGTCCATTTTGACGTCCATGCCGTCTGGCAACAGACGCCTTACCTGCCCCTGAGGGTAAGAATGGCCATAGATGCGCTGGCGAGCCGTTTACCGGCGGCGATGTCGCTGGACATTCCTGCGCCCATAAAAAAGCCGCGCTAAAAGCGCGGCCAGTTTTCATGCGGGATAGCGACTGTTAAATATCGATATTCGCCGCTTTCAGCGCGTTCTCTTCAATGAACGCACGACGTGGTTCTACCGCATCGCCCATCAGGGTGGTGAACAGCTGATCCGCTGCAATCGCGTCTTTAACGGTGACGCGCAGCATGCGGCGGCTTTCCGGATCCATGGTGGTTTCCCACAGCTGATCCGGGTTCATTTCGCCCAGACCTTTATAACGCTGGATAGACAGACCGCGACGGGATTCTCTCACCAGCCAGTCCAGCGCCTGCTCGAAGCTTGCTACCGGCTGACGACGCTCGCCACGTTCGATGAAGGCATCGTCTTCGATCAGGCCGCGCAGCTTCTCGCCGAGGGTGCAGATGCGGCGGTATTCCGGGCCGGTCACGAATTCGTGCTCCAGCGGGTAGTCGGTGTCGACGCCGTGAGTACGCACGCGAACAATCGGCTCAAACTGCTGTGCCGCATTCTGCTGAACGTCGAACTTCCACTGGCTGCCGTGCTGCTCTTTCTCGTTCAGCTCGCTCACCAGGGTATTCACCCAGCGGGTCACGGCCTGCTCGTTGCTCAGATCGGCTTCGGTCAGGGTTGGCTGATAGACCAACTCCTTCAGCAGCGCTTTTGGATAGCGGCGTTCCATACGGCCAATCATTTTCTGCGTGGCGTTGAACTCGGAGACCAGACGCTCCAGCGGCTCGCCTGCCAGCGCTGGCGCGCTGGAGTTCGCGTGCAGGGTCGCGCCATCAAGGGCGATCGCGATTTGGTACTGATCCATCGCGTCGTCATCTTTAATGTACTGTTCCTGCTTGCCTTTCTTCACTTTGTACAGCGGCGGCTGCGCAATGTAGACGTGGCCACGCTCAACGATTTCAGGCATCTGACGATAGAAGAAGGTCAACAGCAGCGTACGGATGTGCGAGCCGTCGACGTCCGCATCGGTCATGATGATGATGCTGTGATAGCGCAGCTTGTCCGGGTTGTACTCGTCGCGGCCAATGCCGCAGCCGAGCGCGGTGATGAGCGTCGCCACTTCCTGAGAAGAGAGCATCTTGTCGAAGCGCGCTTTCTCAACGTTGAGGATTTTACCCTTCAGCGGCAGGATCGCCTGGTTCTTACGGTTACGGCCCTGCTTCGCAGAACCGCCCGCGGAGTCCCCTTCCACAAGGTACAGTTCAGACAGTGCCGGGTCGCGTTCCTGACAGTCAGCCAGCTTGCCCGGCAGGCCTGCCAGGTCCAGCGCGCCTTTACGACGGGTCATTTCACGGGCTTTACGCGCCGCTTCACGGGCACGTGCCGCATCGATAATTTTGCCCACCACGATTTTCGCATCGTTCGGGTTTTCCAGCAGGTATTCGCTCAGCAGTTCGTTCATCTGCTGCTCAACTGCCGATTTCACCTCAGAAGAAACCAGCTTGTCTTTGGTCTGTGAGGAGAACTTCGGATCCGGCACCTTCACGGAGACCACGGCAATCAGGCCTTCACGGGCGTCGTCACCGGTGGCGCTGACTTTCGCTTTTTTGCTGTAGCCTTCTTTGTCCATGTAGGCGTTCAGAGTACGGGTCATCGCCGCACGGAAGCCCGCAAGGTGAGTACCGCCGTCGCGCTGTGGAATGTTGTTGGTAAAGCAGTAGATGTTTTCCTGGAAACCGTCGTTCCACTGCAGCGCCACTTCCACGCCGATACCGTCTTTTTCGGTGGAGAAATAGAAGATATTTGGGTGAATTGGCGTTTTGTTCTTGTTCAGATACTCAACAAACGCCTTGATACCGCCTTCGTAGTGGAAGTGGTCTTCTTTATTGTCGCGTTTGTCGCGCAGGCGAATAGAGACGCCGGAGTTCAGGAACGACAGTTCACGCAGGCGCTTCGCCAGGATGTCGTACTCGAATTCAGTGACGTTGGTGAAGGTTTCAAGGCTCGGCCAGAAACGCACCATGGTACCGGTTTTATCGGTATCACCGGTAACGGCCAGCGGGGCTTCAGGCACGCCGTGCTGATAGATCTGACGGTGAATTTTGCCTTCGCGCTGAATAACCAGCTCCAGCTTTTGCGACAGGGCGTTTACTACGGAAACGCCTACGCCGTGCAGGCCGCCTGAAACCTTATAGGAGTTATCGTCGAACTTACCGCCTGCGTGCAGTACGGTCATGATCACTTCCGCAGCAGAGACGCCCTCTTCCGGGTGAATACCGGTCGGGATGCCACGGCCGTCATCGGTAACGGAGACGGAGTTGTCCGCATGGATGGTGACCACGATGTCTTTACAGTGACCCGCGAGCGCTTCGTCGATAGCGTTATCTACCACCTCGAATACCATGTGGTGCAGACCGGTGCCGTCATCCGTGTCGCCGATATACATACCCGGGCGCTTACGCACCGCATCCAGCCCTTTCAGGACTTTGATACTGGAGGAGTCATAAGAATTCGACATCAACGTTTCTCGCTCATTTCAACTTGGGTTAATCCGTTATTTTACCCTTTTCCACGGTAAACATCTTCGAATTTTCGTCCGACATGTCCATAACGTGTTCAGCGCTAATGGCGCTGACGAAAACCTGCGACTGCGTGGCTTTTAAGCGGCTGGCAAGCAGCCCGCGCCGCGCGTCGTCAAGTTCCGAGGCAAAATCATCTATCAGGTACAGGCAGCGTCGTCCGCTCTCGCGGGTGAGGAACTCCCCCTGCGCCAGGCGTAGCGCGCACATCAGGAGCTTGAGCTGCCCGCGCGACAGCGTGTCTTCCACCGGCGCACCGTCGGCACGAATGCGGAAATCCGCCTTGTGCGGGCCGTGCGCGGTGTAGGTCAACATCCGATCGCGCTCGAAGCTTCTCTCTAACACCTCGGCATAATCCGTCTCTTTCTCCCAGCCACGCTGGAAGGAGAAGGTGAGAGAGAACTCGGGTAAAAACTGTTTGCAGGTGTCGGCCATATCTTCGGCGATACCCGCGCTGTATTCGGCACGCCAGCGGCTGATCTGTTCCGCAAGAGGGATGAGTTCCATGTCCCACGGACGCAGCTGGGCGTAGCGCGTGACCTGGCGCAACGCGGCGTTACGCTGTTTAAGCAGACGCTTCAGGTTGCTCCAGGCGTTAAAGAAACCGGCTTCATTGTGAAAGCATCCCCAGTCGAGGAACGCTCTTCTGTATTTGGGGCCGCCGTTGAGTAAAGTAAACCCCTCGGGCGTAATCAGCTGCATTGGCATCAGCAGCGCCAGCTCCGCCACCTTGTGGCCATCGGTGCCGTCGATGCGCACCTTGCTGTCGCCCAGCTTGTCTTTGGTCAGGCCGATGGCGGTTTCCCGCTCTGCGCCCTGCAAACGCCCGTGCAGAACAAAGGATTCCTGCTCGTGGCGAATGACGCGACCAATCTGCAAACTGCGAAACGCCCGGCCATGGCCGAGCGTATAGATGGCTTCCAGCACGCTGGTTTTGCCGCTGCCGTTCGCGCCAACCAGGAAGTTAAAGCCGGGGGATAAAGCGAGATCCGCGCTTTCGATATTGCGAAAGTCGCGGATCAACAGACGGGTGAGCGACATTACAGTCTCATTGGCATGACAACATAAGCCGCGCTTTGGCTGGCCGCATCTTCAATCTGTACGCTCGAAACGGAGTCGGTCAGCAGAATGCGCACATTCTCGCATTTCAGTGCATTGAGCACATCCAGCACGTAGCTGACGTTGAAGCCGATTTCCATCTCAGCCCCGGCGTAGGTGACGTCCAGAATCTCTTCTGCCTCTTCCTGCTCCGGGTTGTTGGCGGTGATTTTGATCTGGTTTTCACTCACGTACAGACGTACGCCGCGGAATTTCTCGTTCGAGAGAATCGCCGCGCGGGCAAACGCCTGCTTGAGGCTATCGCAGCCCGCTTCCAACGTTTTGTCCGGGTTCTTCGGCAATACGCGGCGATAATCCGGGAAACGGCCATCAACCAGCTTCGAAGTGAAGACAAAATCGCCCACGTGGGCACGGATATTATTGCTGCCAATCTGCACCCGCAGCGGCGTGTCACCGCCGTCGAGCATACGCATCAGTTCAATCACGCCTTTACGCGGCACGATCACCGAATGGTTCGGCAGCGAGTCGCCAATCGGCATGGAACAGACCGCCAGACGGTGGCCGTCGGTGGCGACGGTACGCAGCTCTTCACCTTCGGTTTCGAACAGCATGCCGTTTAAGTAGTAACGAACATCCTGATGCGCCATGGAGAACTGCGTGGCTTCAATCAGACGCTTCATCGTCGCCTGCGGAAGAGTGAATTCAACTTCACTCTGCCAGTCGTCCAGGTTCGGGAAGTCCGCAGCGGGTAGCGTGGAAAGGGAGAAACGGCTGCGGCCAGAGCGCACCAGCATGCGGTCGCCCTCCAGCTGCACGGCGATTTCAGCGCCTTCCGGCAACCCGCGGCAAATATCAAAGAATTTACGTGCCGGAACCGTGGTCGCGCCCGCGTCGTGCGGCTGCGTCAACGTAACGCGCGCGATCATTTCCATTTCCAGATCTGTACCGGTCAGCGACAGCGTACCGTCCGCGACCTGAAGCAGCAGGTTTCCGAGAATAGGCAGCGTTGGGCGGCCGCCTAATGGGCCACTCACCTGTTGCAGCGGTTTTAATAAATGTTCACGTTCAACGGTAAATTTCATAGCGTCACGATGATAATGTTCTGATTAGATTGGAAAAATCTTCTTTTATGTCGTGGCTTTCTTCGCGTAACTGCTCAATCTTGCGACAGGCGTGCAGCACGGTCGTATGGTCACGGCCACCAAACGCATCGCCGATTTCCGGCAGACTGTGGTTGGTTAACTCCTTTGCCAGCGCCATCGCCATCTGACGCGGACGCGCCACCGAGCGGGAACGACGTTTAGACAGTAAATCTGCCACTTTGATCTTGTAGTACTCAGCCACCGTCTTTTGAATATTGTCGATGGTGACCAGTTTTTCCTGCAATGCCAACAAATCGCGCAGCGCTTCACGCACAAAATCGATGGTGATCGCACGACCGGTGAAGTTGGCATTGGCGATAACGCGGTTCAGCGCCCCTTCCAGCTCACGCACGTTGGAGCGCAGGCGCTTGGCGATGAAGAACGCCACTTCACCCGGCAGGCGGATGTCGTTCTCATCGGCCTTCTTCATCAGGATCGCGACGCGGGTTTCCAGCTCCGGTGGCTCGATCGCCACGGTCAGGCCCCAGCCGAAGCGGGATTTCAGACGATCTTCAACGCCGTTGATCTCTTTAGGATAACGATCCGAGGTCAAAATGATCTGCTGATTACCTTCCAGCAGGGCGTTGAAGGTGTGGAAAAATTCTTCCTGCGATCGTTCTTTATTGGCAAAGAACTGGATGTCATCGATCAGCAGCGCGTCAACGGAACGGTAGTAGCGTTTAAACTCTTCGATCGCATTGTTTTGCAGGGCTTTTACCATGTCCTGAACGAAGCGCTCGGAGTGCATATACACCACTTTCGCGTTGGGCTTGCGCGCCATAATGCCGTTACCTACCGCATGCAGCAGGTGGGTTTTACCGAGACCCGTGCCGCCATACAGGAACAGCGGGTTGTAAGCACCGCCGGGGTTATCGGCAACCTGACGGGCTGCCGCGCGCGCCAGTTGGTTCGACTTACCTTCAACGAAGTTATCGAACGTGTGTTTCACGTTAACGTTAGAGCGGTAGGTTGGCTCTGCGGGGGCAGGGACGTTATCCCAGCCCTGACGAGCAGGTGCAACGCGAGGCGCCGGAGCCGGAACAGCCTGAGCGGGCGCGGCTACATTTACGGTTTCACGAACGGTTTGGGTGACCGGCTTTGTGCCCACTTCAAAACGCAGCTGTGGGACATCTGACCCGCAAAAATCGTTCAGCAGGCCATTGATGTTATTAAGGTACTTGTCTCTTACCCAATCGAGCACAAAACGGTTTGGCGCATACAAAGCCAGCGTGTTATCGCTCAGCTCCGCCTGCAACGGGCGGATCCACATACTGAATTCTGTGGCTGGTAACTCATCCTGCAATCGGGCAAGACACTGCTGCCAAAGCGAAAGTGACACGGCGGACTCCACTCGAACAATAAAAGAAAACTATTGAATATTCATGATTGTTGGCGCACATCGACATGACCCTGTGTAAAGGGGGACGTGCGAATTGCTATCTGCAATTTATCCTGACCAGGATCCTGGGATCCCGATCGGGACCGCGGATCATAGCGTAAACTGAGCCAGAGATCTTCTGTTTCTCACAGATTCTTCCCGATTTATCCACAGGAAGATCCGAAACGGGGTAAGTGTAAACGATCCTGGCGCGAGTGCCCCGCGATTTAGCCCGCATATTGGAAAATTTAATGAGCAGCGACAATTTATTGCTTAAATGATCTAACGAAGATCCGGGACGATCCTTGCGCTTTGTTGGCGAGGCCGTATAATCCTCGACCCGGCGCGTGATGCTCATCTTCCTGCGTCGTCCGTTGCTCATTTTCCACGCGAAATCGTGCGGAAATACGCGGGAAATAAGGAAAGAGAATTGACTCCGGAGTGTACAATTATTACAATCCGGCCTCTTTAATCACCCACGGCTTCGGCGTCCGTCATTCGAAACTCGGTCGGGCATCCGCAAAAGTCATGAATTTTTTCAAGTTTAGGTAGAAATCGCCATGAAACGCACTTTTCAACCGTCTGTACTGAAGCGCAACCGTTCTCACGGCTTCCGTGCTCGTATGGCTACTAAAAATGGTCGTCAGGTTCTGGCACGTCGTCGTGCTAAAGGCCGCGCTCGTCTGACCGTTTCCAAGTAATAAAGCTAACCCCTGAGTGGTTAAGCTAGCATTTCCCAGGGAGTTACGTTTGTTAACTCCCACTCATTTCACTTTCGTCTTCCAGCAGCCACAACGGGCTGGCACGCCGCAAATCACCATCCTCGGCCGCCAAAATTCGCTGGGGCATCCCCGCATCGGTCTCACAGTCGCTAAGAAAAACGTTAAGCGTGCGCATGAACGCAACCGGATTAAACGTCTGACGCGTGAAAGCTTCCGTTTACGTCAGCACGAACTGCCTTCTATGGATTTCGTGGTGGTGGCTAAAAAGGGGGTTGCCGACCTCGATAACCGTGCTCTCTCGGAAGCGTTGGAAAAATTATGGCGCCGCCACTGTCGCCTGGCTCACGGGTCCTGATAGCCCTCATTCGGGTCTATCAACGCCTGATTAGTCCGCTACTCGGGCCGCACTGCCGTTTCACACCAACATGCTCAAGCTACGGAATTGAGGCATTGCGCAGGTTTGGAGTGATAAAAGGCAGTTGGTTGACGGTGAAACGCGTATTAAAATGCCACCCTTTACACCCCGGTGGAGACGACCCCGTCCCCCCAGGACCTTTTGATACCAGAGAACACTAACGATGGATTCGCAACGCAATCTTCTTATCATCGCTTTGTTGTTCGTGTCTTTCATGATCTGGCAGGCATGGGAGCAGGATAAAAATCCTCAACCCCAGCAACAGACCACGCAGACCACGACCACCGCAGCGGGTAGCGCCGCCGACCAGGGCGTACCGGCCAGTGGCCAGGGGAAACAGATTACGGTTAAGACCGATGTGCTTGAGCTGACTATCAACACCCGTGGTGGTGATGTTGAGCAGGCGCTGCTGTTGACCTACCCGAAAGAGCTGAAGTCTAACGAACCGTTCCAGTTACTGGAAACCACACCGGAGTTCCTGTATCAGGCGCAGAGCGGCCTGACCGGTCGTGATGGCCCGGACAATCCGGCTAACGGTGCGCGTCCACTGTATAACGTCGAGAACGACACCTTTGTACTGGCCGATGGCCAGAACGAACTCGTTATCCCGATGACCTACACCGACGCGGCAGGCAACACCTTCACCAAAACCTTCACCCTGAAACGCGGTGAGTATGCGGTGAACGTGGGCTACAGCGTACAGAACGCCGGTGCGAAACCGCTGGAACTGTCTACCTTCGGTCAGCTGAAGCAGTCCATCAATCTGCCGTCACACCGTGACACCGGAAGCAGCAACTTTGCGCTGCATACCTTCCGTGGCGCGGCGTACTCCACGCCTGATGCGAAGTACGAGAAATACAAATTCGACACCATTGCCGATAACGAAAACCTGAACGTCAGCTCCAAAGGCGGTTGGGTAGCAATGCTGCAGCAGTATTTCGCGACCGCGTGGATCCCGAATAACGACGGTACGAATAACTTCTACACCGCGAACCTGGGCAACGGTATTGCAGCCATCGGCTACAAATCACAGCCTGTTCTGGTTCAGCCGGGTCAAACCGGTAAGCTGGCAAGCACCCTGTGGGTCGGCCCGGAAATTCAGGACAAAATGGCCGCTGTTGCGCCGCACCTGGATCTGACCGTTGATTACGGCTGGTTGTGGTTCATCTCTCAGCCGCTGTTTAAGCTGCTGAAGTTCATCCACAGCTTCCTGGGTAACTGGGGCTTCTCCATCATCGTTATCACCTTCATCGTGCGTGGCATCATGTACCCGCTGACCAAAGCGCAGTACACCTCCATGGCGAAGATGCGCATGCTGCAGCCGAAGATTCAGGCGATGCGTGAGCGTCTGGGCGATGATAAACAGCGTCAGAGCCAAGAGATGATGGCCCTGTATAAGGCAGAGAAAGTGAACCCACTGGGTGGCTGCTTCCCGCTGCTGATTCAGATGCCAATCTTCCTTGCGCTGTACTACATGCTGATGGGTTCCGTTGAGCTGCGCCACGCGCCGTTCGCCCTGTGGATCCATGACCTGTCCGCACAGGACCCGTACTACATCCTGCCGATCCTGATGGGCGTGACGATGTTCTTCATCCAGAAAATGTCGCCAACCACCGTGACCGACCCGATGCAGCAGAAGATCATGACCTTTATGCCGGTCATCTTCACCGTGTTCTTCCTGTGGTTCCCGTCAGGTCTGGTGCTGTACTATATCGTCAGCAACCTGGTGACCATCATCCAGCAGCAGCTGATTTACCGTGGTCTGGAAAAACGTGGCCTGCATAGCCGCGAAAAGAAAAAGTCCTGATTCGGTAAGATAACGCTAAAATAAGGGCGGTCGATTGACCGCCTTTTTTATTTGTATTGAACGAGAGCAACCATGAGCCATAACGACACTATCGTCGCCCAGGCAACCCCACCGGGACGCGGTGGTGTAGGCATTCTGCGCATCTCCGGCCTGAAGGCGCGCGAGGTGGCAGAAGCGGTGCTGGGTAAATTGCCAAAGCCGCGCTACGCTGATTACCTGCCGTTTAAAGATGCCGACGGCACGCCGCTGGACCAGGGCATTGCGCTGTGGTTCCCCGGCCCGAACTCCTTTACCGGCGAAGACGTGCTGGAACTTCAGGGCCACGGCGGCCCGGTTATCCTCGACCTGCTGTTAAAACGTATTCTGACCCTGCCGGGCCTGCGCATTGCGAAGCCGGGCGAATTCTCCGAGCGTGCCTTCCTGAACGACAAACTCGACCTGGCACAGGCCGAGGCGATTGCAGACCTGATCGACGCCAGCTCTGAACAGGCGGCCCGCTCCGCCCTGAACTCGCTGCAGGGCGCGTTTTCCGCACGTGTGAATCACCTTGTGGAAGCACTTACTCACCTGCGAATCTATGTCGAAGCGGCTATCGACTTCCCGGACGAGGAAATCGACTTCCTCTCTGACGGTAAAATCGAAGCCCAGCTGAACCAGGTGATGAGCGATCTGGATGCCGTCCGCGCCGAAGCGCGTCAGGGCAGCCTGCTGCGTGAAGGGATGAAGGTCGTCATTGCTGGTCGCCCTAACGCCGGGAAATCGAGCCTGCTGAACGCCCTGGCGGGCCGTGAAGCGGCAATCGTAACCGACATAGCCGGGACCACCCGCGACGTGCTGCGCGAGCATATCCACATCGACGGGATGCCGCTGCACATTATCGACACCGCGGGCCTGCGCGATGCCAGCGACGAGGTTGAGCGTATCGGTATAGAACGCGCCTGGCAGGAGATTGAGCAGGCCGACCGCGTGCTGTTTATGGTAGATGGCACCACGACCGACGCCGTTGACCCGGCGGAGATCTGGCCGGACTTTATCGCCCGTCTGCCGGCCAAGCTGCCTATCACCGTGGTGCGTAACAAAGCGGACGTTACCGGCGAAACGCTGGGCATCAGCGATGTGAATGGTCACTCACTTATTCGCCTTTCGGCACGTACAGGGGAAGGCGTGGAAGCCCTGCGTAACCATCTCAAGCAGAGCATGGGCTTTGACACCAGCATGGAAGGCGGCTTCCTGGCGCGTCGCCGTCACTTGCAGGCGCTGGAAGAGGCGGCACGCCATCTTGACCAGGGTAAAGCGCAGCTGATTGGTGCGTGGGCGGGTGAACTGCTGGCGGAAGAACTGCGTCTGGCGCAGCAGAATCTGAGCGAGATCACTGGGGAGTTCACGTCGGACGATCTGTTGGGCAGGATTTTCTCGAGCTTCTGTATTGGTAAGTAAGTTTTAGTCCGCCCTCGTCCGTGAATGCTCACTAACCCGCATTAACTGCCTGTTAATGCGGGTTTTACTTTCCGTACTGGCTCGTCGTCATGCGGTAACATCCGCGGTTTGTCACTCAATAATACGTAAACGTCACCGGTAAACTGGCGGTGTAATTACCTGCCGGTATCGTACCTGTATGTGGGGACACTCTGGCCAATAAGGTGCCATCAAACTGCTTTTGGCTCATAAGAAAAGGCGCTTTACTCAGTTCGACTGGTTTTCCGAATTCAACCCCCCCTCCGCCTTGCTTCCATGACAAGGTAATATCAACCATATTATTTGACGTGCTGAGTTTCGAATTAGCGCCCCCTGTCAGGGTGACTTCGAATTTGGTGATATTACTGGCACAGTCAATCACAATGGGAACTTTAACGTTATTATCACCTAATAAGGCACCTGATGTTGTGATAAGCGGAAGCTGCACGGTTTCAGGCAAGCCAAGTCCTTTGTTGATTTGGCACTGGGGATTAGTGACCTGCATTGCAATGGGGAGGCTTACGCTTGCCTTCTGTGCGGCCTGGTTATTAAACGACGTTGATGCGCTTAACAACCCGATTATCAACGGGAAAAATAGACATGTCCTGTCAATCATAGGTCACCTCGACTGTCAGACTGGTGGAAATATTCCCTGCCTGGAGCGTCTCGCCCGGAATTTGTTTAGGCAGCAGCTGGAACTGACCAAGCATTTCACTTTTGTTATTTAATGCCGTTGATGCGGGTGAAAAAGAGTTATTCAATTCTAGTGGCTTAAAATCTGTGCCAGCGACATCTTTCCAGGACAATGCCAGTCCAACGCCGGATAAACCCGTTTTCATCAGGTTAGTGCTGCTCGCAGAAACGCCAGCAGCAGGGGAAAATTTTAGTGAAATCCCGGTAGCAGGCCAGCTGCAAGCAATATTCAGATCAACAGTCTGTGGCGTGGTTGCGCTATTTTCCAACTGGTTTACGCTGACCTGTTGAAAGTTCAGGTCTGCAGGAGAGAGTGACAATGCGCACGTGTTAAGGGCTAACTCGGCGTTGATCGTCACTTTCTTCTGCACTGATCTCGACGCAGACGCGTTGTAAAACGGAATAATTATCAAAAAAAAGACTAACAATCTGTGCATAATTAATCCAGCCTATCTGTATATGAGCGAGACATTCAGGTATGTAGATACCTTTCCGGTAGGGAATGGTGTCGAAGGCTTGACGTAGATTCTAAATGTTGCCGTAGCATCGAGATCCTTTTGGGTTGGCTCATATATTTTATAATTTGTATTAAGAGGGACGACGTGAATATCCTCATATACCCTGATTATTTGTAAATTCAATTTTCTCCCATTTCTATCATTGGCACTGAATATCCCGTTTGCCGCATCTACCACATTCTCTGGGTCAAAACGCACATACAACCCATTAATTAATGCTTTGTTCTTACAAGAATAATAAACTGACAACTCTTTATATAACCCCTTACCAAGAACAGCTGGATTGCCAATATCAGCTGGAGTTAACTTTCCAAAATCTAAATTTTCTGTAGAAAAAGACATTCCGCAAGTAGCGGTATCTTGCATATTAAAAAAGGAATATATTCCCATTGTTGAAGTAACGTTAACTGCTGGGCTGTCTACTATTGTATTTCCTTGCGAAAGTGGCTGGAAATTAATTAAATATTGGCCCGTTGGCATGCTTTGCATCCAGTATTCATCATTTACGACAATTCTGGCCTTACCCAATACAGTGCCAGCGGGCCAATTAAATCTACTGCCTGTCCCAGATTTAACGGTATTAGAGACAATGCTATTGCCAGCACAACGCATACCATCCAGTTTCCACTCAATACCAGGATAGGGGGTCGTTACCGTGGAAGCATCTTTACAACTCCCACCATTTAACCTCATGCTGATTTGACTCACCATCTCTACCCCCCCTGTTGTTATTCCGCCCGTATAATCAGCGTCACAATCCATGTCATTTTGTATGACAGCTTGCATTATCAACAATGGATCATTATTTGCAGGTGTATAAACATTACCTTGTATCCAATAACCTTTATCACTGGGATCCATAGAGAAAATTATGGTTCCACCACTACAATTAGCGGCCATGGAAGGTAAAGAATAGAGCGATAATAAAGCGATAAAAAGAGCAAACATGAATTTACACATAATAAAAACCTTTAGTATATCAGGATTTGTTTAATTTATACTCTTTATCAACGCCATAATCATCAAACGCTATAATGCTGATGTTATCATTGGTAACTGACTTACCAAGCGATACTTTCCCCCCCGGGGAAAACACAGACAGTTTATCTTTAATTTCTTCACTAAGTTTAATTGGCTTTCCATTTTGTTTAACACTGATGATTGCAAAATAATAGGGCGTATCATTCCAGAGAACAGTGTTACCCTCGCTGCTTATCATTTTAACATTCTGTTCGGCGTTTTCCCTTTTATCTTTCAAGATATCAGGTCGATAAAACATTTTGACCTGGGTATGCAGTGCAATGGATAATGCATTCATACCGCCCTTTGGTGCTTTGGGGATCTCCTGGATATTGACCCAAAAAAGCGATTCTTTATCTTTTGGTAGCGCATCATTAATTTTAAGAATACGCAGAATTTGCTTATGCTGATCGGCGACTTTAAAGAACGTAGGGCTGGGCACAAAATAGACGTTCTTATCGTTTTGATCCTGGTTTTCAATCCATATCTGCCCGCCATATTCCTGAGAGGACTGGTTATCAACCTGTACGGAGATATTCTCTCTTTTTTCATTAAAAACATAACGTGTGCTGTTAAGAACAAACGCCGCATGACCAGATGCTGTAAATAACAACAGTGACGCAGAAATGAAAATGTTTCTCAGTGTATTGTTCTTAACCACACTTAATCTCCTGTACTTTACCCGTATCTTTCTGCAGCGAACGTGAATCAAATTTGCAATCACCGACAGAAATGATCCCTTCATCTTTATTTTCAAGATTCATTAACAGAATCCCACCGTTGTTGACGTAGCCAATTTCCTGATTGTCTGCGTTTTTAGCAATACTCCCCATTGGGACAACAAAACCATTGCTGCTGATGACTTTGACGATATAGGTGTCGATTTTTCTGTATTTCACTTTTTTATAGATAATTGCATTTTCCGTCGGCGTTACGTTGATTGCGTTTTCTGTTAACTCAACGCTCTGCGGCAAGTTGTCCGCATTAACCGTGATGGTATTTTTGTTATATGCCGTTAACGGTATAACCGCGCGCCCTTTTTTATCGCCAGGCATGGAACCGTTAAATCTGACGCCTGGAACATCCTCCATTTGTACAACGGCAATTTCATCATTTCTCACAGGCGTAAAAAGAATGCCTGCATCAGGTAGTCCGATAATACTTCCCCCGACCTGGAAGGAAGAACTGGACGTGCTTCCCATTTGCGAATAGCTGGCCGACGTTTGTACCTCATCAAACAGATAGGAAGCTGAAACCGCGCTGCCTGTAGCGTTGCGTGACTGACTGACAGAAGCGTTATAGCTCAGGCGAGAATTAACGCTTCCCGAAACGCCGGTATTGAAATTCGTGCCGTTGCGGCGATCGTAGTTTATGCCAGAGAAGCTATAGTGCGACTTATCAAACACGCTAAAGGGCAGGCTCAATGAGACCCCAGCGTTATAATCGCTTTCCATCCCCTGCAGTCTGGAATACCCGGCATTCAGAGAGACCGATACAGTATTAAAACTCTTACTAAGATTCAGGTTTGCCCCCACCTGACTGGAACTATTCCAGTAATCTTCCTTCCAGGCCGATATGTTGAAAAACGCATTCACTTTCGGAAGTTGATAGGTAATAATCGATTCATATCGCTGTTTAGGCCTGTTGTTTAAAAGGCTATAATAGCGATAGTTAAAATCCGCGTAATCAATGTAATTTTCTGAGTTAAAACGGTAGCCAATTAACTGTAAATTGGCATTTTCTCCTAAGGCACGGGCGTATTTCACCGATGCGCTAAAGCCGTTCATGGCTTTGCCATTTTGGTATTTTGCCTGCGACAGGTTGCCGCTCATTGCGACAGCGCCAAACCAGTCAAAAGAGCGGATAATACCCAGGCCAATGTTGTTATAGTTTTTATCTAACAGCGCAGAGGAGTTGAGCGTAAAGGGCACAAAACCGTAATCATAGGTCATTTGCGCGAATAAACTGTCCTCATCACGCGTGTCACTGTATTGGTCAACTTTACTGCCCACCGCGATGTTATAATTATAATTACCGGGTTTTAATAAGTTTGGCAGTACGGCGACCGGGAATCGTTGTTCTTTTACCGAGCCATCCTCTTCATAAATTTTTAAAATAATGTCACCAGAATATACGCCGGTCAGATCGTTAATGACAAAAGGACCCGGTGGCACCACGAACGATTTTAAGGTGTACCCGCCTTGCTCAACAGTGACGCGGGCATGCGTTCTCGCAATACCATTAATGACCGGCGCATAAGACTGCGAGTCCCAGGGATACATATCCTGATTGGACTTTAACTGCGCGCCATAAAAGGTAAAACCATTGTTCAGGGTATTATAGGACTGGGTTTTACCGATAAGAAAATCTGATTTAATCGATTTTATCGCATGCGTTAACAGGAGGTTGTTGCTCTGAAACTTTTCTCCCTGATATGCATACCCTCTGCCGAGCAAGACCCATTCCCCGATATTGATCTGGCCTTCAATATTACCGTATGTTGTCTGGTCCTGGTGACTTGATTTTGATGTATTAATATCATAGGCAAGTTTGAAGCCAGCACTGCCATAATCCCATGTGCCGCCACCCTTTTTAGAATCGCTAAAACCCGCCTGAGGCATATCGATCGACAACTCCTGCAGGGAAGAATCAAATTTTACCCGACTGTTCTTCTCTTTATCAAAAAGATAGCAGTTACGTACGGGATTAAGATACTCTTTGTAAAATTCTTTATTTATATAAATACCGTTTTCCTGCAACCATTCATCTGAAAGGCAAATATGCTCAGCATCGTCATTGCCGATTACTAAGTCTACAGATGTCGCTGTTTTAGAACCATTAAACAGCAGATCAACAACATATTTCCCAGGTATATATTGCCCGGTATTTTTCAAAACCTCAGGTACTTCTTTGCTGCCACCACGGATAAAACTGTAGTTAAAATCGTCGGCAAGAATTTCATTCGACCATAAATGAAAAATGATAGCGACACATAATACTTTTATTTTCATTTTTATTCCTTGCCGACGAGCATTTAATTTAACAAGGGAGTCAACACTCCCTTTCTTATGATGGGTCTTTATTTATATGCAATTACATAGCTTGCTGAGGCCGAGAATGGACCTGCTGTAAGCGTTTCATTGGCAGGTTTAACCAGCCAGGCGGTGTAATCGAAGGATGGGATACCTTCGTTAATACTATAATCAAAAGAGGTTGATCCTGTTTTAATTGCACCCGCAGCACCTGTTTTGGTTGCATTTGTCGCGACAAGGGCCATCGTCGCGTTAGTACCGTCTGCCTGAGCGTTAGATAAGCCTGTGGCCATTAGTGTCGAAGATGACCAGGAAATATTAGCTTGGGTTTTACCGAGGCAATCAGGTGCTTGAGGAACGAGCTTAAACTTCACTTGATCTCCACTTGCTGCAGTATTTGTAAGAGTGCCTAAATTAACAGCACTAACACTCGCACCATTGCTATCTGTTACATTAATTTCGCACGTTGCAGTCGAAACACTTCCCGTAAAGTTTACTGTACCGGTGTTTGGTGCAGCCATAGCATTAGACGCCACACCCAGAACTGCCACAATTGCCGAACCTAAAATCAGCTTTTTCATTATATACTCCATTAATAGGCTTAATTCATAAGTCAGCTCATAACAATCTTAATGAGCGAGACGGAATATATTGATCTAAAAGTTTGCTGGCAAACCCTAAAATGAAGATCGCTATTTTTCTATCTTGTTTTTTTATTTATCAATTTCATTGATTTCGTAATTTCAATTTTTACCACCAATCACTTTTATTTTTAAAGAACAGTTTAAAAAGAAAAAACAGGAGTAAATTTACCACCCACAATACTCCATTGGGATATAAAAATAAAAAAACATGTTTTTTTATTGACTGAGCCTGGTCTTTATTTAAGTGTTATTTATTTAATGTGATAGTTGCCGGGGGTAAAGTGAATAAGGTCTATGCGATAAAAAAGAACGGGAAAGGTGAGGCTGTTGTCGTTTCCGAAATTAGTGAAGGTATAAGGAGGAAACTCACTTCGCGAGTTCCAATGAGTGTACTGCTCGTGAGCCTGTTGGGGGGATTATATTCTGCCGCATCACCAGCTTCAGTTGTCGGCAGTGGAGTTAATTACCAGACTTATCGCGATTTTGCTGAAAATAAAGGTCCGTTTAAACCAGGTGCCCAAAACATCCCGCTATATGATAAAAATGGGAATGTCATCACCATGTTAAATAAAGCGCCCATGATTGACTTTAGTTCAACTGACAAAATCGGTGTTGGTACGTTAGTTGCACCACAATATATAATCAGCGTTAAGCACAACGGGGGTTATCAGCAGGTGAACTTTGGTTACAATGACGACACCACCTATACCCTGGTTGACAGAAATAACCACTGGCGAGACTTCCATACTCCCCGACTAAACAAAATTGTGACGGAGGTTACCGCGCTGGATATGACTGACGCGGGAACGGCCAGCGGCACATATCAGAATCAGGAACGGTTCCCCGTTTTCTATCGGGTCGGAACGGGAACGCAATATGTAAAAGATGAGAGTGGAAAGCTGACTCAGCTTGCAGGAGCATACTCGTATAAAACCGGGGGGCTCGTAAATCATCCGTTTATTTCGGACTGGAGTTTTGTCACTAACACAACAAATACGCCACTTTCCTCCTATGGCACACCTGGCGACAGTGGTTCCCCGCTTTTTGCCTGGGATACGCAGCAAAATAAATGGGTTGTCACTGCCGTGCTCAATTCTTATGCGGGGGAGAGTGGTAATACTAACTGGTATACGATCATCCCTGTCGGAGATGTGGTTAATACCATAAAGCAGGACGCTGATGCGCCAGTTATATCAGAACAAAATGAGGGCGATATTCACTGGTCATATGATTATACAACCGGCGTTGGCACATTAACCCAGGGGACAGCCTCATGGTCAATGCATGGTAATCAGGGTGCGACGTGGCCTGCCTCATTGAATAGCGGGAAAGATCTCACCTTCCAGGGCGGTGGTACCGTTGTATTAGAAAATACCGTTAACCAGGGCGCAGGAACGATGACTTTTAATGACGATTATACGGTCAAACCGCTCGACTCTCAGACCTGGAAAGGTGGCGGGATCATTATCAACGGCGATCATACCGTTGACTGGCAGGTGAACGGTGTTCAGGGCGATAACCTGCACAAGCTCGGTACCGGGACATTAAAAGTGAACGGCACGGGTATCAACCCCGGCGGGCTGAATGTTGGCGAAGGAACTGTCGTCCTGGCACAACGGCCGGATAGCGATGGTAATGTTCAGGCCTTTAAAAATGTCAGTATTGTAAGCGGCCGCCCAACCGTTGTTTTAAGCGATGACAAACAGGTCAATCCCGACAATATCAAATGGGGTTATCACGGCGGTAAGCTCGATATCAACGGTAACAGCCTCACCTTCCATCAGCTGAACGGCGCGGACGACGGGGCGATGCTGACCAACAGCGGGCGTCAGGCTTCCGTCAACCTGGATTTTAACAAGCCAGACGCCACGGCGGCGGTTGCCAACATCTGGCATGGCCATTTTACCGGTAATGTTGATGTCAAAAATACCGTGATGCCCGGAACGCAGAACGACTTTGTCATGGATGGTGGGATGAACACGGAGGGGAACTTCACCCAGCATAATGGCCGCCTGTTTATTCAGGGGCATCCTGTTGTACATGCCGTCAGTACTCAGGCTGTCGCGGATAAGCTGAAGGCGCAAGGCGACAATTCTGTCCTCACTCAGCCGGTCTCCTTTACCCAAAGTGACTGGGAGCCCCGTGAGTTCAGCATGAAACAGCTTAATCTGTACAATACTGATTTCAGTCTGGCGAGGAATGCCAGCCTCAATACAACGCTTTATGCAGACCATTCCGCCGTGACGCTGGGAAGTGAAGATCTCTATATCGATCTCAATGACGGTAACGGTGTGAAAACCACGCCATCATTCGGGCAGTCAAAAGCGACAAACGACGCCGATCAAAGCCGTTTCACCGGCCGCGTACAGCTGAATAACGGTTCTACTCTTAACATTAATGAGCATTTTACCGGCGGAGTTGACAGCGTAGACAGCTCGGTGACGGTGGCATCCACCGATGCCGTTCTCAGCCAGTACAGCCGCTTCAGTCACTCATCGCTGTCGCTTGCGGATAACGCGAAGCTGACGGCAACCTCAGGTCTGGTTTCTGACAGTGAAGTGGCTGCCGGTGCGGGATCAACACTTTCGCTGCTGTCCGGCGAGTACTCGGCGGAGCGCTGGCGTTTCAACGGCCAGGGCACCACGCTGAACGTCGGCGCGGGTAGCGTCATGACGGGAAATATTCAGGCGAATGATGCTGCTGGCCTGAATTTTGGTACAGCAGGGGAAGCCAATGAGAATCTGTTCACGGCTTATGGTGGCAACCTGAATGCGCCCCTCTCCAGTGCGACGATGAAGAATACTCTCTGGCAGGTGGACGGACAGTCCATGGCGAAATCCCTTCACCTGGACGGTTCGCAAGTGCGCTTCAGCAAAGCCGGCTCGCCAGGATCTCTGACTGTGGACACCCTGACTGCCAGCAACAGCCAGTTCGTCATGAACACTGACGGCAAAACGGCAGATACGGTTACGGTTAACCAGTCGCTGTCCGGTACAAACAATGCGCTGGTTGTTGCCCCGTCTGTGGCTTCAGTGAGCCAGGGTATGTCACCCGTAGCGTTAGTCACGGCACCGAAAACGACAGCTTCCGATGTGTTCGCACTTACACCGGTGACACAGCGCGTGGGTCTTCATACCTTCACGCCGCTGGTGGATATCGTAGAGAGCGGGAATAACAAACTATGGCAGCTGGAAGGATTTGATATACAACAGGACAGCGCAGCGCTGCTGGCCAGCAAAGCCGTTATGAATACAGGATATAAAAACTTCCTGACGGAGATGAACAACCTGAACTACCGTATGGGCGATTTGCGCAACACCCACGGTGAAACCGGCATGTGGGCACGTGTTTTCAGCGGTACGGGTTCCGCAGATGCGGGTTATTCCAATAGCTGGACTCATCTGCAGACAGGAGCCGACAGAAAGCTTGCGTTTGACGGCGGTGACTTGTTTACCGGTGTGACGGCAACGTTCACTCACCATAACAGCCATGGCGAAGGCTGGTCCGGTCAGACGAAATCAACCGGTATCGGTCTCTATGCTTCCGCGATGTTTGACTCCGGGCTGTATGTAGATGCAATTGGTAAATATGTCCGCCACGATAACCACTATTCGGCAAGCGAAACCGAAATGCCGGAGCAGGATTACCGCTCACATTCATGGTATCTGGGTGCAGAGACCGGCTGGCGCTTCTCGTTACCTGGCGAAACCTTTATTCAGCCGCAGACGGAACTGGTTTATGGCTCGGTGTCAGGAACCCGGTTTGACTGGCGGTTTGCAGGCTCAGACATCCATATGCAGCGAAAGCAGGATAAACCGTTGATCGGTCGAACGGGTGTGGAATCCGGGAAAACGTACAAGGGCAAAGACTGGGAGCTGACGGCGCTGGCTGGCGTTCATTATCAGTATGATCTGTTTAATCCGGCAGAGACGGTTGTCCGTGATTTTGCCGGGGAAACTCATATTAAGAATGGTAAAGATAGCCGGGTTAACTTCAGTTTAGGTGTCAATGCAAAAATTAAAGAAAACACCAGGATTAGTCTCAATGTAGAGCGTTCAGCCTTCGGTAATTACAATATTGACAAGGCAATTAACGCCAATATCCGCTATTCATTCTGATTTTAAATTTTGAGTAAGTAAAAGCCTGAACTGATAGTTCAGGCTTTCTTATGGATTAATCGCAAGTGAGAATCAAATCTATTTAAATAATAAATTATCGAGCATAATATTATCATAATGAGCTATTTTTTAGGCTAGCCTTTGTACTTTTCATACCTTATAGTCACTTTTAGTTAAGGTATCTAATAAATTTGATCGCTAAGAGTTATTATGTCCATTGTTTTTTTGTTGGCAAGTAAGAATACTTATTTTAATTACGGATTATCATTGCTTGCAAATGATAATGCAGATATTAAATGTTACGAGTACAGAAATGTTAGCTGTGTTTACAAGATGCTAAATACGAATAGAAAAATATATTTAATCTGTGACAGGGATGATTACTTCTCTTACTGCTTTTTGCTGGAGAAATTCCCGATTACCTGTCTCAGCCTGGAGCAGGTCTCGTACCATGATCAAAAGCTGAATGTCTCCTCAAGTCGCAGACCTTCACCTGTTTCAGTGTTCAAAAACTTTACTGATGAAGAGAGAAATATAGTCTATCTGTATTTTTTTAAGAGGAAGAGAATCGGAGAGATCGCGATGTTAACACAGTTAAAAGAAAAAGATATTTATTATAGGGTACGCTCGATCAAACTCAAACTGGGGGCAGAATCCACTCGAAAGCTTCCGTTCTTGCTTAAGAATTTTTTTGCTGGGCCGAAGATACTACAATAACATTTTCGAATTATTTCCATTCTATAATATTAACAATGTTAATTATCTTTCAAAAACCAACAAATAATTCTATATATTTTAAGGAATTAAATAATTAAAAAACAAACAATTAAAATTATACATTAATTCTACTGTAAAAATTTCCGAGTTTACATTACTGATTACCCATGAAACTATATGCTTACAAAGCATGGGGGTGACTGTATGAATAGTCAAAGTGCTTTAAGTAACCTTAATTTTCCATCGAAGGAAAATTTAGCACATAACAATCTGTTGGTGCTAAAAAAAATCCGATTTTATAACTGTGCAATTATCCATTTACGTGATGCGCAACTTCTTATAAAAACGAAAGATGGACAGTCCTTTAATGTTCCTCCAGAATCACTTTGTTATATCGAAAAAAACACAGTGATCGATGTCACATTAAAAGTACTAGGCAAAGGTGTTCCCTATGAACTCTATCACGTTGACAGTGATGTATTGAGCTGCATTTGTAAGGTGATGGAGCCGCTTCTTTTACATCCACAAAAAGTTAACCAGATGCGGCGAAAAATATTTACTGGCCCCGTTGATGAAACAGATACAAAAATCTTTAAACGATTAATTGAAAGCAATGTCCCACAACACCGACAAGTTTATAAAATAACCTATCTTCTTTCTAAAATGAGGGATATAGAATCGTTAGTTTATTCTTTGTCGGTATCAACGGATACCACTTTTACTGAGCGCCTGAAGTCAATCGTTGAAGCTGATCTCTCTAAACCGTGGAAACTGGCGGATCTGGCGAGCATTTTACACATGTCGGAGGTGTCGATTCGTAAAAAGCTGGAGAAAGAGAATAATAATTTCAATATGCTGGTGCTGGATATTCGCATGCATCAGGCGGCAAAACTTATCACCACAACCGAGAAGCATATTAACAGTATTGCCAATGAAGTGGGCTACACCAGTACATCTTATTTTATTCGTAATTTTAAAGAATTCTTTGGCATTACACCGAAACAGTTTGCTTTGAGAGTAAAAAAACAGTCATAAACGATCGCGCCAGTAGCGCATCATCAACCTCTGATGGATTGTTAAGTTGTCCCGCAATGCCCGCTTCTGTATTGCATGCTAAGCAATGGTGATTTCCTCCTGGGAAATCACCATTGTCCAAATGGCAACTCGCCTTAACCCTTTTCACCCCCTATTCTGCATGCCTGCATTTATGGGGGGTTTATGGCGCGTTTTCTGTTTTGTAGTTTCGCATTAGTTCTGCTTTATCCGTCGGGTATTGATATGTATCTGGTGGGATTACCGCACATCGCCCGCGATCTGGGTGCCAGCGAAGCGCAGCTGCATATCGCGTTTTCGGCCTACCTCGCAGGAATGGCGTCGTCGATGGTCTTTGCCGGGAAGATCGCGGATAAGGCTGGCCGTCAGCCCGTCGCAATTACCGGAGCCATCATCTTTGCCCTGGCCTCTCTTCTCTGCTCACAGGCACAGAACAGTACCTTGTTCCTGGCAGGACGGTTCATCCAGGGCATTGGTGCCGGCGGCTGTTACGTGGTGGCGTTTGCCATTTTGCGCGATACCTTAAGCGCCCAGCGCCGTGCTAAAGTGCTCTCCATGCTGAACGGGATAACCTGCATCATTCCGGTGCTGGCACCGGTTGTAGGCTATCTGATCATGCTGAAATTCCCGTGGCAGAGCCTGTTCTGGACCATGGCTGCAATGGGCGCCCTGGTCTTTGTGTTGTCGATCGCCGTACTGAAAGAGACCCACCCGGGATCGCAGAATCCCAGCCATACCGCGACCATTCATCCGGCAGAGAAACTTCTCAATCGCTTTTTCCTCAGCCGTCTGGCCGTAACCACGTTAAGCGTGGCGGTGATCCTGACGTATGTAAACGTTTCCCCGGTTTTGCTGATGGAGACCATGGGTTTCGATCGCGGTGAGTATTCCACGGTGATGGCATTAACCGCTCTGGTCAGTATGGCTGTATCGTTCTCCACCCCGTTTGCGCTGAATCTCTTCCGCCAGCGCACGCTGATGCTGACCTCGCAGGTACTGTTTCTCGCCGCAGGTGTGGTTCTGGCAACCACCAGCTCGCATGCGCTGATGCTGGTGGGCATTACGCTCATCTGTGCCGGGTTCTCGGTTGGCTTTGGCGTGGCGATGAGTCAGGCGCTCGGCCCGTTCTCGCTGCGGGCAGGCGTGGCAAGCTCGGTGCTGGGGATCGCGCAGGTCTGCGGCTCGTCTCTGTGGATATGGCTGGCGGCAGTCATCGGACTTAACGCGCTCAATATGCTGATCGGGATTCTGATTGGCTGTAGCATAGTCTGCATCACCTTACTTATGGTCATCCAGCCCGCGGCACAGTATGAAGAAGCCCATCAGCAGTCTCGATCTTAACCTGTTGCTTTGCCTGCAGCTTTTGCTGCAGGAGCGCAGCGTCACCAAAGCCGCAAAGCGGATGAACGTGACGCCGTCGGCGGTGAGTAAATCGCTGGCCAGGCTGCGCGACTGGTTTGACGACCCTCTGTTTGTCAAAACGCCGTTAGGGCTGCTGCCTACGCCGCTGACGGTCAGCCTGGAGCAGGATTTGGCCGACTGGATGCAGATCGGCAACCAGATCCTCGATAAATCTCACCATGATTCGCCTGGCGGGCTGACGTTTGTGCTGGCCGCCGAAACGCCGCTGATGCTCATCCGCTTTAACGCCCTGCTTGAGCAGGTGAACCAGCGTTATCCGCAGGCCACGGTGAAGATGCGTCACTGGGATTACGACTCGCTGGACGCCATTACGCGCGGGGAAGTGGACGTTGGCTTCACCGGTCGCGAAACCCACCCGCGCTCGCGTGAACTGCTGAAGCTGATGCCGTGGTTTATCGACTACGAAATCCTGTTTAGCGACCGTCCATACGTCTATTTGCGTGAGGACCACCCCGCTCTGCAGGAGGAGTGGAATCTGGAGACCTTCCTGCGCTATCCCCATATCAGTATCTTCTGGGAACGGAGCGACACCTGGGCGCTGGATGAGGTGCTAAAAGAGATGGGGCGGGAGAGAAACATTGCCATGTGTTTGCCGGGCTTTGAGCAGTCGATGTTTATGGCGGCGCAGCCCGGTCATAACTATATCGCCACGGCTCCCCACTACTGTCGCCACTACAATGAACTCCACCAGCGGAAGCTGATCGCGCTTCCTATTCCCATTGACGAAGCGCAGGCTGAAAAGCTGACCGTTCCCTTCACGCTGATCTGGCATAAACGGAACAGCCATAATCCGAAAATCCTCTGGCTGCGGGAGACCATCAAGGCGTTGTACGGTGGCAGCGATCCAATTTTTGCCTAAGAAAATGTAAAGTTCGGCCTTCAGGCTTCTCTTACTCCGATTTACTGATTAAAACAGGAGCCAAGTTAAGCGATAATCATGTAACCGTTTAACCGATTACGACCATTATCAAGGAGCGAAAAATGGCAACGCACTTTGCAAGAGGGATACTTACAGAAGGACGTCTCGTATCGGCCAGACTCTCTTCAGCCTGTCACAGTGAGGCGCTCAAACTCCCCGAACACCGCAGGACGCGGTTTTTAGCCTCGAGAGCACTTCTCGCAGAACTGCTGTTTATGCTGTACGGCACCAGCGAACTGCCGGAAATCGTCACGCAACCAGAAGGCCGCCCGGTCTTTGCTGACCCGGAACTCCCCCGTTTTTCCATTGCCTATACGGGCAATATCATTGGCGTGGCGCTGACCACCGAAGGGGATTGCGGGCTGGATATGGAGCTTCAGCGTGCAACGCGGAGCTTCCACGGTGCTAACGCGCATAACGACTACCCGCTCTCCAGCAATGAAAAGCTGTGGGTACGCAATCAAAACGATCCTGTTGAAGCCAGAGCCCAACTCATTACCCTGCGTCAGAGCATTCGTAAGCTCTGTGGATGTGCGTCTGACGATGCCAGTCTGTTGCAACTGCTGCCAGGATCAGGACGCCTGCGCGCCACGAGAGCCACGCTGGTTGAAGCGCTCAGCGATGCTGAGGACGTGTTGATCTGGTCCATTGCCGTCACCCCGGCCATCGAACGCATGAAAATCTGGGAATTTGACAGCCAACAGGGATGGCGTAGCCTTCCTGATGTGCCCGAGCGCGCCAACGAGCCCGCCGCGCGTCTGATGCGTTTAACCAGTTTACCGGCAGAAAAAGCATTTACCCATAGCTGATCCAATCAGGGTCATCATGATGAAACAGGAGTAATCATGTCTGATACGTTGAAAGTAGTTACGTTACTGGGAAGCCTGCGCAAAGGTTCATTTAACGGAATGGTTGCCCGCACGCTGCCGCAGCTGGCCCCGGCAGGTATGGAAATTAGCGCCCTGCCATCTATTGGCGATATCCCGCTGTATGATGCAGATGTCCAGCAGGAAGAGGGGTTCCCGCAGAGCGTGGAGGCGATAGCCGAGCAGATCCGCCAGGCCGACGGTGTGGTCATTGTCACGCCGGAGTATAACTACTCGGTTCCGGGTGGCCTGAAGAACGCGATTGACTGGTTATCTCGTTTACCGGAACAGCCGCTGTCTGGCAAACCGGTGCTGATCCAGACCAGCTCAATGGGCGCGATTGGTGGCGCACGCTGCCAGTATCACCTGCGCCAGATCCTGGTATTCCTGGATGCAATGGTGATGAACAAGCCGGAATTTATGGGCGGCGTGATTCAAAACAAGGTCGACCCGCAGACGGGTGAAGTGGTGGATCAGAGCACGCGTGACCATCTCTCTGGCCAGCTGACCGCGTTCGGGGATTATATTAAGCGGGTGAAGGCGTAAGATAATTGCGGCCTGATGCCCTCACCCTGACCCTCTCCCACGGGGAGAGGGAACAAACACTAAAGCCCTTTTCGAAGAAAAGGGCTTACTGTTTATTTGGCGTCAATAAACACAATCTTCAACACAAACAGCAGCGCAACGATAATCACGCACGGGCTGAGTTCGCGGAAGCGGCCGGTACCGATCTTCATTACGCAGTAAGAGATAAAGCCCAGCGCGATACCTTCGGTGATCGAGAAGCTGAACGGCATCATCACGGCGGTAATAAAGGCCGGCACCGCTTCGGTTAAATCTTCCCACTTCACGCGCGCCAGGCTCGAGGTCATCAGCACGCCCACGTAAATCAGCGCGCCGGCAGCCGCATACGGTGGAACCATACCCGCCAGCGGAGAGAGGAAGATCACCAGTAGGAACAGGATACCCACCACCACCGCCGTCAGGCCGGTACGGCCACCCACGGACACGCCGGAAGAGGATTCAATGTAAGCGGTAACAGACGAGGTGCCGATGAAAGAGCCGGCGACGGACGAGATGCTGTCCACATACAGCGCCTGCTTCATGCGCGGGAATTTGCCTTTCTCGTCAGCCAGACCCGCTTTGTCCGTCACGCCAATCAGCGTACCGGAGGAGTCAAACAGGTTGACCAGCATGAAGGAGAAGATCACGCCCGCCAGGCCCAGGTTCAGGGAACCCGCCAGGTCAACGTGACCAATCACGGTAGAGACGCTCGGCGGCGCAGAGACAATACCGCTGTAATGCACGTCACCCAGCATCCAGCCCAGCAGCGTGGTCACGATGATAGAGACCAGCACCGCAGCGTGGATGTTGCGCGACGCCAGGATCGCGATGATGAAGAAGCCCAGCACGCCCAGCAGCACGCTGTGCGAGGTCAGGTTACCGATGCTCACCAGCGTTTCCGGGTTCGCCACGATCACACCGGCGTTTTTCAGCCCCATAATGCCGATGAACAGACCGATACCGCTGGTGATACCCACGCGCAGGCTCACCGGGATATTGGCAATCATCCAGTAGCGGACGCGGAAGATGGTCAGCAGCAGCAGGCCGACCGCACCCCAGAAGATAGCGCCCATACCAACCTGCCACGGCAGGCCCATCGCCTGAACCACCACGAACGCGAAGAACGCATTCAGGCCCATAGCGGGTGCCAGCGCCACAGGCAGGTTAGCGAAAACGCCCATCAGGATGCTGCCAAGGGCCGCGATCAGACAGGTGGTAACAAAGACGGCGCTGGTGTCCATGCCAGCGACGCCCAGAATTTGCGGGTTCACAAAAACGATATAGACCATCGTCAGGAAGGTGGTGAAACCGGCGATCACTTCGGTGCGTGCCGTTGTGCCGTGCTCGCGCAGTTTGAATACGCGCTCAAGCAGACCCTGACCAGATGTCTGGGTTGTGTGTTGTTGACTCATCATCAATTTCCGAACAAGGAGGGAAAATTCGTCGCTATCCTATACCAAAATGCGACAATAGTGGCGGTTACGGGATACTTTTTTCATTGATTATGCTTATACGGCAACGATTGCGTCTCGTAAATCTGTCGTACGTAAACGTTAAACTTGTTAAAAGGGAAGGGCATGTCCGGAATTGAAGCGGTATTTTTCGACTGTGACGGTACGCTGGTCGACAGTGAGGTCATTTGTTCCCGCGCGTATGTCGCCATGTTCCAGGAATTTGGCATTACGCTCGATCTCGAAGAGGTGTTCAAACGCTTTAAGGGCGTGAAGCTGTACGAGATCATCGACATCATTAACGAAGAGCACGGGGTGGATCTGGCGAAAGCGGAGCTGGAACCGGTGTACCGCGCCGAGGTCGCACGCCTCTTTGACTCAGAACTGGAAGTTATTGCCGGGGCTAACGCGCTGCTGGATGCGATGACGGTGCCAATCTGCGTAGTTTCCAACGGTCCGGTCAGCAAAATGCAGCATTCACTGGGCAAGCTTGAAATGCTGCACCACTTTCCGGAAAAACTGTTCAGCGGCTACGATATCCAGCGCTGGAAGCCCGATCCGGCGCTGATGTTCCACGCGGCGAAGGCGATGAACGTCAACGTGGAGAACTGCATTCTGGTGGATGACTCGCCTGCGGGCGCCCAGTCGGGGATTGATGCGGGGATGGAGGTGTTTTACTTCTGTGCCGATCCGCACAACAAGCCGATCGATCATCCAAAAGTGACGACCTTTACCGATCTGGCGCAATTGCCAGAGTTGTGGAAGGCACGCGGGTGGGATATTACGCGTTAAGCTAACGTAGGGCGGGTAAGCGCCAGCGCCACCCGCCACAACCATCACTCTTTAGGATCTTTACCCGCCAGCAGCTTGTCCAGCTCGTCGCCGCCCACGTGACGGAAGTCCTGACCCTTCACGAAGTAGAAAATATATTCGCAAATGTTCTGGCAGCGGTCGCCGATACGCTCGATAGAGCGCGCGCAGAACAGGGCCGTCAGCACGCTTGGGATGGTACGGGAATCTTCCATCATGTAGGTCATCAGCTGACGCACAATGCCTTCATACTCCTGGTCGACTTTCTTGTCTTCACGGTAGATACGCACCGCTTCATCCAGATCCATACGCGCAAAGGCATCCAGCACGTCGTGCAGCATCTGCACGGTGTGGCGGCCCAGCGACTCCAGGCTGACCAGCAGCGGCTGATGCTGCTGGGAAAACTTCTCCAGCGCGGTGCGGCAGATTTTATCCGCCACGTCACCAATACGTTCCAGCTCGGCGATGGTTTTAATGATCGCCATTACCAGACGCAGGTCGCTCGCGGTCGGCTGACGCTTGGCGATAATACGCACGCAGGCTTCGTCGATCGCCACTTCCATCATGTTGACGTTATGGTCGCCTTCGATGACGCGCTTCGCCAGCTCGCTGTCCTGGTTATGCATTGCCGTAATCGCATCAGAAAGCTGCTGCTCGACCATGCCGCCCATGGTCATCACCTGGGTGCGAATGCTTTCCAGCTCTGCGTTGAACTGGCCTGAAATGTGTTTATTAAGATTGAGGTTGTCCATGGTTTCTCCACATGCACTAAGGCAAATCAACCGTAGCGGCCAGTAATATAATCTTCGGTTTGTTTCTTCGCGGGCCGGGTGAACAGCGCGTCCGTATCGCTGAACTCAATCAACTCGCCCAGGTACATAAACGCCGTGTGATCTGAGCAACGCGCAGCCTGCTGCATGTTGTGGGTCACGATAACCACGGTGTAATCCTGCTTCAGCTCGGTGATCAGCTCTTCAATACGGCCGGTTGAGATCGGGTCTAGCGCTGAACATGGTTCATCCAGCAGCAACACTTCCGGGCGAATGGCGATACCGCGCGCAATGCACAGACGCTGCTGTTGACCACCGGAGAGAGAGTACCCGCTCTGATGAAGTTTATCTTTGGTTTCGTTCCATAATGCGGCCTTGGTCAATGCCCACTGCACGCGCTCGTCCATGTCCGCACGGGAGAGCTTCTCAAACAGGCGAACGCCAAACGCGATGTTGTCATAGATGGACATCGGGAACGGCGTCGGTTTCTGGAACACCATCCCCACTTTGGCACGCAGCAGGGCGATATCCTGGGCCTGGGTCAGAATGTTTTCGCCATCCAGGATAATTTCACCTTCAGCGCGCTGCTCCGGATAGAGCGAATACATTTTGTTAAAGGTACGCAGCAGCGTGGACTTGCCACAGCCAGACGGACCGATGAATGCCGTGACCTGGTTCTTCGCGATATCCAGGTTGATGTTCTTCAGGGCATGGAATTTGCCGTAGTAGAAGTTCAAATCACGAACCTGAATCTTACCCGGGGCAGTATCAACCATACTCATTGACTCATTTCCTCATTCGACGCCGCGAGCTGCCGCGCCGTAAAAAATTAACCGTGTTTCTTCTTCGCGAAAATGACGCGCGCCAGAATGTTCAGCAACAGTACGCAAAGGGTGATGATCAGCACCCCGGCCCAGGCCAGCTGCTGCCATTCCGCGAATGGGCTCATCGCAAATTTAAAGATCGTCACCGGCAGGTTGGCGATCGGCTGCATCATGTCCGTGCTCCAGAACTGGTTGGAGAGGGCAGTAAACAGCAGCGGTGCCGTTTCACCGGCAATACGGGCGATAGCCAGCAGGATACCGGTCATGATCCCGGAGACCGACGCTTTGAGGGTGATCGCAGAAATCATTTTCCATTTCGGCGTACCCAGCGCGTAAGCTGCTTCACGCAGGCTATCCGGCACCAGTTTCAGCATGTTTTCGGTGGTACGAATGACGATAGGCACCTGCAGCAGCGCCAGCGCAATTACGCCTGCCCAGCCGGAGAAGTGTTCCATTTGCGCGACTACAATGGTGTAAACAAACAGGCCCACGACAATCGACGGAGCGGAAAGCAGGATGTCGTTAATGAAGCGAATCACCTCTGCCAGCCAGGATTTACGCCCGTACTCGGCCAGGTAGATGCCGGCCATGATGCCCAGCGGCGTACCGAAAACGGTCGCCCACAGGATCAGCAGGCCGCTGCCCGCCAGGGCGTTCGCCAGACCACCACCCGCCGTATTTGGCGGCGGCGTCATCTCGGTGAACAGCGCCAGAGACATTCCATCAATACCACGGGTGATGGTGGACATCAGGATCCAGATCAGCCAGAACAGGCCGAATGCCATCGTTGCCATGGAAAGCGTCAGCGCAATGCGGTTTTTAAAACGACGCTTCGCCTGCATTTTGCGGCGGGATTCGGCAAGCTGAGCGGTGCTTTGCATTTCGAGAGTTGCCATCAGCGTGCCCCCTCATTTTTCGCGAGACGCAGGATCATCAGCTTGGAAATCGCCAGAACAATGAAGGTGATAACGAACAGAATCAGACCCAGCTCCATCAGCGCTGCGACGTGAAGCCCGGATTCCGCTTCGGCAAATTCGTTTGCCAGCGCGGAGGTAATACTGTTACCCGGCATATAGAGTGAAGCGCTGTCGAGCTGGTAGGTGTTACCGATGATAAAGGTGACCGCCATCGTTTCACCCAGCGCGCGACCTAAGCCCAGCATTACGCCGCCGATCACCCCATTTTTGGTGAACGGAAGGACAATGCGCCAGATAACTTCCCAGGTGGTACAGCCGATGCCGTAGGCCGACTCTTTCATCATCACCGGGGTTTGTTCGAAGACATCGCGCATTACCGCCGCAATGTACGGAATAATCATGATGGCGAGGATCACACCTGCCGCCAGAATACCGATACCGAATGCCGGGCCAGAGAACAGGGCTCCCACAAACGGAACGGCGGAGAGAACATTACCTACCGGCTCCTGGAAGTACGTGGCAAACAGCGGCGCAAAGATAAACAGGCCCCACATGCCGTATACGATACTTGGGATGGCCGCCAGCAGTTCGATGGCTATACCCAGCGGGCGACGCAGCCAGCCCGGCGCCAGTTCCGTCAGGAACAGCGCAATACCGAAGCTTACCGGAACCGCAATCAGCAGGGCGATGAACGAGGTCACCAGCGTACCGTAAATCGGCACCAGCGCACCGTAGATATCGTTCGGCGCGTCCCACTCTTTGGTCCACAGGAAGGAGAAACCGAATTTCTGAATGCTCGGCCAGGAGGAGAAAATCAGAGACACGATAATGCCGCCCAGCAGCAATAGCACAATCAGCGCAGCCAGTTTGACCAGCGCGCCGAAAATCATGTCACCTTTTTTACCCGGAGGGTTAAATGCAGGCTTGGTTGCAGCCATAAATCACTCTTCTGTTAAACGCGTTTACGAAATCGGCGGGTAAGCGCAAGCGCCACCCGCCATTTTCGTCAGAATGCTAAATTAATACAATGGTTTACCGCTGCTGTCTTTCACGTTGGTTTTCCATGCAGCACGAATCTGCTCAACCACGCTGTCTGGCAGGCTGGCGTAATCCAGGTCGTTAGCCTGTTTGCCGCCGTTTTTGTATGCCCAGTCAAAGAACTTCAGCACTTCAGTACCTTGCTCTGGTTTCTTCTGATCTTTGTGAATCAGAATGAACGTTGTAGAAGTGATTGGCCACGCGTTGTCGCCTTTCTGGTTAGTCAGATCCTGTGCGAAGGATTTGCTCCAGTCAGCGCCTTTCGCTGCGTTAGCGAAGTTCTCTTCAGTTGGGCTAACCGGTTTGCCGTCAGCAGAAACCAGTTTGGTGTAAGCCAGGTTGTTCTGCTTAGCGTAAGCGTATTCTACGTAACCGATAGAGCCCGGCAGACGCTGTACGAAGGCAGCGATGCCGTCGTTACCTTTACCGCCCAGACCGGTTGGCCAGTTAACGGTAGAGCCGGAGCCGACTTTCGATTTCCACTCTTCGTTCACTTTTGCCAGGTAGCTGGTGAACACGAAGGAGGTACCAGAGCCGTCAGCGCGGCGAACCACAGCGATGTTCTGCGAAGGCAGCTTAACGCCAGGGTTCAGCTTAGTGATGGCTTCGTCATCCCATTTTTTGATTTTGCCCAGGTAGATGTCGCCCAGGGTTTTGCCGTCCAGCACCAGCTCGCCTGATTTCAGGCCAGGGATGTTAACGGCCAGCACAACGCCGCCGATCACGGTCGGGAACTGGAACAGGCCTTCCTGATTCAGTTTTTCATCAGACAGCGGAGCGTCAGATGCGCCGAAATCAACGGTATTCGCGGTAATTTGTTTAACGCCACCGGAGGAGCCGATACCCTGATAGTTAACCTTGTTACCGGTTTCTTTCTGGTAGGTATCCGCCCATTTGGCATACACCGGCGCAGGGAAGGTTGCACCAGCGCCAGTCAGGCTTGCTGCTGCAAAAGCAGAGAAAGCGCTCAGAGATAAGGTCGCGGCGACAACAGTTGCGACAGTGGTACGCATAACTTTCATAATGTCTCCTGCAAGGATTTCGTAAATCATTGTTTAAGTGGCTACGATGAGCAAAATAGGACAAACAGGTGACAGATAAATGTACGAAATATGACAGTTTTATGACAATGCATGCCTGCACGTTAACCTCATGAATAAACACATGATTTTATTTTTCACTAAAGCATCATGATGAAAGGAAGTGTGGTTCAGAATGGAAAAAATGACAATGACTGTAATATGTAACAGGGGCGGAAACATTTCGCCCCTGTGTTTATTCAGTTGGCGATCTCCAGCGTGATGGTGGCGTAGGCGTCAAAGGTCCCCGGCCTGGGCTGAGCGCCTGTCGCACTGGCTGGCGCCGCGGAAAACGTCAGCGAGTTGGTTTCTGCCCCCTGATTGTTCGGCCCCCTGTCCATACTCATGCTGCCGCCGTTCACATTCACCGCGCGGTCGGCCTTGTCATAAATGACAATCCCGACATCATCATTACCGTTGACTTTCATCATTGTCGCGCTGGAGTCAACCGGATCGGCATGAAGGGAAGAGTAGACGATATTTTCATCCCTAATTCCGGTGCACTGGACGAGGATGGTTTTGGTCACCTTGTGGCTGGAAACGGGCGTGCCCTGCACCGCAGAAAACGCCGTAGCAGGAATTTTACCAAAATCGATTTCCAGCGACTGCCCCGACGCAATCTCACAGCTTTGCGGTGCGACGATATCACCCGAAATACGGATTTCTGCCAGCTTTTCGGTACTCGCCAAAGAGGATTGTGTGTTTATTCCGCCGTACAGATCCGCGACGATCGTGCCGGGTACCGTGACCTTGCCGATAAAAGGTTTGTTAACCAGAAATGACAGCTTGATCTCCGATCCCGTATCCAGTATCGCCTGGTTGCCTTCTTCGCCATCCGCATAGCAGTACATACCGGAGGTTACGCGATTTGGTTCCGCAGAAAAGGGTACGGGAATAAAGTTACGTCCCAATACATGAATCGAGGAGGCAATACTCAAGTTGTCATTCAGTCTGTAGTAGGTATAACCGTTTCTCGTCGTATCGACGTTCAGAGGCGAAGTGGCCGTATAGTAAATCTCTCGAAAGACGGTGGTATAGCGCGTCAGGCAATTACATTCAACTTTATAGGTCGTGGGGGACGTTAGGGTCTCCAGATCTCTTATCTCCATACCCGCTTTATTTTTATCAGCCGGTATTTGCTGATTATTCACATTCAGATTGTAGAGATAGGTTCCACCTACTGCATGGCAGATCCCATCCCCCGCAAGCGCAGCATTGCTCCATGTACTGAACAAAAGCGTCATTACAACAAACAGCCTTTTCGAACCGAATTTCATTGCGCTATCCCTGTTGGCAAACTGCCGTTGTCTGAACCAGCTCGACACCTGTCGGCTTGTTAATGTGGTAATGCACCGTGCAGCGACTGGCATTCCCCTTTCCCCAGTTCAGTGAAAACGTACCGTCTTCCGGCATACCGGAAAGGTAGACATCGCCGTTATCCCCGACAATGCCGGTCACGCTGCCGGACTCAAGCTCCGCGGACGCCATCGCGCCAAAGGGGACGGGTTGTCCATTCGCCTGACGAACGTTAAACAAGATGCGATAGCCAACGTGCGTAACAAATTCAGCCTTCACCACGGCGCCACGCGTGGGCACCAGGGTAAGGACGCTGTTATCAAGCTCGACGTTGGCTTTGGCGAAGTAATCACTGTCGAAAGCGACACGGTTTTCATCGTAGGGGTTGAGCTGCGTCTGTACGGTGTAGCCCCGCCAGTCAGTGGCGATGCCACCAGCGTTTTCCAGCTCAAGACCGGCGGCTCCGGGGGCTTTAATCAGCGCGACGGTCTCACCCAGCTCCTGGGAAAAAGTGATCCCTTCGCTGTGTGCCAGAATGCCACCTTTCACACCATAGTTAAGTCGCTCTGATTCCCGGCTATAGTCATAGCTGGCATTCACCGATCCGTATGTTCCGTCATACCCAAGCCCTCCACTGCCGTTGCTCTCTCGTTCATCAGCATCCCAGGATTGCTGAATGTTATAAGAGAGGTTATGTCCTTCAAGCGCCGTACCGTTTACGCCTACCTGATGCATCCCTTTACCGTGGTTATTTTGCGTCGCGCTATACGAGACGTAGCTGTTGCTGAGCCAGCCCGATAGCGGAACCGATACGGAAAACATGAAGATCTGCTCGCTTTCTGATGAGGTGCTATCGGCATCCTGGCGGCCGCTGGAAGTGGTGGCAGAATCCGAATAGTTCCAGGAGAGGTTCCAGGAGATAGAACGCCAGCTATTGCTGTAGCCGAATTGCACCAGTCGTTCGACAGCGTCCGTCTTCCAGTACTGCTGGCGGCTCAACGTCAGATAGAGGTTGCCCATACCTTCGCCGAAAGTTTGGGTCCACGTACCTTCCAGCCTGCTGCGCCGGTTACCGGTTACCCAGAAATCGCTTTGGTTATTCTGGCGTGAAGCCCACTCATTCAGCGTGTAGTACCCTTCCGTCGAGTACCGATAACCCACCAGCCGGAGCGTCGTGTCGGTATCATCAAAGCGTTTTGAATAGAGGAAACGATAAGACTGCCCCTGTTCATTGTCGTTCTCGTCGAACCAGGCGGCTGCGTGAGTGGCGTCAAAGGAGAGCGCGCCCAGCGACCCCATATCCTTGCCGACTCCGAGCGCAGCGGCGCGATAATCCTGCGCCAGCTGCATGCCGCCGTACAGCGTTAATCCCCACGGCATACCGCGCAGCAGCTGAGCCTGAAACACCTCCGGTGTGAAAGATTGTTGGTCGCGCAACTCACCAGCGCTGATATCCACATCGGTCTGTCCCTCGCGCTTCAGTATGGCTAACGACGCATAGGGCTGCGTGAAGCGTTGTTCGCTGCCGTCCTCTTCTTTGATGGTGACATCCAGATCGCCGCCTGAGTGGGTAGTATTAAGATCGGTCAGCGAAAAGGCGCCCGGCGGAACGGCAGATTGATAAATAACGTATCCATTCTGCCTGACGATGACGGTGGCGTTACTTTTTGCCACGCCGCGAACCACCGGAGCAAACCCGTTCTGGCTGGCGGGAAGCATGTCGTTATCCGTGTAGAGCCGCACGCCGCGAAGCTGCGTGCTGTCAAACACATCGCTGGCGGTAAACGTATCTCCAATCATCACCTGGCTACGAAGCGCGGCAATATTCCGCTCGGCGTAGGTGCTTATAGTGTCATAGGCTGACTGCCCGTTGCTGATATTGAGGGTACTGTAGTTACGCAGGCGCCATGCCCCCACGTTTATCCCGTTGCGCAGGTTGAGGTAGTAAAACGCCTCGTCATCACCGTCATCGTCGCGAAGCGTTTCAGAGCCTGAAAAATCATAATTCACCATCAACGCGTTAATGCCTTCATCCCAGCGGGAAGGGCTTATCGCATCATGGGCAGCGGCATCAATATAAATCTGCGGGATGGTCAGATTGAGGGCCAGCTCATCCGTATTAAACGTCGAGGTCGCCCCCTCTATCACCGCCGCAGGACGGATGCACTGCTTCTCGTCGATCTCTGCCAGCGCCTTTACCGCTTCAACTTTTACGCCAAAGGAGGCCAGGACGCTTTTCGCATCCACAAAACAGGGGGTGATTTCCGCCTCTGCATTATCCTGAACAAACGTCACGACGCGTTGTTCAATACGCTTACCGTTAACAAAAATATCGACCTTGTAATCCCCGGCAGGCAGGCTGTTTGCCCGGTTGAACTGGCTGATGTCCACATCAACGGGACGATCGATCTCCAGCAAGGCGGGATTAAACAGATCGTTTGCCGCAGACATTTTCGCAGCAGAAAAGAATACCCCTGAGATCATCAGGAGCTTTACGAGCGGTGAGGAGGCCATTTGCCAGGATATCCCGATGTTCAGAGGGTAAGCGCAATAGAGTTACTGATGCCGCCGTAGTCATTGACGTAGCGCCAGACCATGCTATGACCGGACGTCCCCGCAGGCAGAGGAAGACGCAGGGTTTCAAACGGGCGGATAATATTCAAAGGCACATCCTTCCCGTCGACCGTCACATTCATCACGTTGACGTGAATGGCGCTGGGATTATGCACAACCAAAAAACCGCCTTCGGTATGCCAGGTGACTTTCGGCGCGGCGGCTTCCGGTGTGACCTTGAGCGCAGCCGGACGCCAGAAGAGTTTGATGCGCGTTTTGATGGCGATTTCCAGCCGGTTTGGGCTGTTGCCCGAAGGCGGAATATTTTTTACGTTCAGCCAAAAGACGGATTCGCGATCGTCAGGCAGTGCCCCTTTGACTTTCATAATTCGCAGAATTTTTTCCTGCTGCGGCTCCAGCCGGGAAACCGGAGGAATAACGGTGAAAGGCGGTGAAGAGCGATCGCGACTTTCAAAGGGATCAACCCATGTCTGAATCAAATAGGGCAGCGTATTATCATTGTTACGAACCGAAATGGTCGCATCGGATTTATCACTGGAATATATAATACGCGTTCCACCAATAATGATGCCCGCGGTTGAAAAACATGAAAAAAAGACCAGCCACAGCGTCATGAGTACGTCGAATAACACTCTTATCACGAAATAATCCTTTATATAAAGAGCCTGGCAGAAAAAGGGCAACCATCAGGCTCAACAGAGTGTGCGGGGTGATATTATTTCAAATATTCAATAGTAAATTGAGAATCAGCGTTAGCCGTACCCGGCGTGACCGTAGCCAGGGTCTGCACATATTTCGCTTTAAACCCTAAATCGGCTTTGCCTGCGGTGATGGGGCTATAAGCAGAATTGCCGTACAGCGGGACGGCGGTATCGTCTTTCAGGTTGTACAATTTAATCGCCACACCCGTTGCTGCGACAGCGGTATCCCCGCCGGTGAAGGTACCGTCAGTGCCCGTGTCACCCACGACAGGCGTACCGATGGCAAGATAGCCCTTGCCGATAGTGTCCTTATCTTCCGTACCATCAAAGCGAACGGCAGCCTGAGTGTATGTGGTTGGGCATTTATCCAGTCGGATATGAAAATCTTTTACCGATGCCGTAGAGTCAATACCCGTGAAAGCAGTTTTACCCACCTTACCGATATTCACCGTCTGCCCAGCCGTATCTGAAGTGACTTCACATGTGGTATCCACCACTTCGCCACGGAAGTGTACAATACCGTCAGATGCGATAACCTGATTCGCTAAAAACAGTGAAGATAACGCCAAAATCCCTGTAAAAATATTACGTTTCATAGTACTCCGCCATTAAATTAATAAATCCACCTATTACATTCATGATTTAAATAAATCATGGAACCTGCGTTCGGCCGATATAATACAAATAAAATTAAACTCAGCAAGAAATAAAATTATATTTTTAAAGGAGTTATTATGTAAGGAGGAATAATATAATAAACGAATAAAAAACCAGGCCCGAATCAATATTATTTCGTATAAATTTAAGTTTACAATAAGCGTGTATGAGAAGAAAAAACGGGGTTTGTTTTTCAGATTATATTTATATAGAAATAAAAAAGCCTTAGCATGGCGCTAAGGCTTTATCGAAAATAAACGGACTATTATTCCACCGTAACCGATTTCGCCAAGTTACGCGGCTGGTCAACGTCGGTGCCTTTGATCAGCGCCACGTGATAGGCCAGCAGTTGCAGCGGAACGGTGTAGAAGATCGGTGCAATCACCTCTTCCACATGCGGCATCTCGATGATGTGCATGTTATCGCTGCTGACAAAACCGGCATCTTTATCTGCGAAGACGTACAGTACGCCACCGCGGGCGCGCACTTCTTCAATGTTGGATTTCAGTTTTTCCAGCAGTTCGTTGTTAGGTGCCACAACGATAACCGGCATATCGGCGTCGATCAATGCCAGCGGGCCGTGTTTCAGCTCGCCTGCCGCGTAGGCTTCAGCGTGAATGTAGGAGATCTCTTTCAGCTTCAGCGCGCCTTCCAGCGCAATCGGATACTGATCGCCACGGCCCAGGAATAGAGCGTGATGTTTGTCAGAGAAATCTTCCGCCAGCGCCTCAATGCGTTTGTCCTGAGACAGCATCTGCTCAATACGGCTCGGCAGCGCCTGGAGACCGTGAACGATGTCGTGCTCAACGGAAGCATCTTCGCCTTTCAGACGCGCCAGCTTCGCCACCAGCATCAGCAGAACGGTCAGCTGAGTGGTAAACGCTTTGGTGGAGGCCACGCCGATTTCGGTACCCGCTTTGGTCATCAGCGCCAGATCGGACTCACGCACCAGGGATGAGCCCGGGACGTTACAGATGGCCAGCGAGCCCAGATAACCCAATTCCTTAGACAGACGCAGCGCTGCCAGCGTATCCGCCGTTTCGCCGGACTGGGAAAGGGTGATCATCAGGCTGTTACGACGCACCGCAGACTTGCGATAGCGGAACTCAGATGCGATTTCCACGTCGCACGGCACACCCGCCAGGGATTCAAACCAGTAGCGAGAGACCATACCGGAGTTATATGAGGTACCGCAGGCTACGATCTGAATATGTTCAACCTTGCCGAGCAGTTCGTTGGCGTTTGCCCCCAGCTCGCTCAGATCCACCTCGCCGTGGCTGATGCGCCCGGTCAGAGTGTTTTTGATAGCGTTCGGCTGCTCGTAGATCTCTTTCTGCATGTAGTGACGGTAAGCGCCTTTGTCGCCCGCGTCGTACTGCAGGTTAGATTCGATCTCCTGACGCTTCACCTGCTCGCCTTTGGTGTCGAAGACGGTCACGCTGCGGCGCGTCACTTCCGCGATATCGCCCTCTTCCAGGAAGATAAAGCGACGGGTGACCGGCAGGAGCGCCAGCTGATCGGAGGCGATAAAGTTTTCACCCATGCCCAGACCGATAACCATCGGGCTACCGGAACGCGCGGCCAGCAGGGTAGATGGATCGCGGGAGTCCATGATCACCGTACCATACGCACCGCGCAGCTGAGGGATAGCGCGCAGCACCGCATCACGCAGCGTACCGCCCTTTGCCAGCTCCCAGTGCACCAGGTGAGCAATCACTTCGGTGTCGGTTTCAGAGACGAAGGTATAGCCGCGCGCTTTCAGTTCTTCGCGCAGCGGTTCGTGGTTTTCGATAATGCCGTTATGCACCACCACGATGTGTTCAGACACATGCGGGTGCGCGTTACCTTCAGACGGTTCGCCGTGCGTCGCCCAGCGGGTGTGCGCGATACCGGTACCACCGTGCAGCGGATGTTCTTCCGCAGCCTGGGCCAGCATCTGCACTTTACCGAGACGACGCAGACGGGTCATATGCCCTTCTGCATCCACGACAGCCAGACCGGCAGAGTCGTAACCACGGTATTCCAGACGACGTAAACCTTCGAGAAGGATTTCAGCAATATCACGCTGCGCAACTGCGCCAACAATTCCACACATATTTTAGATTCCGAATTTAGGCATTATGCCTGCGTTGTCGCTGACCTGTATTTACCCTTTCCGGGCGCCCCGAGCCTTGTAGAGAGTGGGGTTATTTTTATGGGTACTGCTTGTGGGGGGAGATATATATTTATCTCCTCTCCCGGGTTTGCCTGATGACGGCTACGCCTTATCAGGCCTACTCAATCGTAGGGCGGGTAAGCGTAGCGCCACCCGCCTTGTTGTTACTTTTTCTTCACCGGGCGTTTCCAGCCCTGCTTGTGTACCTGCGGCACGCGGCTTAACACCAGCTCGTTATCCGCTACGTCGCGCGTGACGGTCGTGCCGGCGGCAATGGTCACGCCGTTACCCACGGTAACCGGTGCCACCAGCTGCGTGTCCGAGCCCACGAACACGTCATCGCCGATGATGGTTTTAAACTTATTGGCGCCGTCATAGTTACAGGTAATGGTTCCTGCACCAATGTTCACGTTATCGCCAATCTCCGCGTCGCCCAGATAGGTTAAATGACCCGCTTTGGAGCCTTTACCCAGACGCGCTTTTTTCATTTCCACGAAGTTGCCCACGTGCGCGCCTTCCAGCAGCTCAGCACCCGGGCGCAGACGCGCAAACGGGCCGATGGTACACGCGGCTTCAAGATGAGCATCTTCCACCACGCTGTACGGGCTGATTTCGCAGTCGTCACCGATGACGCTGTTTTTAATCACGCAGCCGGCGCCAATTTTGACGCGGTTGCCCAGCGTGACGTTGCCTTCAAGAATAACGTTAGTATCGATCTCAACATCGCGCCCGTGAGACACGGTGCCGCGCAAATCGAAACGCGCCGGATCGCGCAGCATGACGCCAGCAAGCAGCAGCTTCTCTGCCTGCTCGGACTGATAAATACGCTCAAGACGGGAAAGCTGCAGGCGGTTATTCACGCCGTCCGTTTCGCTGATGCGCGCCGGATGAACGGCGGCGATCTCACGCCCTTCGTGATACGCCATCGCAATGATGTCGGTGATGTAGTACTCACCTTGCGCGTTATTGTTGTCGAGCTGAGAGAGCCAGCGCTTCATGTCCGCGCCATTAGCAATCAGGATGCCGGTGTTAATCTCCTGAATCTTGCGCTGTTCATCACTGGCATCTTTATGTTCAACGATACCCGTTACGTTGCCGTTTTCACGCGTGATACGGCCATAGCCCGTTGGATCGTCCAGCACAACGGTCAATAAACCGATGCCGCCCTGCGGCTTGGCTGCACGCAGGCGAGTCAGCGTTTCAACGGAAATTAGCGGAACATCACCGTAGAGCATCAGAATATCTTCGTCATCGGCAAAGAACGGCGCAGCCTGCTGCATCGCATGACCGGTACCCAGCTGTTCAGCCTGAAGCACCCAGTTGAGCGCGTCATCGCTCAGCGTCTTTTTAAGCAGATCGCCGCCGTGGCCGTAGACCAGGTGAACCTGACGGGCACCCAGTTCATTCGCTGCATCAATGACATGCTGCACCATTGGCTTTCCTGCCAGCGTGTGGAGCACTTTAGGCAGATCGGAATACATGCGGGTACCTTTGCCAGCGGCAAGGATCACCACGCTCATCGCACTGTTTGACATACGCATCCTGACGGTAGTTTGAGTGAGAAGTAAAAACGTTTGATGCCTAAAATTCTACATCTTTTTCATCATGAATTAAGGATGAAAAAAAAAGCCAGTCTGGTATCCAGACTGGCTTTTGTGCTTTTCAAGCCGGTGTTACATCGCTTTTTTGGTCAACTCGATAACGCGCAGTTTCGCGATCGCTTTGGCCAGCTCCGCAGACGCCTGAGCGTAATCCACGTCACCATGAGAGCTGCTAATGTGCTCTTCAGCCTTACGCTTCGATTCCAGGGCTCGCGCTTCGTCGAGATCCTGGCCACGAATAGCGGTATCGGCCAGAACGGTCACACTGCCAGGCTGCACTTCAAGAATGCCGCCGGACAGATAGATAAACTCTTCGTGACCGAACTGTTTAACGATGCGGATCATACCAGGCTTAATGGCGGTGAGCAGCGGTGCGTGACCCGGGAAAATACCCAGTTCACCTTCACTGCCCGTTACCTGGATTTTCTCGACCAGACCAGAGAACATTTGTTGCTCTGCGCTGACGACGTCCAGGTGGTAAGTCATTGCCATATCACCCTCCGATTAAGGCGTTAAAGTTTTTTGGCTTTTTCCACGGCTTCTTCGATGGAACCAACCATGTAGAACGCCTGCTCTGGCAGGTGATCGTATTCGCCTTCCATGATGCCTTTAAAGCCACGGATGGTGTCTTTCAGGGAAACGTATTTACCCGGAGAACCGGTGAATACTTCCGCAACGAAGAACGGCTGGGACAGGAAGCGCTGGATCTTACGCGCACGTGCTACCACCAGTTTGTCTTCTTCAGACAGTTCATCCATACCCAGGATGGCGATGATGTCTTTCAGTTCCTGGTAACGCTGCAGCAGGGACTGTACGCCACGCGCGGTGTCGTAGTGTTCCTGACCAACAACCAGTGGATCCAGCTGACGGCTGGTGGAGTCCAGCGGGTCAACGGCCGGGTAGATACCCAGAGACGCGATCTGACGGCTCAGTACCACGGTTGCGTCTAAGTGCGCAAAGGTGGTTGCTGGAGATGGGTCAGTCAAGTCATCCGCAGGTACGTATACCGCCTGAACGGAGGTGATAGAACCGGTTTTGGTAGAGGTGATACGTTCCTGAAGAACACCCATCTCTTCCGCAAGCGTAGGCTGATAACCTACCGCTGAAGGCATACGACCCAGCAGTGCAGATACTTCAGTACCGGCCAGGGTGTAACGGTAGATGTTATCAACGAACAGCAGAACGTCACGACCTTCGTCACGGAATTTCTCAGCCATTGTCAGGCCGGTCAGCGCAACGCGCAGACGGTTTCCTGGTGGCTCGTTCATCTGGCCGTAAACCAGGGATACTTTGTCCAGAACGTTGGAGTCGGTCATTTCGTGGTAGAAGTCGTTACCCTCACGAGTACGTTCACCTACGCCCGCAAACACGGAGTAACCGGAGTGCTCGATCGCGATGTTACGGATCAGCTCCATCATGTTTACGGTTTTACCTACACCCGCACCACCGAACAGACCAACTTTACCGCCCTTCGCAAACGGACACATCAGGTCGATAACTTTGATGCCGGTTTCCAGAAGTTCCTGAGAGCTGGACAGCTCTTCGTAGGAAGGTGCCGCGCGGTGGATAGCCCAACGCTCTTCTTCACCGATGTCGCCTTTCATGTCGATTGGCTGACCCAATACGTTCATGATACGACCCAGTGTTGCTTTACCTACCGGGACTTCGATCGGGTGCTCAAGGTCTTTAACTTCCAGACCACGACGCAGACCGTCGGAAGAACCCATGGCGATGGTACGCACGATACCGCCGCCGAGCTGCTGCTGAACTTCCAGCACCAGGCTCTCGTTACCATTCTGTACCTCAAGCGCGTCGTACACGCGTGGTACGGCGTCCTGAGGGAACTCGACGTCCACCACGGCGCCGATTACCTGGACAATCTTTCCAGTAGCCATCTTGAATCCTCTACGTAATTCGTAAACCTGGTTAAACCGCGGCGGCCCCCGAGACGATCTCGGTGAGTTCCTGAGTAATGCTGGCCTGACGAGCTTTGTTGTAAACCAACTGCAGCTCTTTAATCAGGCTGCCGCCATTATCGGTCGCGGCTTTCATCGCCACCATTCGTGCGGCCTGCTCGCTGGCCAGGTTTTCTACAACGCCCTGATAAACCTGAGATTCAACGTAACGACGCAGCAGGGTATCCAGCAGCGGTTTCGGATCGGGTTCATACAGGTAATCCCAGGCTTTCTGCTTCAGCTCGTCATCTTCTGATGCCGGTAACGGCAGCATCTGAGTGAGCGTTGGAACCTGAGACATGGTGTTAATGAATTTGTTGCTGACAACGTACAGTCTGTCCAGACGGCCTTCATCGTAGGCCTGCAACATCACTTTAACCGGGCCGATCAGTTCGGACAGGGACGGGTTATCACCCATACCGGTCACCTGAGCGACAATGTTGCCACCAACGGAGTTAAAGAAAGAGACGCCTTTAGAGCCAATCAGTGCCAGATCGCACTGAACGCCTTTATCAGACCAGCCTTTCATATCCGCCAGCAGTTTTTTGAACAGGTTAATGTTCAAGCCGCCACACAGACCACGGTCAGTCGACACCACCAGGTAGCCCACGCGCTTAACGTCGCGTTCTTCCAGGTAAGGGTGCTTATATTCCAGATTACCGTTTGCAAGGTGACCAATCACTTTGCGCATGGTCTCTGCATAAGGACGGCTGGCCGCCATGCGATCCTGCGATTTACGCATTTTGGAAGCGGCGACCATCTCCATCGCTTTAGTGATCTTTTGCGTGTTCTGGACGCTTGCGATCTTACTACGTATCTCTTTTGCGCCGGCCATGAGCTTCTCCTCAATGCCAGGCGGCTTGCCCTGAGACAAGCCGCCGGACGATTACCAGGATTGGGTTGCTTTGAAGGAATCGAGGATAGCTTTCAGCTTGCCTTCGATTTCGTCGTTATAGCCACCGGTCTGGTTGATCTCTTGCATCAGCGGAGCGTGATCACGGTCGACGTAAGCCAGCAGAGCGGCTTCAAAGCTACCGATTTTCGCCAGTTCCACATCTTCGAGGTAACCGCGTTCAGCCGCGAACAGTACCAGGCCCTGCTGAGCAACAGACATTGGAGCGTACTGTTTCTGCTTCAGCAGCTCGGTCACTTTCTGACCGTGGCTCAGCTGTTTACGGGTTGCTTCGTCCAGATCGGATGCGAACTGAGAGAACGCAGCCAGTTCACGATACTGTGCCAGCGCGGTACGGATACCACCGGACAGTTTCTTGATGATCTTGGTCTGAGCAGCACCACCCACACGGGATACAGAGATACCCGGGTTAACCGCCGGACGAATACCGGAGTTAAACAGGTTGGTTTCCAGGAAGATCTGACCATCGGTAATGGAGATTACGTTGGTCGGAACGAACGCAGAAACGTCACCCGCCTGGGTTTCAATGATCGGCAGCGCGGTCAGAGAACCTGTTTTGCCCTTCACTTCACCTTTGGTGAAGTTCTCGACGTATTCCGCGTTAACGCGGGAAGCACGCTCCAGCAGACGAGAGTGGAGGTAGAATACGTCGCCCGGGAATGCTTCACGTCCTGGTGGACGACGGAGCAGCAGGGAAACCTGACGATAAGCAACAGCCTGTTTAGACAGGTCATCGTATACGATCAGCGCATCTTCACCGCGGTCACGGAAGTATTCGCCCATTGCGCAACCGGCGTATGGCGCCAGGTATTGCAGTGCAGCAGATTCAGACGCGGTTGCTACCACAACGATGGTGTTAGACAGTGCGCCGTGCTCTTCCAGTTTACGAACCACGTTAGAAATGGTGGACGCTTTCTGGCCGATAGCCACGTACACACATTTGATGCCGGAGTCACGCTGGTTGATGATGGCGTCGATTGCCATCGCGGTTTTACCGGTCTGACGGTCACCGATGATCAGTTCACGCTGACCACGACCGATTGGGATCATGGCGTCAACGGACTTATAACCAGTCTGCACTGGCTGATCAACGGACTGACGGTCGATAACGCCTGGTGCGATAACTTCGATTGGGGAGAAGCCATCGTGCTCAACCGGACCTTTACCGTCGATTGGCGCACCCAGGGTGTTAACAACGCGACCCAGCAGGCCACGGCCAACCGGCACTTCCAGAATACGGCCAGTACACTTAACCTTCATGCCTTCGGCGAGGTCAGCGTATGGACCCATCACAACTGCACCTACGGAGTCGCGCTCCAGGTTCAGTGCGATAGCGTAACGGTTACCCGGCAGGGAAATCATCTCACCCTGCATACAATCGGCCAGGCCGTGGATGCGGATAACACCGTCACTTACAGAAACAATAGTACCTTCGTTGTGAGCTTCACTCACAACATTGAACTGAGCAATGCGCTGCTTGATCAGTTCGCTGATTTCGGTGGAATTCAGTTGCATGCTCCAGTCCCCTTAAGACTGCAAGACGTCTGCAAGGCGCTCAAGACGGCCGCGTACGCTGCCATCAATGACCATATCACCCGAGCGGATGATTACGCCTGCCATTACAGACTTATCGATTTTGCAATTCAGCTTAACTTTGCGTGACAGACGTTTTTCCATCGCGGCGGTGATTTTCGCAAGCTGTTCGTCACTCAGTTCAGTCGCGGAAGTCACTTCGACTTCTGCAGTTGCTTCACTAAGGGCACGTAAGTGCTCAAACTGCTCGAGAACATCCGGGAGCACACGGAGACGACCATTTTCTGCCATGACCTTAATCAGGTTCTGGCCGTTGGCATCCAGTTGCTCTCCGCACACGGCGATAAACGACGCGGCGAGGGTTTCAGGCGCTAACGCACCGGAAAGCAACTCGGCCATTTGTTCGTTTTTCGTCACCTCAGCGGCAAACGCCAGCATATTCTGCCAGCGATCGACATTTTGGTGTTCGACAGCAAAGTCAAAAGCTGCTTTGGCGTAGGGGCGAGCTACCGTAACAAATTCAGACATCAGCCCCTCCCTCCTTACAGTTCAGCGACAAGTTTGTCCACGATGTCGCTGTTAGCAGCTTCATCCACGGAACGTTCGATGATCTTCTCGGCGCCAGCAACAGCCAGAATCGCAACCTGCTTACGCAGTTCTTCACGAGCACGTTTACGCTCAGCTTCAATTTCAGCCTGAGCCTGTGTCACGATCTTAGTACGTTCCTGTTCTGCTTCAGCTTTGGCTTCGTCCAGGATCTGAGAACGGCGCTTGTTAGCCTGTTCAATGATTACCTGAGCTTCAGCTTTCGCTTTTTTCAGCTGGTCTGTCGCGTTGGCCTGTGCAAGGTCCAAATCTTTCTTAGCGCGTTCTGCGGAAGCCAGACCGTCAGCAATTTCTTTCTGACGTTTTTCGATGGCAGCCATTAAAGGCGGCCATACATACTTCATGCAGAACCAGACAAAGAGAATAAACGCGATGGCCTGGCCGAGGATTGTTGCGTTCATGTTCACAGCACAATACCTCTTAAATTTCTGTGGCTTGGGGTTTTAAAACAACTACTACGCGACAGCAAACATCACGTACAGACCCAGACCTACAGCGATCATTGGGATAGCATCCACCAGACCCATAACGATAAAGAACTGAGTACGCAGCAGAGGAATCAGATCAGGTTGACGCGCTGCGCCTTCCAGGAATTTACCTCCGAGGATGCCGATACCGATCGCAGCACCGATAGCCGCCAGACCCATCATCACAGCGGCAGCCATGTACAGCAGATCCATATTCAGGTTTTCCATGACAGTCTCCAGTTTGTTTCAATTAAAACGTAGTAGTGTTGGTAAAAAATCAGTGCTCTTCAGACGCCATCGACAGATAGACGATCGTCAGAACCATGAAGATAAAGGCTTGCAGCGTAATGATCAGGATGTGGAAAATGGCCCATGGCACATTCAGAACCCACTGTGACCACCACGGCAGAAGACCCGCGATCAGAATGAAAATCAGCTCACCCGCATACATGTTGCCGAACAGTCGCAGACCCAGTGAAACAGGTTTGGACAGCAGGCTAACGCCTTCCAGGATCAGGTTGACCGGAATAAACGCCCAGTGGTTGAACGGCTGCAAGGTAAGCTCTTTCACAAAGCCGCTTACGCCTTTCATTTTGATGCTGTAGAAAAGAATCAGGATAAACACGCCCAGCGCCATCGACAGGGTGATGTTCACGTCCGCAGACGGTACAACACGCAGCGCAGGCAGGCCGAAGATGTGCTCGCCGATGAACGGCAGCAGGTCAATTGGCAGCAGGTCCATCAGGTTCATCAGGAAGACCCAAACGAACACGGTCAGGGCCAGCGGAGCAATCAGCTTGCTCTTACCATGGTACATGTCTTTCACGCTGCCATGGACGAAGCCGATGATCATCTCAACGAACGTCTGGAATTTCCCTGGAACACCGCTGGTCGCTTTTTTAGCAACGCTGCGGAACATGGCCAGGAACAGAAGACCCAAAACCACCGAGAAGAACATGGAGTCGATGTTGATCGTCCAGAAGGTGGCCGGGGGGTTATGTGGATCCACCAGCGAGAATGTACGCAGGTCCAGCTGAAGGTTATTCAGATGGTGACCTATGTAATCCTGCGGCGTCATATTTTCTGAAGCCATGATGCCTTTTACCCTTTGTTATTGATTACAGCTGGAGCCAGAACTTGTACCACCAGCACCAAAACCCACGTTGCTATCAGCGGCATGAATACCACTTTCAAAACCGCCAGCGCCATCACTAGTAGAGCAAAGGTCAGCAACACCTTACACACTTCGCCGAGAGCGAAGGACCAGGCCACGCGGCCTTTGGCGGGTGTATGCGCCTGATGACGCCAGGCAAAAATCATAAACAACACGTTTGGCAGCACGACCGCCAAACCCCCGCACACGGCGGAAATGCCCCAGAAGGGGTCTTTGAGGCTAAACAGCAGTCCACTTGCTATCACAGCCAGAAACTGAATGAACAGAAGCTTACGAGCAACGTTTCTACTCAAGAGCGACACAGACATCACGTTTTTACTCCTGCTCCCTTCGAGGTATGCCGCGTGTCGTATAAAACGTCCTTTAAGGCTCAGAGTCAAGCATCAAAAAGCGGACAAATTATACGGTGCGTACCCGTGATTTCAAACATTAAGTAGCGAAAAGGTGAATAAATGTTTAAATATTTTTCCCCAGCGCTATTTTTTAACTTTCGTAGAAAGCACCGACCTTCGAGCAAAACTGCAAACAGCGCGAAAACGTTGACTACAAAGCGTGCACGAGATCACAAAACACACATTTGCGATAAGGTTGTATTTATCAAAGCCGTAAATCGCCCAGGATTATCTTTCTGAAATTAAACACAAAATATCGCAACTATTTTCAAAACAGCCCCGTACACAATAAAAACCTTTTATTGACATTCTTAATAAATAATTAACATTGCGTTCTGGTTACAGCCTTCCACTTTTAGCAGGCTGATATTTTCATAGTTGACTATCTTCGCGATGAATAATCGACGTGAGGTTAACCGCAAGAAAATCCCTGGTAAAAAAGCGGTTAAACGCTCTCTGGTAAATCCCGGGTAGTTGTGCTGTTTTTTAACATACTCAGAACAGCACAAATTCCACATTTTTTATTATTTTTTTAAAAATTGTTTGGCTTAATTATCACCAGATGACGTTCACCGTCGAGCTGCGGAACGTTTAATTTCTCGATGGTTTCAACGCTAAAACCGTCCGGAAGCTGTTCAATTTCATCACCGGGCAGCTGTCCTTTCAGCGCATAAAAACGGCCATCTTCTGCCGGCAGATGCTTACACCAGCTCACCATGTCATTGAGCGAAGCAAACGCACGGCTGATAACGCCGTCAAACGGCGGCTCTGCCGGAAACTCTTCTACCCTGCTCTGTACGGGCGTGATGTTATCGAGCTTCAGTTCATGCTGAACCTGGCGTAAAAAGCGCACGCGCTTGCCCAGGCTGTCCAGCAGCGTGAAATGGCTCTCGGGTCGGACAATCGACAGCGGAACGCCCGGCAAACCCGGCCCCGTCCCCACGTCGATAAAACGTCCACCTTTCAGGTACGGCGCCACCACGATACTATCGAGAATATGGCGAACCAGCATCTCGTTGGGATCGCGCACAGACGTCAGGTTGTACGCTTTATTCCATTTGTTCAGCATATCGACATACGCCACCAGCTGGTTTTTCTGGTGATCGGTGAGCGAAATACCTGCCTGATCCAGCAGACGAGAGAGTTTGTTGAGCACGGTGAATACCTGTTGAGAGTTTTTTGCCCGGTGGCGCTGCCGCTTACCGGGCCTACGAATAAGTAGGGCGGGTCAGCGAAGCGCCACCCGCCAAAAGCAATGTCAATTACGCGCTACGGCGCAGCATGCCTTGCTTTTTCAGCCACACCAGCAGGATCGAAATCGCTGCCGGCGTAACGCCCGAGATACGGGAGGCCTGGCCAATCGATACCGGTTTGTGATCGTTCAGCTTAGCGATCACTTCGTTGGAAAGGCCCGTCACCTGACGGTAGTCCAGCATTTCCGGCAGCAGCGTGTTTTCGTTGCGCTGCTGTTTTTCGATCTCATCCTGCTGACGCGCGATGTAGCCTTCGTACTTCACCTGAATTTCGACCTGCTCGGCAGCTTCAGCGTCTTCAAGGCCCGGCGCGAACGCGGTCAGTTTGACCAGATTCTCGTAGGTCACTTCAGGGCGACGCAGCAGATCTTCGCCGCTGGCTTCACGCGACAGCGGCGCTGTTAAGTGAGCGTTCACTTCGGCAGCGGTATCCGCCTGTGGGTTTACCCACGTGGTTTTCAGGCGCTGACGTTCCTGTTCAATACGTTCCAGCTTCTCGTTGAAGCGCGCCCAGCGTTCGTCATCCACCAGACCCAGCTCGCGGCCTATCTCGGTCAGACGCAGGTCGGCGTTGTCCTCGCGCAGCATCAGACGATATTCCGCGCGAGAGGTAAACATACGGTACGGTTCTTTGGTGCCCAGCGTGCAGAGATCGTCGACCAAAACGCCCAGATAGGCCTGAGAACGCGCCGGCGCCCAGCCCTCTTTCTCGGCAGAGAAGCGGGCGGCGTTCAGACCGGCAAGCAGGCCCTGTGCAGCCGCTTCTTCGTAGCCGGTGGTGCCGTTAATCTGCCCCGCGAAGAACAGACCGTGGATGAATTTGCTCTCCAGCGTCGGCTTCAGGTCACGTGGGTCGAAGAAATCGTACTCAATTGCGTAGCCAGGGCGAACGATTTTCGCATTCTCCATCCCCTGCATTGAGCGAACAATTTGCATTTGCACGTCGAACGGCAGGCTGGTGGAGATGCCGTTCGGGTAAATTTCGTTCGAGGTCAGCCCTTCCGGCTCCAGGAAGATCTGGTGCTGGTTACGATCGGCAAAGCGCATCACTTTGTCTTCGATCGACGGGCAGTAACGTGGGCCGATCCCTTCGATCACGCCAGCGTACATTGGGCTGCGATCGAGGTTATTGCGGATCACGTCATGGGTTTTTTCGTTGGTATGCGTGATGTAGCACGGCACCTGCTGCGGGTGTTGCGCCGCGTTGCCCATGAACGAGAAAACCGGCATCGGGTTATCGCCGTGCTGTTGGGCCAGTACGCTGAAATCAATGGTGCGTGCATCGATACGCGGCGGCGTGCCGGTTTTCAGACGGCTGACGCGCAGCGGCAGTTCACGCAGACGACGAGACAGCGGAATGGACGGCGGATCGCCAGCACGGCCACCGCTGTAGTTGTCCAGACCAATATGGATTTTGCCGTCCAGGAATGTCCCAACCGTCAGCACCACGGCTTTGGCGCGGAACTTGAGGCCCATCTGGGTCACGGCGCCCACGACGCGATCGTTCTCAACGATAAGATCTTCTACCGCCTGCTGGAAGATCATCAGGTTCGGCTGGTTCTCCAGCGCGGTGCGCACGGCCTGGCGGTAAAGCACGCGGTCTGCCTGCGCACGAGTGGCGCGAACAGCAGGGCCTTTACTCGCGTTTAGTATCCTAAACTGAATGCCCGCATGATCGATCGCTTTCGCCATCAGGCCGCCAAGTGCATCCACTTCTTTTACCAGGTGTCCTTTCCCAATGCCGCCAATCGCCGGATTACAGGACATTTGTCCCAGCGTGTCGATATTGTGTGTCAAAAGCAGGGTCTGCTGACCCATTCGCGCTGCGGCCATTGCGGCCTCAGTGCCTGCATGACCCCCGCCAATGATGATGACGTCAAAAGGATCCTGATAAAACATGGTGGTCTGCCTCGCGTAAAGCGGTATGAAAATGGATTGAAGCCCGGGCCGTGGATTCTACTCAACTTTAGTCTTTCGAGAAAGCATTGGGATCCTGGGCTATTAAAAAGAAGATCTTTTTATTTAGAGATCTGTTCTATTGTGATCTCTTATTAGGATCGCGGACACGTGTGGATAAGTCCGATCCTGCAAATAAGATCATGCAGTTAGGAAGGATCGTTTGCTGTGAATGATCGGTGATCCAGGACCGTATAAGCTGGGATCAGATCGCGACTTTATACACAGGCCAAAAACGACGCTAGGGTTGTTCTTTGGATAACTACGGGTTAATACGAGCTTTTAACCAGAGTTATCCACATCTGTTCGCGCGATCTTTAATCGTTTTTGAGTAAATTTTTCCATTCCGCGAGCCAGATCTCGGCTGGATCTTCCGGAATGTCATGATCGAGGATGTTGATCTTGAGCGTTTCACCCAGCTGTTTTGCTCCGCAAGCGGTAACAGCGGCTTCGACCTTCTCTATTGCCCCGCAAAAGGTGTCATATTCACGACTGCCTATCCCCACTGCGCCAAAACGGACGTTTGACAGGTCGGGCTGCTGTTCCAGCAGTTCGTCATATAAAGGTTGCAGGTTATCCGGCAGATCGCCCGCGCCGTGCGTGGAGGTGATCAGCAGCCAGACCCCGTCAGCCGGGAGATCTTCAAGCAGCGGCCCGTGCAGCGTTTGTGTAGAAAAGCCTGCATCTTCCAGCTTCTCAGCCAGATGTTCCGCTACGTATTCCGCACCGCCAAGAGTGCTGCCGCTGATAAGGGTAATGTCCGCCATTGATCGCTCGCTCAGATAAAGAGGGGATCATTGTACGCTGTGAACGAGCTGGGATCTACCTGTGGAAAATGTGGGAATGAATTTGCCCGATCACGGGCGGATGGTACGCATGATCGGGTTTTGCAGGGAGATCAGTGTCTCGGTGGACTGAATTTCATCGATTGTTTGGATCTTGTTGATAAGTACCTGCTGGAGGGCATCGATGGATCGGCACATCACCTTAATAAAGATGCTGTAGTGCCCGGTGGTGTAGTACGCCTCGGTGACTTCATCGAGCGCGTTCAGCTTTGCCAGCGCGGAGGGGTAGTCTTTTGCGCTTTTAAGAATAATGCCGATGAAGCAACAGACGTCGTAACCCAGCTGCTTCGGGCTGACGTCGATGCGCGCACCGGTAATGATCCCTGCCTGCTTCATCTTCTCTACGCGAACGTGAATGGTTCCCGGGCTGACGCCAAACTGTTTCGCCAGTTCGGCGTAGGCTGTACGGGCATTGGCCATTAAGGCCTCAAGGATGCCGCGGTCCAGATTGTCGATCTGATAATTTTCCATAGCTTTTTCTTATGAAGATTAATGAATACGTCTATTCTAGCGTCTTATTTTAACGAATCAAAAGTGAAGGTGGCTTATTGTTGATGGGTTATTGAATTAAGTGTCGGTTCTGTTGCTTAATCATTATCAACAGGACGCAGGAGTAAAAATAATGAAAACCGCATACATCGCAAAACAACGCCAGATCAGTTTCGTAAAATCCCATTTTTCCCGCCAGCTGGAAGAGAAGCTTGGTCTTATTGAAGTTCAGGCGCCGATTCTGAGCCGCGTGGGTGACGGGACGCAGGATAACCTGTCTGGATGCGAAAAAGCGGTACAGGTGAAAGTGAAAACACTGCCAGATGCACAGTTCGAAGTGGTGCATTCCCTGGCGAAGTGGAAGCGTCAAACCCTGGGACAACACGACTTCAGCGCGGGCGAAGGGCTCTACACGCACATGAAAGCCCTTCGCCCCGATGAAGACCGCCTCTCCCCGATTCACTCTGTCTACGTTGACCAGTGGGACTGGGAGCGCGTAATGGGTGACGGCGAGCGTCATGTCGGTACGCTGAAATCCACCGTTGAGGCGATCTACGCGGGGATCAAAGCGACCGAAGCTGCCGTGAGCAAAGAGTTTGGTCTGGTACCGTTCCTGCCGGATACGATCCACTTTGTCCACAGCCAGGAACTGCTGAGCCGCTTCCCGCATCTGGATGCCAAAGGCCGCGAGCGGGCGATCGCCAAAGAGCTGGGCGCGGTATTTCTGATTGGCATCGGCGGCAAACTGTCTGATGGCAAACGTCACGACGTTCGTGCGCCGGATTATGATGACTGGAGCACCGCGGGCGAAAGCGAATATGCCGGTCTGAACGGCGATATTCTGGTCTGGAACCCGGTTCTGGAAGATGCGTTTGAGCTCTCTTCGATGGGGATCCGCGTGGATGCAGAGGCGCTGAAGCGCCAGCTGGCGGTGACCGGTGATGAAGATCGCCTTAAATTAGAGTGGCATCAGGCGCTGTTGCGCGGTGAAATGCCGCAGACCATCGGCGGCGGTATCGGGCAGTCCCGTCTGACCATGCTGCTGCTGCAACTGTCTCACATTGGTCAGGTGCAGTGTGGGGTCTGGCCGCAGCAGGTACGTGAAAGCGTCGATTCTCTTCTTTAATTAACGCCGCCAGCGTCTGAGCAGACGGCTACGCAACCCGGTATCAAAGCGCCAGATATGATCGAAGATGCGCATGATGCCGGGTTTTCCATGTGCGGACATCGCCACGGCATGAAAACGATGCTGGTGCACGCGCTGCAGCTCCTTCACTTTATTTACCACATCTTCCGGCAGCCGCTGGGCAATGAAATCGGAAATCACCACCGCGTCAGCGTCGTACCAGTCGCCGCCCTGCATCCGTTCTACAATGCTGCGAAAACAGCTGGCCAGATCGGTGCCGCCGCGAAAACGCTGGCTTAAAAAGCGGATGGCCTGCTCAATGCCCTGCAGGTTCGTCAGCTCGTAGCCCACGACTTCGCTGGAGAAGAGCATGATAAAGCAGCGACGGCGGTCAGCGAGCGCCACGCGCATCAGCGCCAGACAGAACGCCTTCGCACACTGCTCGTTAAAGCCGCCCATTGAGCCAGACGTATCCACGCAGACAATAAACGGCCCGCGCGGCTGCTCATCAAAGTCCTGATGCACGACCGGGCGCTGGCTGAGCTTCTCTCGCCAGGCTTCGCCGTGCAGCCGATAGGTGAGAAGCTGTTTTTCCACCAGCCGACGGTAAAACTCATACTCCAGTTCGGTCATCCCCAGCGTGCTTAGCTCGGTCGGCAGCAGGCGCAGGATGTCATCGCTTTGCTGGAGTCCGTCGACCTGCTCCGGCACGGTAGCCGGTTCGCGTACAAGGGTGCGGAAGGTTTCCATCGGGGCATCTTTCTTTGGGACCGATTTGGCCTCTCGCGAGCGGCCGAGCTGTTCCGCGAGCTTCATCAGCTCCGGCTGCTGGGTAAGAAAGTCGCCGTACTTCACGATCAGCTGATAATCCCCGCGCCGCAGCTGCCCGGCGCTCATATCCCAGAGGCGACCAGCGGCGTTTTCATTTTCTACCAGCACCTCTTCGAGCTGGCCACTCAGCGTCATGCGTTCCTGGACTTCGCTGAGCAGCTGTTCCCGCTCTTCATCCAGAAGCTGTTGGTTCAGCGTGGTAGCCTGGACGACCAGGCTCAGGCGCCAGCGCTGTAAAAAGAGCGTGTGCAGCGCCGGGGTAAAGGTGGCGTTTTCTGTGACCAGCGTTCTGGCCTGGCTGGCAAACGGAGAGTGGACTTTATCGAGCAGGGTAAGGGTTTGCGGGATCTGGACGATAAACTGTGGCGTCGATAGCCGCTGACACTGCTGATAGGCCGCGACTTCCTCCGTCAGTTCGGGCGGGACTTCTGTCTCCTTAAACCGCTGCCGCAGATTGTCGCGCCAGCGCGGGAGATCTTCCGTCATCGCTTTTTTGAGCTTCGGGAATTTTTCAAAGAAGGCCGCCAGCTGCGGCGATGCCAGAAGGGTAATCACCACCTCCTCGATCAACCCTTCCTCGCTGACGGCCAGCATCATATTGAGCGTGTCCAGCGTTAGCATTGACGCGCCTGTTTGATCTGCGCGCTGACGTCCTGCAGGCTGGCTTCAATGCGACCTAGCCAGTCGCTATGAATAAAGAGGCATTTTTGCTGCTCGCTGAAGCGGGTGTGCTGCTGATGCCATTCGGTATCCAGCGCTTCCAGCTGCTGTTTAATCTCTTCCGGCACGCTGTCCGAGGCGGTGCCGGGAAGCGCAAGACGCGATCCCTGAAGGCTCACGTCGCGGATCACAAGGTGCTGACTGCTGTCCACTTCCATATTCAGCGGCTGCGCGAAACCGATGCCGTTGAGCTTTCCGCGGATCTCCCCGCCCTTATCCAGCCACTGCGCCAGCGGCTCGCGCTCAATCGTAATGTGCACCACCTGCATATCATGCAGCTTGAGGGGCTGCTGGAGCAGCAGTGTCAGCGTCGTGCCGGTCAGATCGGCGGGTAGCTCGTAATGCGGTTTGCGGGCGAACATGCCGCCCAGTCGGTTCACTTTTAGCGCGGTTTTATCGCTTTGCTGCTGCTGGAGCTGAATGCGCCGTTGGGCAATCGCCCCCAGCTGGTTGAGCATCGCCTGCTGCCCCCAGGCGTGCCCGGTCATCAAAACGTCCAGCTGCTGCTGCATCAGGTTCATGCCTTCTGCGTCGTGCCAGAGGCAGTCTTTTAGCAGGATCAGATCGATAGGGGCGACCGCGTCGCGACCGCTGAACAACGCGCTGGCCTGGAGCAGACGGATCGCTTTTTTCCAGCGACGATCCGAGACGTACGGGGCGGAAGGCAGGGAATCAAGCTGCTGGCGCAGCATGAAGATCAGCTCAAAGACGGCGTCGGGCAGCTTAATTTTGCCGATCTCGTCCTGCCACTGATGGTACTCCTCGTCCGTCACCTGCAGTGAAGGTGCCACCGGGTTTTCGTTTTCGTCCTGCTGGCTCACCAGCATTGAACGGAAGTTTGATTTATCCTGGACTTTATCCAGCCACAGGCGGATCAGCATGCGGTCATACAGCGCTTCCAGGCTGCTGTCGGCTTCGGGCAGTTCGTTTGACGCGGCCACCAGCAGGCGCATGGGGATCTTCTCTTCGCTCGCGCCGTTGCGGAAGCGGCGTTCGTTGATTGCCGTCAGCAGGGTATTCAGAATGGCCGGGCCGGCTTTCCAGATCTCATCAAGAAAGACGATTTCCGCTTCCGGGAGATAACCCGCCGTCAGACGCTCATAGCGCCCTTCATCTTTCAGCGCCTGAATAGAAAGCGGGCCGAAAACTTCTTCTGGCGTGGAGAAGCGCGTCATCAAATATTCAAATGCGCGAGCGTTCTGGAAAGCGAACTTTAGGCGGCGTGCAATCAAACTCTTGGCAATGCCCGGCGGTCCCAGCAGAAATACGCTTTCACCGCTCAATGCCGCCAGCAGGCAAAGGCGAATGGCGTGGCTACGCTCGTAAAGGCCTTTCTCCAGCGCGCTGCTGAGGCGGGAAATTCTTTCTGCTAATAAATGTGAGTGAGCCATAATAGTTTTGCATCCTTTCGCCGTTGTGGCGGCCAATTGAAGCGAGTATAGACGTTTCAGTCAGGGCTGGTAATAGGCTGAAGTGCGGCGCAATTTTCTTTGCGCTACATTAATGCGGTTGCATTTAGGGGTACGATTTTGCAATGAATCGTGCATACTGTGCGCTTTTTGTGGACCAAGGGACAGGAACACATTTGTTATTTAAACGAAAAGACTAGTCTATGAGCACTGATAATAAGCAATCATTACCCGCAATAACGCTTGCGGCGATCGGGGTTGTCTACGGTGATATCGGCACCAGCCCACTTTATACGCTTCGTGAATGTTTGTCCGGCCAGTTTGGCTTTGGTGTTGAGCGCTATGCCGTGTTTGGCTTCCTGTCCCTCATCTTCTGGCTGCTGATCCTGGTCGTTTCCGTTAAATATCTCTCCTTCGTTATGCGTGCAGACAATGCGGGCGAAGGCGGGATCCTGACCCTGATGTCCCTTGCCGGTCGTAATACCTCGGCCAGAATGACGTCTGTGCTGGTGATTATCGGCCTGATAGGTGGCAGCTTCTTCTACGGGGAAGTGGTGATAACACCGGCTATCTCGGTGCTCTCGGCGATTGAAGGGCTGGAGATTATTGCCCCGCAGCTTGATGCCTGGGTTGTCCCGCTGGCAATCATCGTGTTGACGCTGCTGTTCATGATCCAGAAACACGGTACCGGGCTGGTGGGCAAACTGTTTGCGCCGATTATGCTGGCCTGGTTCCTGATCCTGGCGGCGCTCGGTTTGCGCAGCATTATTGCGAACCCGGACGTGCTGCATGCGCTGAACCCTTACTGGGCGGTGCATTTCTTCCTTGAATACAAAGTGGTTTCCTTCGTGGCGCTGGGTGCGGTCGTGCTCTCCATCACCGGTGTGGAGGCGCTCTATGCTGACATGGGGCATTTCGGGAAGCTGCCTATCCGCGTGGCATGGTTTATTGTGGTGCTCCCGTCGCTGGTGCTGAACTACTTCGGTCAGGGCGCGCTGTTGCTCAAGAACCCGGAAGCGATTAAGAACCCATTCTTCCTGCTGGCACCTGACTGGGCGCTGGTGCCTATGCTGATCCTCGCAACGCTGGCGACCGTGATTGCCTCTCAGGCGGTGATTTCCGGGGTGTTCTCTCTGACCCGTCAGGCCGTTCGTCTGGGATATCTCTCGCCAATGCGCATCATCCATACCTCAGAGATGGAGTCGGGCCAGATCTACATCCCGTTCGTTAACTGGCTGCTCTACTTCGCTGTTGTGATCGTGATTGTTAGCTTCGAACACTCCAGTAATCTGGCGGCGGCCTACGGTATTGCCGTGACCGGTACGATGGTGCTGACATCGCTTCTCTCCACCACGGTGGCGTACCGCAACTGGCACTGGAATAAGTTCCTCGTGGGGATGATTCTGGTGGGCTTCCTGTGTATTGACGTTCCGCTGTTCTCTGCGAACCTCGACAAAATTGTCTCCGGTGGCTGGCTGCCGCTGACGCTGGGCCTGTTGATGTTCATTGTCATGACCACATGGAAAAGCGAGCGCTTCCGCCTGCTGCGCCGCATGCATGAGCACGGTAATTCTCTGGAGGCGATGATCGCGTCGCTTGAGAAATCCCCGCCGGTGCGCGTGCCGGGTACCGCGGTTTACATGTCTCGTGCCCTGAATGTAATCCCGTTTGCGCTGATGCATAACCTTAAGCACAACAAAGTGCTGCACGAGCGCGTGATCCTGCTGACGCTGCGCACCGAAGATGCGCCGTACGTTCACAACGTGCGCCGCGTACAGATTGAGCAGCTGTCCCCGACCTTCTGGCGCGTGGTGGCGAGCTACGGCTGGCGCGAAACGCCGAACGTGGAAGAGGTGTTCCACCGCTGCGGTCTGGAAGGGTTAAGCTGCCGGATGATGGAGACGTCGTTCTTTATGTCCCACGAGTCGCTGATCATCGGCAAGCGCCCATGGTACCTGCGTCTGCGCGGTAAGCTGTATCTGATTCTGCAGCGTAACGCCCTGCGCGCGCCTGACCAGTTTGAGATCCCGCCTAACCGCGTCATTGAGCTGGGGACGCAGGTCGAGATTTAAGTCTCCGTGCGGCCTGATGCCCTCACCCCGTCCCTCTCCCACAGGGCTGAGGAATCCCCACAAAATAATACCTGCACGGACAACCCCCTCTCCCTTGAGGGAGAGGGCTGGGGTGAGGGGGAACATACGGCTGAAGTGGTCATTCCGTTCACTTTAT
>NZ_JADBRK010000011.1:0-138547 GCF_014930595.1 Enterobacter cloacae complex sp. P42RS
TCCTTGAAATACCACCCTTTAATGGCTGGTGTTCTAACGTGGACCCGTGATCCGGGTTGCGGACAGTGTCTGGTGGGTAGTTTGACTGGGGCGGTCTCCTCCCAAAGAGTAACGGAGGAGCACGAAGGTTAGCTAATCCTGGTCGGACATCAGGAGGTTAGTGCAATGGCATAAGCTAGCTTGACTGCGAGAGTGACGGCTCGAGCAGGTGCGAAAGCAGGTCATAGTGATCCGGTGGTTCTGAATGGAAGGGCCATCGCTCAACGGATAAAAGGTACTCCGGGGATAACAGGCTGATACCGCCCAAGAGTTCATATCGACGGCGGTGTTTGGCACCTCGATGTCGGCTCATCACATCCTGGGGCTGAAGTAGGTCCCAAGGGTATGGCTGTTCGCCATTTAAAGTGGTACGCGAGCTGGGTTTAGAACGTCGTGAGACAGTTCGGTCCCTATCTGCCGTGGGCGCTGGAGAATTGAGGGGGGCTGCTCCTAGTACGAGAGGACCGGAGTGGACGCATCACTGGTGTTCGGGTTGTCATGCCAATGGCACTGCCCGGTAGCTAAATGCGGAAGAGATAAGTGCTGAAAGCATCTAAGCACGAAACTTGCCCCGAGATGAGTTCTCCCTGAGACTTTAAGTCTCCTGAAGGAACGTTGAAGACGACGACGTTGATAGGCCGGGTGTGTAAGCGCAGCGATGCGTTGAGCTAACCGGTACTAATGAACCGTGAGGCTTAACCTTACAACGCCGAAGCTGTTTTGGCGGTGAGAGACACGATTTTCAGCCTGATACAGATTAACAGAATTTGCCTGGCGGCTTTAGCGCGGTGGTCCCACCTGACCCCATGCCGAACTCAGAAGTGAAACGCCGTAGCGCCGATGGTAGTGTGGGGTCTCCCCATGTGAGAGTAGGGAACTGCCAGGCATCAATCAAGAAGAACCCCGTACCGTAAGGTGCGGGGTTTTTTGCTTTTGTTTTTCTCCCTCTCCCTGAAACTTTCTCACCTTCGACTTGCAGGCTCGACATTCATACCATTTCTGGGTATCGTTAGCTGTCTGGATGTCTAAACGTTTATACGTATATTGTGAGGAAGTAAGGTTATGCCGATTCGGGTGCAGGACGAGCTACCAGCCGTCAATTTCTTACGTGAAGAGAACGTCTTCGTGATGACGGCTTCACGCGCGACAGGTCAGGAAATTCGCCCGCTGAAGGTTCTCATCCTCAACCTGATGCCGAAAAAGATTGAGACTGAGAACCAGTTTCTGCGTCTGCTGTCGAACTCCCCGCTGCAGGTCGATATTCAACTGCTGCGTATTGATGCCCGCGAGTCACGTAACACGCCCTCTGAGCATCTGAATAACTTCTACTGTAACTTCGAAGATATTCGGGGGGAAAACTTCGACGGACTGATTGTGACAGGCGCGCCGCTCGGTCTGGTTGAATTTAACGATGTTGCTTACTGGCCGCAGATCAAACAGGTGCTGGAGTGGGCAAAAGATCACGTCACGTCAACGCTGTTTGTCTGCTGGGCGGTACAGGCCGCACTCAACATTCTCTACGGTATTCCCAAGCAAACCCGCACTCAAAAGCTCTCCGGCGTATACGAACACCACATTCTTCATCCACACGCGCTGCTGACGCGTGGTTTTGATGACACCTTCCTGGCCCCGCATTCTCGCTACGCCGATTTTCCGGCCCAGCTGATTCGTGATTACACCGATCTGGAGATCCTGGCCGAAACGGAAGACGGGGATGCCTACCTGTTTGCCAGTAAAGACAAACGTATCGCGTTCGTTACCGGCCATCCTGAGTATGATCCCGATACTCTCGCATCAGAGTATTTTCGTGATGTCGAAGCGGGTCTTAATCCGGATATCCCGTACAACTATTTTCCGAAAAACGATCCGCAAAACAAACCAGGAGCCACCTGGCGCAGCCACGGAAATCTGCTGTTCACTAACTGGCTCAACTATTACGTCTACCAGATTACGCCGTACGATCTTCGCCACATGAATCCGACGCTGGAGTAATCGTCTGCATTAAACGATCCTAAAGCGTTTCAGCTATTCAGATCAGGCACCTTCGGGTGCCTTTTTTATTTCCGAAATCCCGTTCAACATACCAGGAAACTTTAACTCTATATTAATCATCATGTTGCGTTGTAATTAAAATTAAAATGGAAATTGTTTTTGATTTTGGAAAAATTATAGATAGTCTTAATTCTGCTGAGCGAAAACTACACAACGATCTTTCGTTCGCATTGGGGGCGTGATTTTGGATCTTTGATGAGGAGCAGAACGATGACTCAACAGGCAACCACGGTCGATGAATTGACCTTTACCCAGCCGAATGGTGAGCAAGAACAGCAGGTTTTGACGGCCGAAGCGGTAGAGTTTCTGACTGAGCTGGTGACCCGCTTTACGCCGCAGCGCAATAAGCTGCTGGCGGCACGCATTCATCAACAGCAGGAAATCGATAACGGCAAGTTGCCAGGATTTATTTCGGAAACTGCTTCCATTCGCCGTGGTGAGTGGAAAATCCGCGGCATTCCTGAAGATTTACAGGATCGTCGCGTTGAGATCACTGGTCCGGTAGAGCGCAAAATGGTGATCAACGCCATGAACGCCAACGTTAAAGTCTTTATGGCCGATTTTGAAGACTCGCTGGCCCCGGACTGGAACAAAGTTATCGACGGGCAGATCAACCTGCGCGATGCCGTCAACGGCACCATCAGCTACACCAACGAAGCCGGGAAAATCTACCAGCTCAAACCGAATCCGGCGGTGCTGATCTGTCGTGTACGAGGTCTGCACCTGCCTGAAAAACATGTCACATGGCGTGGAGAAGCCATTCCGGGCAGCCTGTTTGATTTCGCACTCTATTTCTACCATAACTACAAAAACCTGCTGGCAAAAGGTAGCGGTCCCTATTTCTATCTGCCAAAAACGCAGGCCTGGCAGGAAGCCGCCTGGTGGAGTGAAGTATTCAGCTACGCGGAAGATCGCTTCAACCTGCCGCGCGGCACGATCAAGGCCACGCTGCTGATTGAAACGCTGCCCGCCGTGTTCCAGATGAATGAAATTCTGCATGCCCTGCGCGACCACATTGTCGGCCTGAACTGCGGACGCTGGGACTATATTTTCAGCTACATCAAGACGCTGAAAAACTATCCCGATCGCGTGCTGCCGGACCGCCAGGTCGTGACCATGGATAAACCCTTCCTGAGCGCCTATTCGCGTCTGCTGATTAAAACCTGCCACAAGCGCGGTGCCTTTGCGATGGGCGGCATGGCGGCCTTTATTCCGAGCAAAGACGCGGAGCGCAATAATCAGGTGCTCAACAAGGTGAAAGCCGATAAAGAGCTGGAAGCCCGTAACGGTCACGACGGCACGTGGATTGCCCATCCGGGCCTGGCCGATACGGCGATGGAGGTCTTCAATCGCGTACTCGGCGATAACAAAAATCAGCTGTTTGTCACGCGCGAAGAAGATGCCCCAACGGCTGAAGAACAGCTGCTGGCACCGTGCGCGGGCGAGCGAACGGAAGAGGGGATGCGTGCCAATATTCGCGTCGCGGTCCAGTACATCGAAGCGTGGATCTCCGGCAACGGCTGCGTGCCTATCTACGGCCTGATGGAAGATGCTGCCACGGCGGAAATTTCGCGCACCTCTATCTGGCAGTGGATCCACCATCAAAAAACGCTCAGCAACGGCAAGCCGGTCACCAAAGCCCTGTTCCGTCAGATGCTGGCCGAAGAGATGCGGGTCATCCAGGACGAGCTGGGCGAACACCGCTTCAGCAGCGGACGCTTTGACGACGCAGCGCGGCTGATGGAGCAAATCACCACATCAGATGACTTAATCGACTTCCTGACCCTGCCGGGCTACCGCTTCCTGGCGTAACTCACCACATAACAATATGGAGCATCTGCACATGAAAACCCGTACCCAACAAATCGAAGAATTAAAGAAAGAGTGGACTCAACCGCGCTGGGAAGGCATCCGCCGTCCTTACAGCGCGGAGGACGTGGTGAAATTACGCGGCTCGGTCAACCCGGAATGCACGCTGGCACAGAACGGTGCGGCGAAAATGTGGAAGCTGCTGCACGGTGGCTCCAAAAAGGGTTATATCAACAGCCTCGGTGCGCTGACCGGCGGTCAGGCATTGCAGCAGGCGAAGGCCGGCATAGAAGCCATTTACCTTTCCGGCTGGCAGGTCGCGGCGGACGCCAACCTGGCCTCCAGCATGTATCCGGATCAATCTCTTTATCCGGCCAACTCGGTACCGTCGGTGGTGGATCGGATCAACAATACCTTCCGCCGCGCGGATCAGATCCAGTGGGCCGCAGGCATCGAGCCCAACGATCCGCGTTTTATTGATTACTTCCTGCCGATCGTGGCGGATGCGGAAGCGGGCTTCGGCGGCGTGCTGAACGCCTTCGAACTGATGAAATCGATGATTGAGGCCGGTGCAGCGGCCGTTCACTTCGAAGACCAGCTGGCGTCGGTGAAGAAGTGCGGGCATATGGGCGGAAAAGTTCTCGTCCCGACCCAGGAAGCGATTCAGAAGCTGGTTGCCGCGCGTCTGGCTGCTGACGTGCTCGGCGTGCCGACGCTGGTGATTGCCCGTACCGATGCGGATGCGGCAGACCTGATCACCTCTGACTGCGATCCGTACGATAGCGAATTTATTACCGGCGAGCGCACCAGCGAGGGGTTCTATCGCACGCATGCCGGTATCGAACAGGCCATCAGCCGCGGCCTGGCCTATGCCCCTTACGCCGACCTGGTCTGGTGTGAAACGTCCACGCCGGATCTGGCGCTGGCGAAGCGCTTTGCCGATGCGATTCATGCGAAATACCCGGGCAAACTGCTGGCCTACAACTGTTCGCCGTCCTTCAACTGGCAGAAAAAGCTGGATGACAAAACCATCGCCAGCTTCCAGCAGCAGCTGTCGGATATGGGCTACAAGTACCAGTTCATCACCCTGGCAGGCATCCACAGCATGTGGTTCAACATGTTCGACCTGGCGCACGCTTACGCGCAGGGGGAGGGCATGAAGCACTACGTTGAGAAGGTGCAGCAGCCGGAGTTTGCGGCGGGCAAAGATGGTTATACCTTCGTCTCTCACCAGCAGGAAGTGGGCACCGGCTACTTTGATAATGTGACCACGATTATTCAGGGCGGCACCTCCTCCGTCACCGCCTTGACGGGTTCAACGGAAGAAGCACAGTTCTAATCTTTTCCCCCTCTCCCCCCTGGGGAGAGGGTTGGTGGTGAGGGGGAATATATGTCGCGTGGCCTGGAATTACTGATTGCCCAAACCATTCTGCAGGGCTTTGATGCCCAGTATGGTCGTTTTCTGGAAGTGACCTCCGGCGCGCAGCAGCGCTTCGAACATGCAGACTGGCATGCGGTTCAGCAGGCCATGAAGCAGCGTATTCATCTCTATGACCACCATGTGGGTCTGGTGGTGGAGCAGCTGCGCTGTATTACCGACGGTAAAAGCCCGGACGCGGCATTTTTACTGCGCGTGAAAGAGCATTACACCCATCTGTTACCCGACTACCCTCGCTTCGAGATTGCGGAGAGCTTTTTCAACTCCGTCTATTGCCGGTTATTTGACCACCGCTCATTATCTCCTGAGCGGTTATTTATCTTCAGCTCCCAGCCTGAGCGCCGCTTCCGTACCATTCCGCGTCCGCTGGCGAAAGATTTCTTTCCCGATCGCGGGTGGGAAAAGCTCCTGCATCGCATCTTAACGGATTTGCCGCTGCGCCTGCCGTGGGAGAACAAGCTCCGGGATATCGGCTATATCCATGCGCATCTTCGTGAAACCTACGGCGAGGAGGTGCTCAGCCGTAGCCATTTGCAGGTGGCCAACGAGCTGTTCTACCGGAATAAGGCCGCCTGGCTGGTGGGCAAACTGGTTACGCCGACGGCCATTGTGCCGTTTCTGTTGCCCATTCACCGTACCGACGACGGCGAACTGTTTGTCGATACCTGCCTGACCACCAGCGCCGAGGCCAGCATCGTATTTGGCTTCGCCCGCTCCTATTTCATGGTGTACGCCCCGCTGCCTGCCGCCCTGGTGGAGTGGCTGCGCGAGATCCTGCCAGGTAAAACCACCGCCGAGCTGTATATGGCGATTGGCTGTCAGAAGCATGCCAAAACGGAAAGTTATCGGGAATACCTGCGATATGTCACCGCGGCGGATGAGCAGTTTATCGAAGCGCCAGGTATCCGCGGCATGGTGATGCTGGTCTTCACGCTGCCGGGCTTCGACCGGGTCTTTAAGGTGATAAAAGACAGATTCGCCCCGCAGAAAGAGATGACCGCCGCGCACGTCCGCGCCTGCTATCAGCTGGTAAAAGAGCACGATCGCGTCGGGCGAATGGCCGATACCCAGGAGTTTGAAAACTTTGTGCTGGATAAGCAGCAGATCGATCCGGCGCTCATGTCGCTGTTAATGCAGGAAGCGCCGACGAAAATCACCGATCTGGGCGATAAAATAGCGATTAGCCATCTCTATATTGAGCGCCGTATGGTGCCGCTCAATATCTGGCTGGAACAGTCAGAGGGCCAGGCATTACGTGATGCCATCGAAGAGTACGGCAACGCCATCCGCCAGCTCGCCGCCGCCAATATCTTCCCTGGCGATATGCTGTTTAAAAACTTCGGCGTCACCCGGCACGGGCGGGTGGTGTTCTACGATTACGATGAAATTTGCTACATGACCGAGGTGAACTTTCGCGATATCCCGCCGCCCCGTTACCCGGAGGATGAGCTCTCCAGCGAGCCGTGGTACAGCGTTTCGCCGGGCGATGTGTTTCCCGAGGAGTTTCGCCATTGGCTGTGTGCGGACCCACGCATCGGGCCGTTATTTGAAGAAATGCATGAAGATCTGTTCCACGCCAGCTACTGGCGCGGGCTACAAACGCGGATCAAAAATGGGCATGTGGAGGATGTGTACGCTTACCGCCGCAAGCAGCGGTTTTGTGTGCGGTTTAACGAATCCCACCGTACGCCAGCGTCACCTCTTTCGCGGCCTTAATCACCAGCGCGCCCAGCTCGGTCACCCGGTCGTCGGTCATACGTGAGATGGGGCCAGAGATGGAGATCGCAGCAAACGGCTCGCGATGTTCGTCGAAAATACAGGACGCGAGGCAGCGCAGCCCCAGCGCATGTTCTTCGTCATCAAACGAATAGCCGCGCTTGCGGGTCAACGCCAGATCTTCTTTCAGATGCACTGGCGACACCAGCGTGGCGTGGGTATAGGCGTGCAGCCCTTTACGGTGCAGCAGCCCCGTCACCTGCTCTTCGCTCAGCTGCGACAAAAACGCTTTCCCCGCCCCGGAGGCGTGCATCGGCAGCTTGCCGCCAATCGGCGCGGACATGCGCATCAGCTGCGTGCACTGCACCTGGTCGATGATAATCGCCTGGTGGTCGCTCTGGTCCAGCACCGCGAGGTTGACGGTTTCGCCGGACTCCTCCATCAGCTTGCGCAGAATCGGATGCACAATCGCCAGCAGGTTACGGCTCTGCAGGAAGCTGCTGCCCACGATAAACGCATGCGCGCCCACCGCCCAGTGCCCCAGCTCGCCGACCTGGCGGACAAAGCCCAACTGCTGCATGGTGGTCAGCAGGCGGTGCGTGGTGGAGTTCGGCAGGCCAGCCTGCTGGGCCAGCTCCGTCAGGGCCACGCTGCCGTGCGACTCGGCTATCCACTCCAGCAGCTTCAGACCGCGCGTCAGGGATTGAACCTGTCCGCCGGGTTGTGCAGCGGCGGTGGCGGCAGGTTTTCTGCCGCGTTTGGCGGGAACGGTCGCGACCATGACGATCTCCTTTTTCTGTATCGTGGAAATCATTTTCGTTTTATTTGGTGAATTTGCAACCGCTTTCCTGACTGATCGGAGGAGTGATGGTGAACATGTCTCATGTTACCGCGGCGTGACTTTTCCACCCTGCGAGATTGTGCCAGTATGGAACGCAGCCTTTTGGCCTTGTTGAGCGTTGTCGGGAGCAAGTGTGAGCAGCAAAGTAGAGCAACTGCGTGCGCAGTTAAATGAACGAATTCTGGTGCTGGACGGCGGCATGGGCACCATGATCCAGAGCTATCGTCTGAGCGAAGACGATTTCCGCGGCGAGCGCTTCGCCGACTGGCCCTGCGACCTGAAAGGGAACAACGACCTGCTGGTGCTCAGCAAGCCGTCCGTGATTAAGGATATCCACAACGCCTACTTCGAAGCAGGTGCGGATATTGTAGAAACCAACACCTTCAACTCGACAACCATCGCCATGGCGGATTACCAGATGGAATCCCTGTCGGCGGAGATCAACTATGAGGCGGCCAGGCTCGCCCGCGCCTGTGCCGACGAGTGGACGGCCCGCACGCCGGACAAGCCGCGCTACGTTGCCGGGGTGCTTGGCCCGACCAACCGCACCGCGTCGATTTCACCGGACGTCAACGACCCGGCGTTTCGTAATATCACCTTTGACCAGCTGGTTACGGCGTATCGTGAATCGACCAAAGCGCTGGTGGAAGGTGGCTCCGACCTGATCCTGATTGAAACGGTGTTCGATACCCTCAACGCCAAAGCCGCGATATACGCGGTGAAAGAGGAGTTTGAGGCGCTGGGCGTTGACCTGCCGATCATGATCTCCGGCACCATCACCGACGCCTCCGGCCGCACCCTGTCCGGCCAGACAACCGAAGCGTTTTATAACTCCCTGCGCCACGCCGACGCGCTCTCCTTCGGCCTGAATTGCGCGCTGGGACCAGACGAACTGCGCCAGTACGTGCAGGAGCTTTCGCGCATCGCCGAATGCTACGTTACCGCGCATCCGAACGCCGGTCTGCCGAACGCGTTTGGCGAGTACGATCTGGATGCTGACACCATGGCGGCGCAAATCCGCGAGTGGGCCGAGTCAGGCTTCCTGAACATCGTCGGCGGCTGCTGCGGCACCACGCCGGAGCACATCGCCGCCATGAGCCGCGCCGTGGCCGGGCTGCCGCCGCGCAAGCTGCCAGAGCTGCCGGTTGCCTGTCGCCTCTCCGGCCTGGAGCCGTTGACCATCGGCGACGACAGCCTGTTTGTGAACGTGGGTGAACGTACCAACGTTACCGGTTCCGCTAAATTCAAGCGCCTGATCAAAGAAGAGAAGTACAGCGAAGCGCTGGACGTCGCCCGCCAGCAGGTGGAAAGCGGGGCGCAGATTATCGATATCAACATGGACGAGGGGATGCTTGACGCCGAAGCGGCGATGGTGCGTTTCCTCAACCTGATTGCCGGTGAGCCGGATATCGCCCGCGTGCCGATCATGATTGACTCCTCCAAGTGGGAGGTCATCGAAAAAGGGCTGAAGTGCATTCAGGGCAAAGGCATCGTTAACTCCATCTCGATGAAAGAGGGCGTGGATATCTTTATCCACCACGCGAAGAGGGTGCGCCGCTACGGTGCGGCCGTGGTGGTGATGGCCTTCGATGAGGTGGGCCAGGCCGACACCCGCGAGCGCAAAATTGAGATATGCCGCCGCGCGTACAAAATTCTGACCGAAGAGGTGGGCTTCCCGCCGGAAGACATTATTTTCGACCCGAACATCTTTGCCGTCGCGACCGGCATCGAAGAGCACAACAACTACGCCCAGGACTTTATCGGCGCGTGTGAAGACATCAAGCGCGAGCTGCCGCATGCGCTGATCTCCGGCGGCGTGTCGAACGTCTCGTTCTCGTTCCGCGGCAACGACCCGGTGCGTGAGGCGATCCACGCCGTGTTCCTCTACTACGCCATCCGCAATGGGATGGACATGGGCATCGTCAACGCCGGACAGCTGGCGATTTACGACGATCTGCCTGCCGAACTGCGCGATGCCGTAGAGGACGTGATCCTCAACCGTCGCGACGACGCCACCGAGCGCATGCTCGACCTGGCGGAAAAATACCGCGGCAGTAAATCGGATGAATCGGCCAATGTTCAGCAGGCCGAGTGGCGTTCCTGGGACGTGAAAAAGCGTCTGGAATACTCGCTGGTGAAAGGGATTACCGAGTTCATCGAGCAGGACACCGAGGAAGCGCGTCAGCAGGCAGCCCGCCCGATTGAGGTGATCGAAGGGCCGCTGATGGACGGCATGAACGTGGTCGGCGATCTGTTCGGCGAGGGCAAGATGTTCCTGCCGCAGGTGGTGAAATCCGCCCGCGTCATGAAGCAGGCAGTGGCTTATCTTGAACCCTTCATCGAAGCCAGCAAAGAGAAGGGCTCCAGCAACGGTAAAATGGTTATCGCCACCGTGAAGGGCGACGTACACGACATCGGCAAAAATATTGTTAGCGTGGTGCTGCAGTGTAATAACTACGAAATTATCGACCTTGGCGTGATGGTTCCGGCGGATAAAATCCTCAAGACCGCGCGCGAAGTGAACGCCGATCTGATTGGCCTCTCCGGCCTGATTACGCCGTCGCTCGACGAAATGGTCAACGTGGCAAAAGAGATGGAGCGTCAGGGTTTCACCATTCCGTTATTGATTGGCGGGGCGACCACCTCGAAAGCGCACACGGCGGTGAAAATCGAGCAGAACTACAGCGGCCCGACGGTCTACGTGCAGAACGCCTCGCGCACGGTGGGCGTGGTTTCCGCACTGCTCTCCGAGACTCAGCGCGACGATTTTGTGGCGCGCACTCGCCAGGAGTACGAAACCGTTCGCGTGCAGCACGGGCGCAAAAAACCGCGCACGCCGCCGGTGACGCTCGCCGCCGCACGCGATAACGACCTGGCCTTTGACTGGGCAAGCTATACGCCGCCGGTCGCGCATCGTCTGGGCGTGCAGGACGTGACGGCCAGCATCGAGACGCTGCGCAACTACATTGACTGGACGCCGTTCTTTATGACCTGGTCGCTGGCGGGCAAATATCCGCGCATCCTTGAGGATGAAGTGGTTGGCGAAGAGGCGAAGCGTCTGTTTAAAGACGCCAACGATATGCTGGACACGCTGAGCGCAGAGAAAACCCTCAACCCACGCGGCGTGGTGGGGCTGTTCCCGGCGAACCGCGTGGGTGACGACGTAGAAATCTACCGCGATGAAACCCGCACCCACGTGCTGGCCGTGAGCCATCACCTGCGGCAGCAAACCGAAAAAGTGGGCTTTGCCAACTACTGCCTGGCGGATTTCGTTGCGCCGAAGCTGAGCGGGAAAGCTGACTATATCGGCGCCTTTGCGGTAACCGGCGGTCTGGAAGAAGACGCCCTGGCAGACGCGTTTGAAGCGCAACACGATGATTACAATAAGATCATGGTGAAAGCGATTGCCGACCGCCTGGCGGAAGCCTTTGCTGAATACCTGCACGAACGCGTACGTAAGGTGTACTGGGGTTACGCGGCGAATGAGAACCTCAGTAACGAGGAGCTGATCCGCGAAAACTACCAGGGGATTCGTCCGGCGCCGGGCTATCCGGCATGTCCGGAACACACCGAAAAAGGCACTATCTGGAAACTGCTGGACGTGGAAGCGCATACCGGCATGAAGCTCACCGAGTCGTTCGCTATGTGGCCGGGCGCGTCCGTGTCGGGCTGGTACTTCAGTCATCCGGACAGCAAGTACTTCGCCGTGGCGCAGCTGCAGCGCGATCAGATCGAAGACTACGCCCTGCGCAAAGGCATGAGCGTGTCAGAGGTAGAGCGCTGGCTGGCGCCGAATTTAGGCTACGACGCGGATTAACGTCACTTTTCCTTACAACAAACAGGGCACCTCAACGGTGCCCTGTCTCTTTCTTACGTTTAAACCCTTATACTTAATCATAAAATCTATAACGATAAGGAGAACCCACTTCCGTGCTGACGTTGTTACATCTGCTTTCGGCAGTCGCACTGCTCGTATGGGGCACCCATATTGTCCGCACCGGCGTGATGCGCGTGTTCGGCGCGCGCTTACGTACCGTCCTCAGCGGCAGCGTTGAGAAGAAGCCGCTCGCCTTCTGCGCGGGGATTGGCGTCACGGCGCTGGTGCAAAGCAGCAATGCCACCACCATGCTCGTCACCTCGTTCGTGGCGCAGGATCTGGTCGCGCTCGCCCCGGCGCTGGTGATCGTGCTGGGTGCTGACGTCGGTACCGCGCTGATGGCGCGTATCCTGACGTTCGATCTCTCCTGGCTGTCGCCGCTGCTGATTTTCATCGGTGTGATCTTTTTCCTTGGCCGCAAGCAGACCCGGGCCGGGCAGCTTGGCCGCGTGGGCATTGGCCTCGGGCTGATTCTGCTGGCGCTGGAACTGATTGTGCAGGCGGTGACGCCTATCACCCAGGCGAACGGCGTGCAGGTCATCTTCGCCTCGCTGACCGGTGACATTATGCTGGATGCGCTGATCGGGGCAGTGTTTGCCATCATCAGCTACTCCAGCCTGGCCGCCGTGCTGCTGACGGCCACGCTCACCGCCGCGGGCGCGATCTCCTTCCCGGTGGCGCTGTGTCTGGTGATCGGCGCTAACCTCGGCTCTGGCCTGCTGGCGATGCTCAACAACAGCGCGGCCAATGCTGCCGCCCGCCGCGTGGCGCTGGGGAGTTTGCTGTTTAAGCTGGTGGGCAGCCTGATTATTCTGCCGTTTGTCCATCCGCTGGCAAACCTGATGGACAACCTCCCGCTGCCGAAAGCGGAGCTGGTGATCTACTTCCACGTCTTCTATAACCTGGTGCGCTGTCTGGCTATGGTGCCGTTTGCCGCGCCGATGGCCCGCTTCTGCGAGCGTCTTATCCGTGATGAACCGGAGCTGGACGCGCGCCTTAAGCCGAAGCATCTGGATACCTCCGTGCTGGACACCCCCGCGCTGGCCATCGCCAACGCCGCCCGCGAAACGCTGCGCATGGGCGACGCGATGGAAACCATGCTCGAAGGGCTGAAAAAGGTGATGCACGGCGAGCCGCGCGAGGAAAAAGAGCTGCGCAGGCTGGCGGACGACATCAACGTGCTGTATACCGCCATCAAGCTCTATCTGGCGCGTATCCCGCAGGACGAACTGGCGGAAGAGGAGTCGCGCCGCTGGGCGGAAATCATTGAGATGTCGCTTAACCTTGAGCAGGCCTCGGACATCGTTGAGCGTATGGGCAGTGAAATCGCGGACAAATCCCTGGCCGCGCGTCGGGCGTTCTCCGTGGAAGGGCTGAAGGAGCTGGAAGCGCTGCACGAAAAGCTGGTGAGCAACCTGAAGCTGGCGATGTCGGTCTTCTTCTCCAGCGACGTACCGAGCGCGCGCCGCCTGCGCCGCAACAAGCATCGTTTCCGCATCCTCAACCGCCGCTACTCGCACGCCCACGTTGAGCGTCTGCACCAGCAGAACGTGCAAAGTATCGAGACCAGCTCCCTGCACCTGGGGCTGCTGGGGGATATGAAGCGTCTTAACTCGCTGTTCTGCGCGGTGGCCTACAGCGTGATGGAACAGCCGGATGAAGATGACGAACGGGATGAGTATTAATCCCCGGCGTGTTTGAGTGTTAACCCAAAACCCAATGCTTTCATGACCGCGAGCGTGGTTTTGAGCGTTGGGTTTCCTTTATCACTAAATGAACGATAAAGCTGCTCACGTGATAAGCCGGTTTGCTGTGAAATGGTCGACATTCCTTTGGCTCGCGCGACAACACCAAGGGCTTTAGCGATATACGTCGAGTCGCCTGTTTCTAGTGCATCAGCGATAAACACGGCGATTTCCTCGTCATCCACCAACGCGTTGGCGGGATCGTAAGGTGTTAATTTATGCATGCTCATTCACTCCTGCCATTGGGATACATTGCCCAGCATTTTTGCCATCAGTATGTCTCTGTCCTGGCTGCTTTTGTCACCGCCACATAACAGCACAATGATGCAATTGCTTTGGTATTTAAAATAGATTCTGTAGCCCGGACCAAAGTGGATCCTTAGCTCACCTATACCTTCTCCCACGGGTTTAACGTCGCCCGCTAAGCCATTTGCCAACCGAAAGAGGCGGGAAGCGATAATGGTCTTCGCTCGTCGATCTTTTAAGTTTTGCTCCCAGCGTCGGAAGGATTCTGTCTGAACAATCTCCTTCATATTACTCCCTGTGATTTATAAACTACAAACACTTCTACATGGAGAGCAAAACTAAAAGGCTTGAACACATGGGTAAATGACAGGATGCTAAATCCTGAAAGCATCTCGCAAACTAAAAAACCCGTCTCAGTTACCGTCGGCTAATCTTTTTTTTCGGCCCAAACCTAAGGTATATTTCGCCCTTCACAGGAGAAACTATGCTGCCAACTCAATCAACCCGATTAAACAAATACATTAGCGAGAGCGGGATCTGCTCACGTCGCGAGGCGGACCGTTACATTGAACAAGGTAATGTGTTCCTCAACGGCAAACGCGCCACTATCGGCGACCAGGTGGTGCCTGGCGATGTGGTTAAAGTGAATGGTCAGGTCATCGAACCGCGTGATGCTGAAGACCTGGTGTTTATCGCGTTGAACAAACCGGTTGGGATTGTCAGCACCACGGAAGACGGTGAACGGGACAACATCGTTGATTTCGTGAACCACAGCAGCCGTATCTTCCCGATTGGCCGTCTGGATAAAGACTCTCAGGGGCTGATTTTCCTCACCAACCATGGCGACCTGGTGAACAAAATTCTGCGTGCCGGTAACGACCACGAGAAAGAGTACATCGTGACGGTGAACAAGCCGGTGACGGACGAGTTCATTCGCGGGATGGGCGCAGGCGTGCCGATTCTGGGCACCGTCACGAAGAAGTGCAAGGTCAAAAAAGAAGCGCCGTTTGCCTTCCGTATTACCCTGGTGCAGGGCCTGAACCGCCAGATCCGTCGCATGTGCGAGTATTTTGGTTATGAAGTGACGAAGCTGGAACGCACGCGCATCATGAACGTCAGCCTGTCCGGGATCCCGCTGGGCGAGTGGCGTGACCTAACGGACGACGAGCTGATTGAACTGTTCAAGCTTATCGAAAACTCCTCGTCCGAAGCGAAGCCGAAAGCCAAAGCCAAACCGAAAACGCAGGCGATTAAACGTCCGGTGGTGAAGGCACCGCAGGCGGAAGAGAAAGGGCGGGGCAAGCCGGGTAACGGAAAACGCTTTACCCAGCCGGGTCGCAAAAAGAAAGGGCGCTGATTAGCGCCTTCCACGGGTTGATGTATTGGCGGACCAGGAAAAGGTCGCCTCTGCATCCGGCTTATAAGCCTGCTCTTTTTTCAGCTTGCGGGCTTTTTTCGCCGCAGCCTCACGTTGCGCCATCAGCTTGTCGATGTACTCTTTTTTAACCTGATTGGTTTCGGCGTTCGTCAGCGTGCGGCCATGGGCGATGCGGGCGCGGTCGAGAAGCGTTTTCAGTTCGCGCTGCTCGGCTTCCGTCATGTCTTTCTGGGTCAATCGTGGTGTAGCCATTGCTGAAGCCTCCTGATGGGGAGGCTCCAGTGTAAAGCAAGCTGCGTCAATTAACCCTGCTTCAGCGCATCTTTTTTCGGTTGTTCATCAATCGGTTTACCGGACCAGTAGCCCGCCAGCAGCGAACCGGACAGATTGTGCCAGACGGAGAACAGCGCGCCCGGCAGGGCCGCCAGCGGTGAGAAGTAAATTTTACCCAGCGCCGCCGCCAGGCCGGAGTTCTGCATCCCTACCTCGATTGCCAGCGTGCGGCAGGTGGACTCGTCAAAGCCAAACAGCTTCCCGCCCCAGTAGCCGCCCAGCAGGCCAATGGTGTTATGCAGCACCACCGCGACGATCACCACAAAGCCCACCGAGGCAATGTGCGACGCGGAACCGGCCACCACGGCGCTGATGATCGCCAGAATGCATACCATCGAAAACGCGGGCAGGTACGGCTCAACCGCTTTCACCACGCGTGGGAAAAGATGGTGAATGACCAGCCCCAGCGCAATCGGGATCACCACAATCTGCAGAATGCTGAGCAGCATGCCCATCACGTCCACCTGAATATGTGCGTCCACGTACAGGCGGGTTAACAGCGGTGTGGCAATCACGCCAACCAGCGTGGATACCGAAGAGATGGTCACGGAGAGCGCCACGTCACCTTTCGCGAGATAGATCATCACGTTAGATGCCGTACCGCTGGCGACGCTGCCCACCAGCACCATCCCGGCGGAGAGATCGGGCGGCATCTTAAAGGCCATCGCCAGCAGCCAGGCCGCGAGCGGCATCACCAGGTAGTGCAAAAATATTCCTGCCGCGACGGGCGCCGGGCGCGACAGCACGCGTTTAAAATCGTCGATTTTCAGGTGCACGCCCATGCCGAACATGATCAGCATCAGCAGCGTGGTGACCCACGGACCGATCCCGGTGAACGTGGTGGGGGTGTAATACGCGAGTACGGAGAGCAGCAGCGCCCATAACGGGAACAGCCGCGTGATGGCGGATAACATAATGGATTCCTTGCAGTATTGTCGTGTTGTTTAGTTATGAAAAAGCCGGGTCTGTGCCCGGCTTATCGATATTGTTTAACGTGCTAACGAATTTTATTCAAACAAATTCTGATGAAGTTTCTGCACCACCTGCTCGGCCTGATCGGCAGGGACCAGGAAGCAAAGGTTATAGCTGGATGCGCCGTAGCAGATCATGCGGATGTTGAACGGGTCAAGCACGCCGAACACCTCTTTGCCCACGCCGCAGGCGCGAGACAGCTTGTTACCGATGATGGCCACCAGCGCCAGGTCTTCTTCGACCTCCACGCGGCACAGCTCAGACAGCTCAATCAGCAGCGACTGCGTCAGGAGGGTGTCGCCGGTGGAAGTGGAGCCGGTGGTGTCCAGCGTCAGCGCAATGCTCACTTCGGAGGTGGTAATCAAATCTACAGAGATGTTATGGCGCGCGAGGATGCCAAACACTTCCGCAAGGAAGCCGCGGGAGTGCAGCATATTGTGGCTGTGCAGCGTGACCAGCGTCTGGCGGCGGCGCAGGGCCAGCGCGCGGAACAGCGGCGGGTTCTCGGTTTTCTTGCAGACCAGCGTCCCGCCCGCTTTTGGATCTTTACTGGAGCCAACGAAGACCGGGATATCGCTGCGCACGGCGGGCAGCAGCGTTGCCGGATGCAGCACTTTTGCACCGAAGGTGGCCATTTCCGCCGCTTCTTCAAACGCGATTACATCGATACGTTTTGCCGCGGAAACCACGCGCGGGTCGGTAGTGTAAATACCCGGCACGTCAGTCCAGATATCCACGCGCGTTGCGTGCAGGGCTTCGCCCAGCAGCGCGGCGGTGTAGTCGCTGCCGCCACGGCCCAGCGTGGTCGTGCGTCCTTTCGCTTCGCTGCCGATAAAGCCCTGGGTGATCACGATGCCGTCTGCCAGACGCGGGGCCAGCTGCTGATTGGTCAGCTCCGCCAGCACTTCAACGTCCGGTTCGGCGCGCCCAAAACGATCGCTGGTGCGCATCACTTTACGCACGTCAAACCACTGCGCCTGAACGTTACGCTCGCGCATGATTTCAACAAACAGCAGGGTGGACATCAGCTCGCCGTGGCTGACCAGTTCATCGGTCAGGGCGGTGGAGGTTGCCAGGGACGCCGCTTCTGCCAGGGTGGTGATATTTTCCAGCAGACGCTCCACTTCTTCGCGGATCACGTTCGGGTTTTGCAGACGTTCAAGAATGTCGAACTGAATTTTGCGCAGTGCATCCAGCTTCACGAAACGTTCTGTCGCTTCCAGTCCTTCAGACAGAGAAACCAGCAGGTTCGTCACGCCGGCGGATGCAGAGAGCACCACCAGGCGGGTATTCGGATCGGCCAGCACCACATCGGCGCTGCGGTTCATGGCATCGTAATCGGCCACACTGGTGCCGCCAAACTTGGCGACCACAAAACTCGTCATAACAACCTCGTGTCAGGGAATGAATAAGCGACCTTGGCACAAGAATGAAACGAAAACAGGTGCAGGCGCAAAATACGGCCCTATAAATAAAATGCGGGGGAGGTCCTGTCAATGCTGGGATTATGCGGATTTTTTATGGGGGGGTACCCCTGAGAAACAGGACTTATAACAGGCCCATATTTTATGCTCCTTTTTACCCCCTTTTGACCGACATTTCGCCACGCCGGAAGGGCGCGACAGCAGCTATACTTTTCGGGTCTTTTCACCTGCGTTTGATGCAGACCAGGGCAATGGCATAAAAACCATCACAATTTTTATTTGCAGGCGCTACAATCGACCGCAGTCACAATTCTCAAATCAGAAGAGTATTGCTAATGAAAAACATCAACCCAACGCAGACCGCTGCCTGGCAGGCACTCCAGAAACATTATGATGAAATGAAAGACGTCACCATCGCGGATCTGTTCGCGAAAGATGCCGATCGTTTCACTAAGTTCTCCGCGACCTTCGATGACCTCATGCTGGTGGATTTCTCCAAGAACCGCATTACCGAAGAGACGCTGGCAAAACTGCAGGATCTGGCGAAAGAGACCGAGCTGGCCGACGCCATCAAATCCATGTTCTCCGGCGAGAAGATCAACCGCACCGAAGACCGTGCCGTGCTTCACGTGGCGCTGCGCAACCGTAGCAATACGCCAATCATCGTTGACGGCAAAGATGTGATGCCGGAAGTAAACGCGGTGCTGGAAAAGATGAAAACCTTCTCTGAAGCGATCATCTCCGGCAGTTGGAAAGGCTACACCGGCAAAGCAATCACCGACGTGGTGAACATCGGTATCGGCGGCTCTGACCTCGGCCCGTTCATGGTGACCGAAGCGCTGCGCCCGTACAAAAACCACCTCAACATGCACTTTGTCTCTAACGTCGATGGTACCCACATCGCCGAAGTGCTGAAAAACGTGAACCCGGAAACCACCCTGTTCCTGGTGGCGTCTAAAACCTTTACCACCCAGGAAACCATGACCAACGCCCACAGCGCGCGCGACTGGTTCCTGAAAACCGCGGGCGACGAAAAGCACGTGGCGAAACACTTTGCGGCGCTCTCCACCAACGGTAAAGCGGTAGGCGAGTTTGGCATCGATACGGCGAACATGTTCGAGTTCTGGGACTGGGTTGGCGGCCGCTACTCGCTGTGGTCTGCAATCGGTCTGTCCATCATCCTGTCCGTGGGCTTTGACAACTTCGTTGAGCTGCTCTCCGGCGCGCATGCGATGGACAAACACTTCTCCACCACCGAGCCTGAGAAAAACCTGCCGGTGCTGCTGGCGCTGATCGGTATCTGGTACAACAACTTCTTCGGCGCTGAAACCGAAGCGATCCTGCCGTACGACCAGTACATGCACCGTTTTGCGGCCTACTTCCAGCAGGGCAACATGGAATCCAACGGTAAGTACGTTGACCGTAACGGCAACGCGGTGGATTACCAGACTGGCCCGATCATCTGGGGCGAGCCGGGCACCAACGGCCAGCATGCGTTCTACCAGCTGATTCACCAGGGTACCAAAATGGTACCGTGCGATTTCATCGCCCCGGCGATCACGCACAACCCGCTGTCCGACCACCATCCGAAGCTGTTGTCTAACTTCTTCGCACAGACCGAAGCGCTGGCGTTCGGTAAATCCCGCGAAGTGGTTGAGCAGGAATACCGTGACCAGGGTAAAGATCCGGCCACGCTGGAGCACGTTGTGCCGTTCAAAGTGTTCGAAGGCAACCGCCCAACCAACTCCATCCTGCTGCGCGAAATCACCCCGTTCAGCCTGGGCGCGCTGATTGCGCTGTACGAGCACAAGATCTTCACCCAGGGCGCGATCCTGAACATCTTCACCTTTGACCAGTGGGGCGTTGAGCTGGGCAAACAGCTGGCAAACCGCATTCTGCCAGAGCTGGGTGACGATAAAGCCATCGACAGCCACGACAGCTCCACCAATGGTTTGATTAACCGTTATAAAGCATGGCGTGCGTAATTAATATGTCATGAAAAATGCCGGCGATATGCCGGCATTTTTTTATCGGATAATTCCTGATGTCTGTTAGTTAACTCAAATTTTGACTCTGAGTTTAATCTGAAAAAGGCGGTTAACCTGCTAATTGCTGCGGTTTATTTTAAGAAAATACGCAGAGCTAAGATAATAAGGCTATATTATAATTTATTGATTTTTATCGATTATTTATTTCAAATATTTGTTTTTCGTTTCTGTTTTATCCATTAGTCCGAAAACCATCCCCCTATTTCCCCCCACGGTAAACCCTCTGCTGTAGTTGTGTATACTCGATTCCGCCTGAATTTCTTTTCGGGCAAATCTCCATTCATTCATTGAAGGGAAATTGTTATGAAGAAAGTACTGTATGGCATTTTTGCCATATCTGCACTTGCGGCGACGTCTGTCTATGCAGCTCCGGTCCAGGTCGGGGAAGCAGCAGGGTCGGCAGCGACGTCTGCGTCTGCGGGAAGTTCTACCGCAGCCAGCACCAGCACCGTAAGTTCAGCCGTGGGTGTCGCGCTGGCGGCAACCGGTGGCGGTGATGGCTCTAATACCGGAACCACGACCACTACGACAACCAGCACCCAGTAATACCGGGTGTTTTAATCATAACCACACTTCGGTGTGGTTATTTCGCCCCTTCGGAGAAGAGTCGTGAAGCGACCTGCAATCATTCTGATTTGCCTGCTGTTGCAGGCGTGCTCAGCCACCACCAAAGGGCTGGGACATTCACTGTGGGAAAGCCTGTTCGGCACGCCGGGCGTTCATCTGACCGATGACGAACTTCAGAACATGCCGTACGCCAGCCAGTACATGCAGCTAAACGATGGCCCGCAGCTGTTTGTGGTGCTCGCTTTCGATGAAAACGGGCAGCAGAAATGGGTGACGCAGGATCAGGCCACCATCGTCACGCAGCATGCCCGAATCGTGAAAACGCTGCTCGGCGGCGACAACTTGCTCGAGGTGAATAATCTCGCCGAAGACCCGCTCATCAAGCCAAATCAGATCGTCGACGGCGCAAGCTGGACGCGCACGATGGGCTGGACCGAGCACAAGCAGGTGCGCTACGCCACGGCCCGCTCCACCTTCCGCTGGGACGGTACGGACAACGTGAAAGTCGGCAGCGACGAAACGCAGGTTCGCGTGCTGGATGAAGAGGTCACCACCGACCAGGCCACCTGGCATAACCGCTTCTGGATCGACGAGGATGGGCAGATCCGTCAGTCCTTGCAGTATCTCGGTGCCGGTTTCTTCCCGGTGAAAACCACCCTGATCAAGGCGGCGAAATCATGAAAACGCTCATCCACGCTGCGCTTCTCGCCAGCCTTGCCGCGCCGCTGGCATGGTCCGCAGGAACGGTAAAGGTCTACACGCCGGACAGTGAAAAACCCAAAACCTTAACCAACGCCGAGCATCTGCTCGATCTCGTCGGGCAGCCAAGGCTTGCCAACAGCTGGTGGCCGGGAGCGGTGATCGGCGAGCGTCAGGCGACGGTTAAGGCGGAGCAGCAACACCGTGCCCTGCTGGCCCGCCTGACGAGCCTGGCGGAGCAGGAAGACGGCGACGATGCCGCGGCCATTAACAGCGTTCGCCAGCAGCTTCAGGCGCTGAAAGTGACAGGCCGCCAGAAAGTTAATCTTGATCCAGATGAAGTGCGCGTCACGGAAAAGGGCAACCCCACGCTTGAAGGGGAGTACACCCTCTGGCTTCCGGTGAAGCCGACGACGGTGACCGTGATGGGGCTTATCAGCAGCCCCGGTAAAAAGCCCTTTACGCCCGGCCGCGACGTGGCGAGCTATCTCGACGAACAAAGCCTGCTGAGCGGCGCGGATAACAGCTACGCATGGATTATTTATCCAGACGGGCATACGCAAAAAGCGCCGGTGGCGTACTGGAATAAACGCCATATCGAACCCATGCCGGGCAGCATCATTTTTGTCGGTTTTGCCGACCATTTCTGGACGAAGGCATATGACGGGCTTAACGCCGATATCCTTCACTCCCTGACACAGCGGATACCGGAAGAATGAAAAGAACCTATCTCTACAGCATGCTGGCGCTCTGCGTAAGCGCCGCCTGCCATGCAGAAACGTATCCGGCACCTGTTGGCCCGTCTCAGTCAGACTTCGGCGGCGTCGGTTTACTGCAAACGCCTACCGCGCGCATGGCGCGTGAAGGGGAAATTAGCCTTAACTACCGCGATAACGACCAGTATCGCTACTATTCCGCCTCCGTACAGCTTTTCCCGTGGCTTGAAACCACGCTGCGCTATACCGACGTGCGTACGAAACAGTACAGCAGCGTCGACGCCTTCTCCGGCGATCAGACCTACAAAGATAAAGCCTTCGACGTCAAACTGCGCCTATGGGAAGAGAGCTACTGGATGCCGCAGGTCTCCGTGGGTGCAAAAGATATCGGCGGTACCGGCCTGTTCGACGCGGAATACATCGTGGCCAGCAAGGCCTGGGGACCGTTTGATTTTTCTCTCGGTCTTGGCTGGGGCTATCTCGGCACCAGCGGCAACGTTAAAAACCCGTTCTGTACCTACAGCGATAAATACTGCTACCGCGATAACAGCTACAAGAAAGCCGGTTCCATCAACGGCGACCAGATGTTTCACGGCCCGGCCTCGCTGTTCGGTGGCGTGGAATACCAGACGCCGTGGCAGCCGCTGCGCCTGAAGCTGGAGTACGAAGGGAACGACTACTCGCAGGACTTCGCCGGGAAGATTGAGCAGAAGAGCAAGTTTAACGTCGGCGCCATTTATCGCGTCACCGACTGGGCCGACGTTAACCTCAGCTACGAGCGCGGCAACACGGTGATGTTTGGCTTCACGCTGCGCACCAACTTCAACGACATGCGGCCGCACTACAACGATAACGCGCGGCCTGCCTACCGGCCGGAGCCGCAGGACGCGATTCTGCAGCACTCCGTGGTGGCAAACCAGCTGACGCTGTTGAAATACAACGCCGGTCTGGCCGATCCGAAAATTCAGGTGAAAGGCGATACGCTGTACGTCACCGGCGAGCAGGTGAAATACCGCGACTCGCGGGAAGGGATCGAACGCGCCAACCGGATCGTGATGAACGATCTCCCGGACGGGATCCGCACGATCCGCGTGACGGAGAATCGCCTGAATCTGCCGCAGGTCACCACCGAAACCGATGTCGCCAGCCTCAAGCGCCATCTTGAAGGCGAACCGCTCGGGCATGAAACCGAGCTGGTGCAAAAACGCGTAGAGCCGATCGTGCCGGAAACCACCGAGCAGGGCTGGTATATCGATAAATCGCGCTTTGATTTCCATATCGATCCGGTACTGAACCAGTCCGTCGGCGGGCCGGAAAACTTCTACATGTATCAGCTGGGTGCGATGGCGACGGCGGATCTGTGGGTCACCGACCACCTGCTGACCACCGGCAGCCTGTTCGGCAACATTGCGAACAACTACGACAAGTTTAACTACACGAACCCGCCGAACGACTCGAAGCTGCCGCGCGTGCGTACCCGCGTGCGTGAATACGTGCAGAACGATGTCTACGTGAATAACCTGCAGGCCAACTACTTCCAGTACTTCGGCAACGGCTTCTACGGCCAGGTTTACGGAGGCTACCTGGAGACTATGTTCGGCGGCGCGGGGGCGGAGGTGCTGTATCGTCCCGTCGACAGCAATTGGGCCTTCGGGATTGATGCCAACTACGTTAAGCAGCGTGACTGGCGCAGCGCGCAGGACATGATGAAGTTCACCGACTACAGCGTCAAAACCGGCCACCTGACCGCCTACTGGACGCCTTCGTTCGCGCAGGACGTGCTGGTGAAAGCCAGCGTCGGCCAGTATCTGGCGGGCGACAAGGGCGGCACGCTGGATATCTCCAAACACTTCGACAGCGGCGTCGTGGTGGGCGGCTACGCCACTATTACCAACGTCTCGCCGGACGAGTACGGGGAAGGGGACTTCACCAAAGGGGTTTACGTGTCGATTCCGCTGGATCTCTTCTCATCCGGTCCGACCCGCAGCCGTGCGGCAGTAGGCTGGACGCCGCTGACGCGTGACGGTGGTCAGCAGCTTGGGCGTAAGTTCCAGCTGTACGACATGACCAGCGATAAGAACATTAACTTCCGCTGATGCTTCACGCCGGGCGGCACTGCGTTTGCCCGGCCTACGGTTTTTGTAGGCCCGGTAAGCGCAGCGCCACCGGGCGAATCACAAGCGGCGCAGCAGCCTCGCCGGGTTTCCGGCATAGACACCTTTCTCGACGATCGATTTCGTCACCACGCTTCCAGCCCCAATCACCGCTCCGTCGCAAATGGAGACCGCCAGGATGGTGGCACCGCTGCCAATCGACACATCATTCCCGATGGTAATATGGCCCCAGCTGGTCCGGTCGGCGTTCGGTTTCCCCTCACGAAACATATCGTTGGCAAACATCACGCCATGGCCAACAAAGCAACGCTTACCGATAGTCACATACTCACAGATGAAGGTGTGCGACTGAATTTTGCTGTCGTCACCGATGCGCGTATTGCCCTGGATTTCAACAAACGGGCCGACGAATACGCCGTTGCCCAGTACACAGTCGTAAAGATTAGTCGGTTCATATACGGTCACATTGTCGCCGCACGTCACGTTGCGAACCCCGGTTGGTTTACGATCCATCGGTTACCTCCCTACATAAAACATAATTAAAAAATATAGATCCCCGTCACATTTTTGCGTTATACAGGAACCTCGCCCTGGAGAATGAGGTGCTGTATGACATCCCTGACTCGCCCGCGCGTTGAGTTCATCTCAACGATACTCCAGACCGTGCTGAACCTCGGTCTGCTGAGCCTTGGCCTGATCCTGGTCGTCTTTCTCGGCAAAGAGACGGTGCATCTGGCGGATGTGCTGTTCGCCCCTGAGCAAACCAGCAAATATGCGCTGGTGGAAGGCCTGGTGGTCTACTTTCTCTACTTTGAATTTATCGCCCTGATTGTGAAGTACTTCCAGTCCGGCTTTCACTTCCCGCTACGCTATTTTGTTTACATTGGCATCACCGCCATTGTGCGGCTGATCATCGTCGATCATAAATCCCCGCTCGACGTGCTGATCTACTCGGCGGCGATCCTGCTGCTGGTGATCACCCTCTGGCTGTGTAACTCGAAGCGGCTGAAACGGGAATAAAAAAATGGCGGCCCGGAGGCCGCCTAACAACAGTCACAAGTTGGGTCAATACAATACGTCTAAAGTTGAGGGTTGCAGTGGCATAACAAATGAAACTTAACCTTTCACGCCGCCCGCCGTCAGGCCATTCACCAGCCAGCGCTGGGCCAGCAGGAACACCACGGTAATCGGGATGGCAGAGAGTACGGCCGCCGCGGCAAAGTCGCCCCACAGGTAGTTTTGCGGGTTGAGGTATTGCTGCATACCTACGGCCAGGGTGTAGCTGTTCACATCGCGCAGTAACAGTGAGGCGACCGGTACTTCGGTGATCGCCGCGATAAACGACAGGATAAACACCACCGCCAGAATCGGCACTGACAGCGGCAGCAGCACCAGACGGAACGCCTGCCACGGGGTAGCGCCATCCAGCGACGCCGCCTCTTCCAGCGAGCCGTCGATGGTTTCGAAATAGCCTTTAATGGTCCACACGTGCAGGGCAATACCGCCGAGATAGGCAAAGATCACGCCGCCGTGGGTATTCAGACCGATAAACGGCACGTACTGGCCCAGACGGTCAAACAGGGCATACAGCGCCACCAGCGACAGCACCGCCGGGAACATCTGGAAAATCAGCATGCCTTTCAGCAGCGTTGCTTTGCCCGGGAAACGCATGCGGGCGAAGGCATAAGCACAGGTGGTGGAGAGCGTCACGATGCCGATCGCGGTGATGGTTGCTACCTTCACCGAGTTCCACAGCCACAGCAGCACCGGGAACGGCGGCGGGGTGACGCGTCCATCGGCGTGCTCCACGCTGAAGCCCAGCGCGAGCTTCCAGTGCTCCCAGGAGATTTCATCCGGGATCAGGCTCCCGGTCGCAAAGTTACCCGAGCGCAGGGAGATGGCGATAACCATCAGCAGCGGGAACATGATGGCCGCGATGAAAATCAGCAGGCCTAAGTGCGTCGCGAGGAGGCGCAGCTTCTGAGATTTGGGTTGTACCATTGCCATGTTCAGTGCCCTCCTTAGTCAAATTTCATACGTGTGGCTTTCAGGTTCACAATCGCCAGAGCGCCAACCAGCAGGAAGATCAGGGTGGCAATCGCCGCCGCCAGACCAAAGTCCTGGCCGCCGCCGCCTTCAAAGGCGATACGGTAGGTGTAGCTCACGAGCAGGTCGGTATAGCCTGCCGGCGTGGTGGTGCCGAGACGGTCCGGGCCGCCGTTGGTCAACAGCTGAATCAGCACGAAGTTGTTAAAGTTAAAGGCGAAGCTGGCAATCATCAGCGGCGTCAGCGGCTTAATAAGCAGCGGCAGCGTAATTTTAAAGAAGTTCTGGAACGGACCCGCGCCGTCCATCGCCGAGGCTTCATACAGATCGTCCGGAATCGCCTTCAGCAGCCCCATGCACAGGATCATCATGTACGGATAGCCCAGCCAGGTGTTGACGATGATAATCATCGAGCGGGCGGTGGTCGGGTCGCTGAACCATGCCGGTTTGATACCGAACAGCGCGCTCAGCATCATGTTGATTTCACCGAAGCTCTGGTTAAACAGCCCTTTGAAAATCAGAATCGAGATAAACGACGGTACGGCGTAAGGCAGAATCAGCAGCACGCGGTAAATCGCTTTGCCTTTCAGGGACTCCCACTGCACGAGGCAGGCCAGTACCATGCCTACGGCAACGGTCAGGATCACCGTCAGCACCGAGAAGACCACCGTCCAGACGAAGATGGCGAAAAACGGTTTCTGGATACCTTCGTCGGTAAACACGCGGGTAAAGTTGTCCCAGCCGATGGTGACGGTATAGCCAGGGCTGAGCTTGTCATCACCCCATTTGCCATCGGCATTTACAGACTGATAAAAACCAATGTCGTTATTCGGACGGTACTTCACGCCGCTCTGGTTGTTGGTCAGCGTGCCGTCATCCGCCAGGGTATATAGCGGCTGCGTGCCGGAGAACTGGCGCAGCGAGCTCATGGTCACTTTGCTTTCATCGGGCAGCACGGCGGTGAGCTGGGTCAGCGCCTGGCGATTCTGGGTAATGATACGCAGGTTCGCACGTTCACCCTCCGGCAGGGCCGCGGCCTCTTTTAAAACCAGCTTCTGCTCGCCGCCAAATTTGAACGCGTCGGAAAGATAGTTTTTGCCGCTCTCACCGTCAGTGAGCGCTAACTTCCACTCGTCACCTGCAGGATACAGGCCGAAGTTAAAGGTTTTACCCGCCTGATAAGAGCGATCCAGAAGCACCTGAGTGGCGCGCTCCTGCGCGAGCTGGTTGGTGCTGCTGTAGTTGGTGAACGCAATGGCGATGGTGCAGATCAGCGGGAACAGGACAAATAGCCCCATCCCGGCCACGCCCGGGTAGACATAGCGCCAGGCATAGGCTTTACGGTTGGCGAAAATATACAGGCCAGCAGAGCTTAAGATCAGCGTCATGATGGCGAACAGATATTCCCCTTGTACGTACATTAAAACAACAAGGTAACCCACCAGCAGACACAGCAGACCGATCGCTGACCACTTCAGCGCGTCGCTTTGCCACCAGTGCTTCTTTTTAATGACATCCATGGGGTTCTTCCTCTACAACGGTGGAAACTTTTCGTCAGGTGGCGCTGCGCTTACCTGACCTACGGATCGTGCCGTAGTCGTAGGGCGGGTAAGCGCACGCGCCACCCGCCGTTTTTCTTCTTACTTAGTAATACGACCCTGAGCATCCTTCAGCGCGGCATCGACAGTCTGGCGACCGCTTGCAGCGTTGATGACGGCGGTACGGGTGGCGTACCAGAACGCGGCCATCTGTGGGATGTTCGGCATGATTTCGCCTTTCTGAGCGTTATCCATGGTTGCCGCGATGCGTGGATCTTTTGCCAGCTGATCCTGGAAGGATTTCAGCGCCACGGCGCCCAGCGGTTTGTCCTTGTTCACTTCACCCAGACCCTGATCGGTCAGCAGGTAGTTTTCAAGGAACTCTTTCGCCAGCTCTTTGTTCGGGCTGGCGGCGTTGATGCCCGCGCTCAGCACGCCCACGAACGGTTTAGACGGCTTGCCGTTGAAGGTTGGCAGCAGGGTCACGCCGTAGTTGATTTTGCTCTTGTCGATATTGGTCCAGGCCCACGGACCGTTGATGGTCATCGCGGTTTCGCCTTTGTTGAACGCCGCTTCCGCGATGGAGTAGTCGGTATCCGCGTTCATGTGTTTGTTCTTAATCAGGTCAACCAGGAAGGTCAGGCCTTTTTTCGCGCCCGCGTTGTCCACGCCCACGTCTTTCACGTCATATTTGCCGTTTTCAAACTTGAACGCGTAGCCGCCGTCGGCAGCAATCAGCGGCCAGGTGAAGTACGGTTCTTGCAGGTTGAACATCAGGGCGGATTTACCTTTCGCCTTCAGCTCTTTATCCAGTTTCGGGATCTCTTCCCAGGTTTTCGGTGGGTTTGGCACCAGGTCTTTGTTGTAAATCAGTGACAGGGCTTCAACCGCGATTGGGTAGGCGATCAGCTTGCCGTTATAGCGAACGGCGTCCCAGGTGAACGGGAACAGTTTGTCCTGGAAAGCTTTGTCTGGCGTGACTTCAGCCAGCAGGCCAGACTGCGCGTAACCGCCGAAACGGTCGTGTGCCCAGAAGATGATGTCCGGGCCGTCGCCGGTTGCTGCAACCTGCGGGAATTTCTCTTCCAGTTTGTCCGGGTGCTCTACGGTGACTTTGATACCGGTGTCTTTCTCGAATTTTTTGCCCACTTCGGCCAGGCCGTTATAGCCCTTGTCGCCGTTAATCCAGATAACCAGCTTGCCTTCTTCAATTTTGGCGAGCGCTGGGGCGGAAACCATCATTGCTGCAAGGGCGGACAATGCGAAAACGCGTGCGCCAGTCTTGATATTCATATCTGCCATCCTTTTTGGTGATGTGCTCGTGGATACATAAGGTGGTTCAACGTGACTCAGTCTCCTTATTTGACATCCTCTTTCCATCCTCCCAACCCCTACGCCCCACCCCCCGTTTGTGTGATCTCCGTTGCATAAATTTAAGTTATGAGTGCTGGCGCACATAAAAACCCACCGAATTTTGCAGGCGGCTTCACGAATTTCGCCTCAGCCCCCCGGCTGCGGTCGCAGAGCCTGTTCTCTCATCCTCCCGCCTCCTCCCCCATAAAAAAGGCGGGGGGTGGAGGATTCACGAAAGTAATGGATACCCCATAGTGAACTTATCTTGAATGTTTCTGTCGGTGACAGGTTGTAACGAAGGGAGAAGGGCATGGCGAGCGTACAGCTGCGTAATGTAACGAAAGCCTGGGGCGACGTAGTGGTGTCGAAAGACATCAATCTGGACATCACTGAAGGCGAGTTTGTGGTGTTTGTCGGCCCATCAGGCTGTGGTAAATCAACTCTGCTGCGTATGATTGCCGGTCTTGAAACTATCACCAGCGGCGACCTGTTGATCGGTGATACCCGAATGAATGACGTCCCGCCAGCCGAACGCGGCGTAGGCATGGTGTTCCAGTCTTATGCGCTTTATCCCCATCTTTCCGTTGCCGAGAACATGTCCTTTGGCCTGAAGCTGGCCGGGGCGAAAAAAGAGGTCATTAACCAGCGCGTCACGCAGGTGGCTGAAGTGTTGCAGCTGGCGCACCTGCTGGAGCGTAAACCGAAAGCGCTTTCCGGCGGTCAGCGTCAGCGTGTGGCGATTGGCCGTACGCTGGTGGCCGAGCCGCGCGTGTTCCTGCTTGATGAACCTCTCTCTAACCTGGATGCCGCCCTGCGCGTCCAGATGCGTATTGAAATCTCCCGTCTGCACAAGCGCCTTGGCCGCACGATGATTTACGTCACCCACGATCAGGTTGAAGCGATGACCCTCGCCGACAAAATCGTGGTGCTGGACGCCGGTCGCGTGGCGCAGGTGGGCAAACCGCTGGAGCTGTATCACTACCCGGCAGACCGCTTTGTTGCGGGCTTCATTGGCTCGCCAAAGATGAACTTCCTGCCCGTCAAAGTGACGGCGACAGCCATTGAACAGGTACAGGTGGAGCTGCCAAACCGCCAGCAGGTCTGGCTGCCGGTCGACAGCGCCAACGTACAGGTCGGGGCAAATATGTCCCTCGGTATCCGTCCTGAGCATCTACTGCCAAGCCACATTGCGGATGTGACGCTGGAAGGTGAAGTTCAGGTCGTCGAACAGCTTGGTCACGAAACACAGATTCATATCCAGATCCCCGCCATCCGTCAGAACCTGGTCTACCGCCAGAATGACGTGGTGTTGGTAGAAGAGGGTGCCACATTCGCTATCGGCTTGCCGCCAGAGCGTTGCCATCTGTTCCGTGAGGATGGCACCGCATGTCGTCGGTTGCATAAAGAGCCAGGCGTTTAAGCAATCCCAAAAGAAGACACGAAACCGACAGGTGAAGTGTTCAAAGAAAAGCAATGATCTCAGGAGATAGAATGATGATTACTCTGCGCAAACTTCCTCTGGCAGTTGCCGTCGCAGCGGGCGTAATGTCTGCTCAGGCGCTGGCCGTGGATTTCCATGGTTATGCTCGTTCCGGTATCGGCTGGACGGGTAGTGGCGGCGAACAACAGTGCTTCCAGGCAACCGGTGCCCAAAGTAAATACCGTCTTGGTAACGAATGTGAAACCTATGCGGAACTGAAGCTGGGCCAGGAAGTGTGGAAAGAAGGCGACAAGAGCTTCTACTTCGACACCAACGTCGCGTACTCCGTGGCGCAACAGAACGACTGGGAAGCCACTGACCCGGCGTTCCGTGAAGCCAACGTGCAGGGTAAAAACCTGATTGAGTGGCTGCCAGGTTCTACCATCTGGGCCGGTAAGCGCTTCTATCAGCGTCATGACGTCCACATGATCGACTTCTACTACTGGGATATTTCTGGTCCTGGTGCGGGTCTGGAAAACATCGATGTCGGTTTTGGTAAGCTCTCTCTGGCAGCAACCCGTTCTTCCGAAGCAGGCGGTTCATCCTCTTTCGCCAGCAATAGTATTTATGATTACACCACTCGTACAGCGAACGATGTCTTTGACGTGCGCCTGGCACAGATGGAAATCAACCCAGGTGGCACTCTGGAACTGGGTGTTGATTACGGTCGTGCTAACCCGCGTGATGATTATCGCCTGGTTGATGGTGCTTCAAAAGATGGTTGGATGTTCACCGCTGAGCACACCCAGAGCATGCTGAAGGGCTATAACAAGTTTGTGGTTCAGTATGCCACTGACTCAATGACGTCTCAGGGTAAAGGCTTGTCTCAAGGTTCTGGTGTAGGCATCGATTCTAACTCGGGTTATGCCTATGACATTAACAACAACGGTAGCCTGCTGCGTATTCTCGACCACGGTGCAATCTCTCTGGGCGATCGCTGGGACCTGATGTATGTCGGTATGTACCAGGACATCGACTGGGATAACAACAACGGGACCAAGTGGTGGACCGTGGGTGTACGTCCGATGTTCAAATGGACGCCTATCATGAGCACCTTACTGGAAGTGGGTTACGACAACGTGAAATCACAAAGCGCTGACGAAACCAACAACCAGTACAAAATCACCCTGGCACAACAGTGGCAGGCAGGCGACAGCATTTGGTCTCGCCCGGCAATCCGTGTATTCGCAACCTACGCCAAGTGGGATGAGAAGTGGGGTTATGACTACAACGGTAACCCATCTAACAACGCTAACTACGGTAAAGCGTTCAAAGATGGTTTCAATGGAAGCTCCTTCGGTCGTGGCGACAACGACGAGTGGTCCTTCGGCGCCCAGATGGAAATCTGGTGGTAATCCCGTCTTAATCTGACGTAATGACCAAACTGAGGGGCGCAAGCCCCTCAATCCTTGGGACGGCGCGCTATTGCCTGGCTACCGCTGAACCTGTGCATTTTGAGGTGATAACAATGAAAATGAACAAAACTCTCCTTGCCCTTTGTTTATCCGCAGGGCTGCTGGCAAGCGCGCCTGCCGTGACGCTCGCTAACGTCAATTTCGTTCCGCAAAACACAACATCTGCACCAGCTATTCCGACAGCGGCACTGCAACAGCTTGTCTGGACGCCTGTCGATCAGTCTAAAACCCAGACCACCCAGCTCTCAACGGGCGGCCAGTCGCTTAATGTTCCGGGTATTACCGGCCCGGTCGCTGCGTATAGCGTACCCGCCAATATCGGTGAACTGGCCATTACCCTGACCAGTGAAGTCAACAAGCAGACGAGCGTATTTGCGCCTAACGTGCTGATTCTCGATCAGAACATGACGCCATCAGCCTTTTTCCCAAGCGAATACTTTACCTACCAGGAGCCTGGCGTGATGAGCGCCGATCGTCTGGAAGGCGTCATGCGCCTGACCCCTGCGCTGGGCCAGCAAAAACTCTACGTGCTGGTCTTTACCACCGAGCAGGATCTCCAGAAGACCACCACGCTGCTCGATCCGGCTAAAGCCTACGCAAAAGGCACCGGTAACGCGATTCCTGATATTCCGGACCCTATTGCTCGTCACGTCACCGACGGAACGTTAAAGCTGAAGGTGAAAACGAACAGCGGTTCCAGCGTGCTGGTCGGCCCGCTGTTTGGCTCCTCCGGTAACGGCCCTGTGACCGTGGGCAATACCGCAGCACCTGCTTACACCGCGCCTGCTGCCACGGCAGCCGCACCGGTCGCCGCAGCAGCGCCAGCCCCGGCGAAGAAAGCCGAGCCCGTACTGAACGACACCGAAGAGTACTTCAACAACGCCATTAAGCAGGCGGTGAAGCGCGGCGATGTCGATAAAGCGCTGAAACTGCTTGATGAAGCCGAACGTTTAGGTTCAACCACTGCCCGTTCCACCTTTATCAGCAGTGTAAAAGGCAAGGGGTAACTGTTCCCCACAGTGCTGATTTGTTAGTAGTTTAGTGCGCCTGAGTGGGCGCACTTTTTTTCGTATTCGCCAGGCTGTTGCGCCCATGTTGCGATAGTGATCGTTAAATAACGTTTGGCCCCCCCTCATTGCCCGTTTCTGCGATACAATGCCATTACGTTATGTATCGGAGAGTCTGGCATGTCACACCCCGCGCTAACGCAACTGCGTGCGCTGCGCTATTTCGACCAAATACCTGCGCTTGATCCGCAGCAGCTGGACTGGTTGCTGCTGGAAGATTCCATGACAAAACGTTTTGAGCAACAGGGTAAAACGGTCACGGTAACCCTGATACAGGAAGGGTTTGTCTCCGGCGATGAGATCGCCAGCGAGCTGCCGCTGTTGCCGCAAGAGGAACGCTACTGGCTGCGTGAAATTTTGCTCTGTGCCGATGGCGAACCCTGGCTTGCCGGGCGGACGGTGGTGCCTGAATCTACCCTATCCGGGCCTGAGCTGGCGCTGCAGCGGCTGGGGAAAACGCCGCTGGGACGTTATCTTTTCACCTCATCTGAGCTGACCAGGGATTTCATTGAAATTGGGCGTGATGCCGAACTGTGGGGGCGCCGTTCCCGCCTTCGCCTGAGCGGTAAGCCGTTAATCCTGACGGAGCTATTTTTACCGGCATCACCGTTGTACTAAGAGGAAGAAAAAATGGAGTGGACCCTGACGCAGAATAAGCTGTTGGCGTATCACCGCTTAATGCGTACCGATAAACCCATTGGCGCGTTGCTGCTGCTGTGGCCGACCTTATGGGCGCTGTGGGTGGCCACGCCGGGCATGCCGCCACTGTGGATCCTGGGCGTATTCGTTGCCGGCGTCTGGCTGATGCGCGCGGCGGGCTGCGTGGTGAATGACTATGCCGATCGTAAATTTGACGGCCACGTAAAGCGCACAGCCAACCGCCCGCTACCCAGCGGCCAGGTGACCGGGAAAGAAGCCCGCGTACTGTTCATCGTTCTGGTGCTGCTCTCTTTCCTGCTGGTATTAACCCTGAACACCATGACGATTCTGCTGTCCGTCGCGGCGCTCGCACTGGCCTGGGTTTATCCCTTTATGAAGCGCTACACCCATCTGCCTCAGGTGGTGCTGGGGGCGGCGTTTGGCTGGTCGATTCCGATGGCGTTTGCGGCAGTTAGTGAGTCCTTACCGCTTAGCTGCTGGCTGATGTTCCTGGCGAACATTCTCTGGGCCGTGGCGTATGACACGCAATATGCGATGGTTGACCGCGACGATGACCTGAAAATTGGCATTAAATCCACCGCCATTCTCTTTGGACGCCAGGACAAACTTATCATTGGCATTCTGCAGGTTGCGGTACTGGCGCTGATGGTCGCGATTGCGCGCCTGAACGGGCTGAACTGGGAATTTTACTGGTCGATACTGGTGGCAGGGCTGCTGTTTGCCTACCAGCAAAAGCTGATTGCAAAACGCGAACGTGAAGCCTGCTTTAAAGCGTTTATGAACAATAACTATGTCGGTCTGGTGCTGTTTTTAGGCCTGGTCATGAGCTATTTTTCCTGATTGACGCGCGGTCATGCCCCGCCGGGTATGACCGCGTCGTTACCCGGCATTACCGCCCTCACAAATTTAAACCATCGTTTCATAAATTCGCGCTTTTGTGAGGCGCTTCACCTACGCTTCTCCCGGGCTAGTCTATTTTCTAAGCGTAAAAAAATAAAACACTGTTTTAACGCTGACATCGCTACCCTGGAGCTGACTCAATGAAAACGACCCTCAAGCCGTTACTGGCCGCGCTGTGCCTGTCTGCTTTTGCCTGCACCGTTTCTGCCCAAACCATCAAAGCCGCCGATGTGCATCCTGAAGGCTACCCGAACGTGGTCGCGGTTCAGCACATGGGTGAAAAACTCAAACAACAAACCGACGGCAAGCTGGAGATTAAGATCTTCCCCGGCGGCGTGCTGGGGGATGAAAAGCAGATGATTGAGCAGGCGCAGATGGGGGCGATTGACATGATCCGCGTCTCCATGGCGCCGGTTGCCGCCATCCTGCCGGATATCGAAGTCTTCACCCTGCCGTACGTTTTCCGCGATGAGGATCATATGCATAAAGTGATCGACGGGGATATCGGCAAGCAGATCGGCGACAAGCTGACCGCGAACCCGAAATCCCGCCTGGTGTTCCTCGGCTGGATGGATTCCGGCACCCGCAACCTGATCACCAAAGAGCCGATCGTCAAACCTGAAGATCTGAAAGGGAAGAAAATCCGCGTGCAGGGCAGCCCGGTGGCACTCGCCACGCTGAAGGACATGGGGGCGAACTCGGTGGCGATGGGCGTTAGCGAGGTTTACAGCGGCATGCAGACCGGCGTGATCGACGGCGCGGAGAATAACCCGCCCACCTTTATCGCCCACAACTACATGCCGGTTGCTAAAAACTACACCCTCAGCGGCCACTTTATCACCCCGGAAATGCTGCTCTATTCAAAAGTGAAATGGGACAAGCTGAGCGCTGATGAACAGCAAAAAATCCTGACCCTGGCCCGTGAAGCGCAGTTCGAACAGCGCAAGCTGTGGAATGCGTATAACGACCAGGCGCTGGCGAAAATGAAGGCGGGCGGCGTGCAGTTCCACGATATCGATAAGACGGTATTCATCAAGGCCACAGAGCCGGTGCGCGCCCAGTATGGCGACAAGCATCAGGATCTGATGAAAGCCATCGCTGACGTCCAGTAATACGGAGCACGTATGTCCGAACTCTACCTGAAGTGGATGGACCGTCTGTACCTGCTCGCCATGGCGGTGGCGGGTGTCTCGCTGCTGGTGATGACGATTGTCATCCCCATCGGCATCTTTTCACGCTACGTGCTCAACCGCGGCGAATCCTGGCCGGAGCCCGTCGCCATTATCTGCATGGTGACGTTCACCTTCATCGGCGCGGCGGTGAGCTACCGCGCCGGATCGCATATTGCGGTCAATATGCTCACCGACCGTCTGCCCGCGTCGCTGCAAAAGCTGTGTGCACGTGTGGTTGATCTGCTGATGCTGCTGATTTCCGGTCTGATGTTCTGGTACAGCTACTGGCTGTGCGTCGAGCTCTGGGAGCAGCCGGTGGCGGAGTTCCCGATCCTGACTTCCGGCGAAAGCTACCTGCCGCTGCCGATCGGGTCGGCGATTTTGATTCTGTTTGTGCTTGAACGCCTGCTGTTTGGCGCGCAGGAAAACCGTCCGGTCGTGCTGATCGGCAATCACAGTTAAGGGGTGAACAATGGATGCTTTTGTTTTGTTATTCACCCTCGCCATTTTGCTGGCGCTGGGGATGCCGGTGGCCTTCGCCGTGGGGCTGAGCGCCGTGGCAGGTGCGCTGTGGATTGATTTACCGCTGGAGGCGCTGATGATCCAGATCACCAGTGGGGTGAACAAATTTACCCTGCTGGCGATCCCGTTCTTCATCCTCGCCGGAGCGATCATGGCGGAAGGGGGCATTGCCCGACGGCTGGTTAACTTCGCCTATGTGTTTGTCGGCTTTATCCGCGGCGGGCTGTCGCTGGTGAACATCGTCGCCTCGACGTTCTTCGGCGCGATTTCTGGCTCGTCGGTGGCGGATACAGCGTCCATCGGCAGCGTGATGATCCCGGAGATGGAGAAGAAGGGCTATCCGCGCGAATACGCGGCGGCGGTCACGGCGAGCGGGTCGGTGCAGGCGATTCTGATCCCGCCCAGCCACAACTCGGTGATTTATTCCCTGGCGGCGGGGGGAACAGTCTCCATCGCCACGCTGTTTATCGCGGGCGTTTTGCCGGGCCTGCTGCTGGGCGTGAGCCTGATGGTGCTCTGCCTGTGCTTCGCCCGCAAACGCGGCTACCCGAAGGGGGATAAAATCCCGTTCAGACAGGCGCTGAAAATCATGCTCGATGCCCTGTGGGGGCTGATGACGGTGGTGATTATCCTCGGCGGGATCTTGTCCGGGATTTTTACCGCCACTGAATCTGCCGCCGTGGCCTGCCTGTGGGCGTTTTTCGTCACCATGTTTATCTACCGCGACTACAAATGGAGCGAACTGCCGAAGCTGATGTGCCGCACGGTGAAAACCGTCACCATCGTGATGATTTTAATCGGCTTTGCCGCGGCGTTTGGCGCGGTGATGACCTACATGCAGCTGCCGATGCGCATCACCGAGTTCTTCACGTCGCTCTCTGATAATAAGTACGTGATCCTGATGTATCTCAACATCATGCTGCTGCTGATCGGCACGCTGATGGACATGGCGCCGATCATCCTGATCCTGACGCCGGTGCTGCTGCCGGTGACCAACGCGCTGGGGATCGACCCGGTGCACTTCGGGATGATCATGATGGTTAACCTGGGGATCGGGCTGATCACCCCGCCGGTCGGATCGGTGCTGTTTGTGGCGAGCGCGGTGAGTAAGCAGAAGATTGAAACCGTGGTGCGGGCGATGCTGCCATTTTACGGCATCCTGCTGGTGGTGCTGGGGATGGTGACGTATATCCCGGCGATATCATTGTGGCTGCCGAGGATGTTAGGGATGCAGTGACGCCGTTTTTTGCCGGGTGGCGGCTGCGCCTTCCCCGGCCTACGGTTCAGAGTTGTTATTGGCCCGGTAAGGCGCAGCCGCCACCGGGCGTTTTTATTTCCGCCGTAATAATCTCAACGCGTTCGCCGTGACCAGCACCGTCGCCCCGGTGTCCGCCAGCACCGCCAGCCACAGTCCGGTCATGCCGAGCAGCGTGGTGACGAGAAATATCCCCTTCAGCCCCAGCGCAATGCCGATGTTCTGGCGAATATTGGCGCGCGTCGCCCGCGCAAGATCTATCATCTGCGCCAGCCCGGTCAGACGGTTATGCGTCAGCGCCGCATCCGCCGTCTCCAGCGCTACGTCGGTGCCGCTGCCCATCGCAATACCGAGGGTGGCGGCCTTCATCGCCGGGGCATCGTTAATTCCGTCACCGACCATCGCCAGCGGCGCGCGGCTGTTCAGTTCGGTTACCGTGCTGACCTTGTCCGCAGGCAGTAATCCGGCCTTAAACGCCAGCCCAAGCTCGCCAGCAATCGCGGCCGCCGCGCGCGGGTTATCGCCGGTGAGGATCACGCCCTGTACGCCCAACTGATGCAGCGCCGCCACGGCGTCTTTGGCGTCATCGCGCAGAGTGTCGCGTAGTGCCAGCATGCCCTTCGACACGCCGTCCTGCATCACGGCAACGACCGTCTGCCCGGCCTGCTCTAACGCCTCAACCTGTGGATGAGAGAACGCGCCCGCCGCAACAATCAGCACTTTTTTGCCGTCGACGACGGCCTCAATCCCTGACCCGACCAGCGCCCGTTGGGCGGTTGCCGAAGGGATAGCCAGCCCGCGTCTCTGCGCTTCACGCACTATCGCCTGCGCCAGCGGGTGAGTGGAGCCCTGCTCAACGGCGGCGGCCATTATCAGCAGTTCGTCTTCACTGATGTCCTGCGGATAGATGCCGGTGACCTGCGGCTTACCAACCGTCAGCGTGCCGGTTTTATCGAAGGCGATGTGCTGAACCTGGCTCAGCTGTTCCAGCGCCGCGCCGCCCTTAATCAGCGCCCCGCGACGTGCCGCCGCCGCCAGCCCCGAGGTAATCGCCGCGGGCGTAGAGATCACCAGCGCGCACGGGCAGCCGATCAGCAGCAGGGTCAGCCCTTTATAAATCCAGCCCTCCCACGGCGCGCCGAAGAACAGCGGTGGAACGACGGTGACTAGCAGCGCCACCAGCATGATGGCGGGTGTGTAAATCCGGCTGAAGCGGTCAATAAAGCGTTCGACCGGCGCGCGGCGCTCCTCGGCCTCTTCAATCAGCTTCAGGATACGGTCGATGGCGCTGTCGCCCGGCTCGGACAGGACTTTGAGCTGCACCAGGCGGTCGACGCTGGTGGCACCGGCAGGGACTTTTTCTCCTGCCGCACGCTCCACCGGAATGGATTCCCCGGTCAGGGCGCTTTCGTCAAAGCTCGCGGTCGCGGTAACGAGAGCCCCATCGGCAGGCAGACGCCCACCCGCGGCGACTTCAATCACGTCGCCCGGGCGCAGCGTGTTGATGGCGACCGTTTCACGTTTGCCTTCATTAACCCGCGTGGCGGTTTCTGGCTTCAGCGCCATCAGCGCGCTCACCCCTTTGCGCGCCCGGCTAGCTGCCCAGCCTTCAAGGCGTCCGCCGATCAGGAACAGCAGCAGCACCATCGCCGCTTCCGCCGTCGCGCCAATGAACAGCGCGCCAATGGCCGCCACGCTCATCAACGTTTCAATGGCAAACCAGCTGCCGCTTCTCATCAGGCGCAGTGCCTGACGGGCAATCGGGAACAGCCCGACCAGGGTAGTGGCAATAAACGCCAGATTACCGAACGGGTGGTTAACCTGTTCCAGCCCCCAGCTCAGGGCCATCATGATGATGAGGGTAATAAGCGGCAGGTTTTCTTTCAGGGGAGAGGTTTTTTCGGCAGGTGCCGTTTCGCTGCGCAGGGTATAGCCCGCCTTGCTGACGGCGGCTTCAACCTGCTTGCTGACGTCTTTTTCGGCACTAACCAGCAGCTTTTCGGTGGCGAACAGGACCTGAACGTGGTTCACGCCCGGTACTTGCCTCACCGCGTTTTCCACTTTGCGGGCGCAGGCCGCGCAGTCCATGCCGTTGATGACCCAGCTGTAGCGGTTGCCGCCTTCAGGCAGCGCGTCGACCTGCGTTTCGCACGCGCCCTCGCAGCAGCAGTCGTCTTTCGGCGGAACCGGGCTGAGCTTAAGCGCCGAGAATTGTGGGACTTTTTTTGGAATTTCTGGAGTCGACATGGCAGTCTCCGGTAATGATAATTTTCTCATTAACCGCAGCATACACTCTGGAGTCGACTCCAGAGTCAAGCGTTATTTAGATATACAATGAACGCACGATCAGGAAGTGCCCGGCAAAGTAGCAGGCGGACGAAATCGCGTTATCCGCGCGGAAGCGGCGGCGATAGTGGCTGCCCAGCCAGACGATATTGCCGATTAACAGCAGCGCCGCGCCGAAGAACGCGGACATCGCCTGAGATGTCGGACGGAAGAACCACAGTTCACCGGCCAGCCACACCATCACCAGCGTCATGGCGATAAACGTGCACACCGGCAGACGCATCTCTTCCAGACGCGACCAGATCACCGCAATCAGCAGCGCGCCAATCACCAGCAGCACCAGCGGCAGCGGCCAGAAGAAGGAGAGCGTCATCTGGCTGGCAAAGTAGATGGTATACAGCAGATGGGAGAGGAAAAATGCCCCCACGGCATACAGCAGGCGCTGACGCGGCAGCAGGGTTAAGGCATCACCAATCAGGGAGGCACACAGCCCGGCGAGCACCAGATAGCTGATGGCGTTAAACATCGGAGCCTGCCAGGCGAGCAGCAGAAGCAACAGCAGCGTGACGGGTTTAAACAACCAGCGCTGCCAGGCTGGACCGCGATAGGACGCATCGACATAAAGCCATGCGGAAAAACAGACAGCGATAAATGACCAAAGCATATTAACTCCCTGTAACTGTTGAGGCTGAATAATCAGTTTCTGATCCAGTGTAGTGACGCGAGCGTGCGTTTGGCAATCCCGGGGCAGGCGAGGTATCCTGAATTCCGCATAATCTGATGGGATGTTTCAATGAGCAAGATGCCGCTGTTTTTCATTATTGTGGTGGCTATTATCGTCATTGCCGCCTCGTTTCGCTTCGTGCAGCAGCGCCGCGAAAAGGCGGACAACGACGCCGCGCCGCTGATGCAAAAGCGCGTAGTGGTGGCGAACAAACGCGAAAAACCGCTTAACGACCGCCGCTCTCGCCAGCAGCAGGTGACGCCTGCGGGCACCGGCATGCGCTATGAAGCCAGCTTTAAGCCGGAAACCGGCGGTCTGGAGATGACCTTCCGCCTGGAGGCGCAGCAATACCATCAGCTGACGGTGGGAGAGAAAGGCACGCTGAGCTATAAAGGGTCGCGTTTTGTAGGTTTTAGGGCTGAATAATGCGCGATCGGTCCCCTCTCCCGTCGGAGAGGGTTAGGGTGAGGGCATCACACCGCACCTTACTTCTTCACCTGCGCCTTAAACTTCTTCATCCACACCAGCAGTTCAAACACGCCGAAAATAAACACCCGCAGCTGCTGCCAGCCGGTCATCGGTGGGCCATCTTTCGGCAGGCCGTTTTTCAGCATCACCATCTGCAGGGCGTGCATGAACGAGGTGAAAATCAGCGCCACGTTAACAAAGATGTTCAACGGGCGCGGGAACGGGTGCACCAGATTCAAAATCAAAAATGCCCAGACGCCCAGCATCAGCAAGCGTCCCAGGTTAATCAGTACCGGCATCGGATCCTCCTTGTGCCTGACGGTGATACAAACGATAAGCCACCTGGCCTGCGACCTTTTCGCGGTGCAGATCCCAGTGAACGGGAACGGGTGGCAGGCCGTTTTCCACTTCGCTTTCTACATAAATCAGCGCGTCATCCGCCAGCCAGCCATTGTGCTCCAGCAGGGATAACGTCTCTTCCAGCAACCCCTTGCGGAACGGCGGGTCGACAAAGACCACGTTATGCGGCGTACCCTGCTGCGCGAGGAAGCTCAGCGTATTGGTGTTGACCACTTTCGCGTTCGTCGCCTTCAGCGTCGCCAGATTTTGCTGCAGCGTCTGCGCAACGCCGCGCTCCATCTCCAGCAGCGTGGCGCTGGCGGCGTAGCGCGATAGCGCCTCCAGCCCTAAGGCACCGCTTCCGGCGAAGCAGTCCAGGCAGTGGGCGTCTACCATTGATGGGGCAAGCCAGTTAAACAGCGTCTCGCGAACGCGGTCGGTTGTAGGGCGTAAACCGGGGCTGTCCGGCACCGGTAATTTCCGGCCTCGCCACTGACCGCCGATAATGCGAATTTGACCGGCCGGGGCGCGGGTGGGTTTCTTCATCTCTGGAAAGCTCTGTTAACCATAGCCCTGCGATTGCGGGCGGTGATGTCAATTAAGTAAAGTGTTAGACTATTTCATCATTTTTTTAGCTTCCCTGTATATAGCGCCGCGAGGAGTGTAGTCGCAGATGGCAAAACAAAAAAAACGTGGCTTCTTTTCCTGGTTGGGTTTCGGTGAAAAAGAGCAAGAAACAGAACAGAAAACCGAAGAGCAACAGGTTGTAGAAGAGCAGTCACAGCCTGAAACGCCTGTCGAAACCGCTGCGATTGTCGAAGCGGAAGAACCAGCGCACAGCAAAGAAGAGATTGAATCCTTTGCTGAAGAGGTGGTTGAGGTCACTGAGCAGGTTCAGGAGAGCGAGAAGCCAGAGCCGGTTATCGTAGAAACCCTTACCGAAGCGCCGCAGGCCGCTATTGAACACGAAGCGCTGCCGCTGCCCGAAGAGGTTAAAGCTGAAGAGGTTTCTGCCGAAGAGTGGCAGGCCGAAGCGGAAACCGTTGAAATCGTTGAGGCGGTGGAAGAAGAGGCGGCACTTGAGCCAGAGCTGACCGACGAAGAGCTGGAAGCTCAGGCGCTGGCGGCGGAAGCGGCTGAAGAAGCGGTAATCGTCGTGCCGGTGGAAGAGCAGGCCGAAGAAGAGATCGTTCAGGAGCAGGAAAAACCGACCAAAGAAGGTTTCTTCGCGCGCCTGAAGCGCAGCCTGCTCAAAACCAAAGAAAACTTAGGTTCCGGATTTATCAGTCTTTTCCGCGGCAAGAAGATCGACGACGATCTGTTTGAAGAGCTGGAAGAGCAACTGCTGATTGCGGACGTGGGCGTGGAAACTACCCGTAAGATCATCGCCAACCTGACCGAAGGGGCGAGCCGCAAACAGCTGCGCGACGCCGAGGCGCTGTACGGCCTGCTGAAAGACGAGATGGGTGAAATTCTCGCAAAAGTTGACGAACCGCTTAATATTGAAGGCAAAACGCCATTTGTTATTCTGATGGTTGGCGTTAACGGCGTGGGTAAAACCACCACCATCGGCAAGCTGGCGCGCCAGTTTGAGCAGCAGGGCAAATCGGTGATGCTGGCGGCGGGCGATACCTTCCGTGCGGCAGCGGTTGAGCAGCTCCAGGTGTGGGGCCAGCGCAACAACATTCCGGTGATTGCCCAGCACACCGGCGCGGATTCCGCATCCGTGATTTTCGACGCCATCCAGGCGGCGAAGTCGCGCAACGTGGACGTGCTGATTGCTGACACCGCAGGGCGTTTGCAAAACAAATCGCACCTGATGGAAGAGCTGAAGAAAATCGTTCGCGTCATGAAGAAGCTGGACGAAGATGCACCGCATGAAATTATGCTGACTATCGACGCCAGCACCGGGCAGAACGCCATTAGCCAGGCGAAGCTGTTCCATGAAGCGGTAGGGCTGACGGGGATCACGCTGACCAAACTGGACGGCACCGCGAAAGGCGGGGTGATCTTCTCCGTGGCCGACCAGTTCGGCATTCCTATCCGCTACATCGGTGTGGGCGAGCGTATTGAGGATTTGCGTCCGTTTAAGGCGGACGACTTTATTGAGGCATTATTTGCCCGAGAGGACTAACAATGATTCGCTTTGAACACGTCAGCAAGGCCTATCTCGGTGGGAGACAAGCGCTGCAGGGGGTGACGTTCCACCTGCAGCCAGGCGAGATGGCATTCCTGACCGGCCATTCCGGCGCGGGGAAAAGTACCCTGCTCAAGCTTATCTGTGGGATCGAACGGCCAAGCGCCGGGAAAATCTGGTTCAGCGGCCACGAAATTAGCCGTCTGAAAAACCGTGAAGTGCCGTTTCTGCGTCGTCAGATCGGCATGATTTTCCAGGATCACCACCTGCTGATGGATCGCACCGTTTTCGATAACGTGGCGATCCCGCTGATTATTGCCGGCGCCAGCTATGACGATATCCGCCGTCGCGTCTCTGCGGCGCTGGACAAGGTCGGGCTGCTGGACAAAGCGAAGAACTTCCCGATCCAGCTTTCCGGCGGTGAACAGCAGCGCGTGGGCATCGCCCGCGCGGTGGTGAACAAGCCTGCCGTACTGCTGGCGGATGAACCGACCGGTAACCTGGACGATGCCCTGTCCGAAGGGATTTTGCGTCTGTTTGAGGAATTCAACCGCGTAGGGGTAACGGTACTGATGGCGACGCACGACATGGGGCTGATTTCCCGTCGTTCGTACCGCATGCTGACCCTGAGCGACGGGCATTTGCACGGAGGCCACGGTGAACAAGCGTGATGCAATGAACCAGATTCGGCAGTTCGGGAACCGGTTCGACCGTTTCCGTAAGCCGCAGGGCGGCGGTGACGGCAATCGTAATGCGCCTAAGCGCCAGAAAGCGGCGCCGAAACCGGCCTCCCGCAAGACCAACGTGTTTAACGAACAGGTGCGCTACGCCTTCCACGGCGCGCTGCAGGATCTGAAAAGCAAACCGCTGGCGACGTTCCTGACGGTGATGGTGATTGCCATCTCCCTGACGCTGCCAAGCGTCTGCTACATGGTCTATAAGAACGTCAACCAGGCGGCGTCGCAGTATTACCCTTCACCGCAGATCACCGTTTATCTGGATAAAGCGCTCGACGATAACGCGGCGGCGCAGGTGGTCGGGCAAATCCAGGCCGAGCAGGGCGTGGAGAAGGTGAATTATCTCTCCCGTGAAGAAGCGTTGGGCGAGTTCCGTAACTGGTCAGGCTTTGGCGGCGCGCTGGACATGCTGGAAGAGAACCCGCTGCCCGCCGTGGCGGTGGTGATCCCGAAGCTGGATTTCCAGGGTACCGATTCGCTGAATACCCTGCGCGACCGGATCACACGCATCAACGGGATTGATGAAGTGCGCATGGACGACAGCTGGTTTGCCCGTCTTGCGGCGCTGACCGGGTTGGTGGGGCGCGTGTCGGCGATGATCGGCGTGCTGATGGTGGCGGCGGTGTTCCTCGTCATCGGTAACAGCGTGCGTCTGAGCATCTTTGCGCGTCGCGATACCATCAACGTGCAAAAACTGATTGGCGCAACGGATGGTTTCATCCTGCGTCCGTTCCTCTACGGTGGCGCACTGCTCGGTTTCTCCGGCGCATTTCTTTCACTGATATTGTCAGAAATTTTGGTTATGCGGCTTTCGTCTGCCGTCACAGAAGTGGCGCAGGTTTTCGGAACTAAGTTTGATATCAGTGGCTTAGGCTTCGATGAATGCCTTCTGTTGCTGCTGGTGTGCTCCATGATCGGCTGGATTGCCGCATGGCTGGCAACGGTTCAACATTTACGCCACTTTACTCCCGACTAATAAAAGCGTGATATAATCTTTCCCTGCACCGAGATGTTCGCTCTGCAGGGAAAGCGTCCCTGTTGTCTCTTCCCCTGTTATCATCTCCATGTCACATTTTGTGCGTAATTTATTCACTGTTGCACCTGGAACTTGTGGATAAAATCACTGTCTGATAAAAGAGTGAATGCTAATCTCGTTGCTCAAACGCTTTGGCATGGTTGTTGCCTGACGGGGACAGCCTGGACCAGAAGAAACATTGAGAGGAATGAATGACCAAAGAAATGCAAACTTTAGCTTTAGCCCCTGTTGGTAACCTGGAATCTTACATCCGGGCTGCGAACACCTGGCCGATGTTAACGGCCGAGGAAGAAAAGGAGCTTGCTGAAAAGCTGCATTACCAGGGCGATCTGGAAGCAGCGAAAAAGCTGATCCTGTCTCACCTGCGCTTTGTTGTTCACATTGCTCGTAACTATGCGGGCTATGGCCTGCCGCAGGCGGACTTGATTCAGGAAGGTAACATCGGCCTGATGAAGGCTGTACGTCGCTTTAACCCGGAAGTGGGCGTGCGACTGGTCTCCTTCGCCGTACACTGGATCAAAGCAGAAATTCATGAATACGTGCTGCGCAACTGGCGTATCGTGAAAGTCGCCACGACAAAAGCGCAACGTAAGCTGTTCTTCAACCTGCGTAAAACCAAGCAGCGTCTGGGCTGGTTCAATCAGGATGAAGTGGAAATGGTGGCGCGCGAGCTGGGTGTATCCAGCAAAGACGTCCGTGAGATGGAATCCCGTATGGCCGCGCAGGACATGACCTTTGATATGTCCTCCGACGACGACGCATCTGACAGCCAGCCGATGGCACCGGTTCTGTATCTGCAGGATAAAACCTCTAACTTTGCCGACGGCATTGAAGAGGACAACTGGGAAGATCAGGCCGCGAACAAGCTGACCCATGCGATGGAAGGCCTCGACGAGCGTAGCCAGGATATCATCCGTGCCCGCTGGCTGGACGAAGACAACAAGTCCACGCTGCAGGAGCTGGCCGACCGCTACGGCGTTTCTGCTGAACGTGTCCGTCAGCTTGAAAAGAACGCCATGAAAAAACTTCGCGCTGCTATCGAAGCGTAATTACCGCGAAGTACACCGAGAGCCCTCGAATGCAAATTCGGGGGTTCTGTTTTTTTAGCGCCCGCTCTGGCGAATTTCTCCCCCCTGGCAAACACTTACTGATGCGCTAAGCAGGCGATTTTCTCAGGGGGTCAGGGTGAAAAATAACGAACTGAACGACCGGCGTTTACAGGCAACGCCGCGCGGCATCGGGGTGATGTGTAGCTTCTATGCTGATAAAGCCGAAAACGCCACGGTGTGGGACGTGGAAGGCAATGAGTACATCGACTTCGCCGCCGGGATCGCGGTGCTGAATACCGGCCATCGCCATCCCAAAGTTATCTCCGCTATCGAAAAACAACTCCACGCTTTTACCCACACGGCCTACCAGATTGTGCCGTATGAGGGCTATGTGGCGCTTGCCGAGCGCATCAACCAGCGCGTGCCGATTAATGGCCCGGCCAAAACCGCCTTCTTCTCGACGGGTGCTGAAGCGGTCGAAAACGCGGTCAAAATTGCCCGCGCGTATACCAGACGCCCCGGCCTTATCACCTTCGGCGGCGCGTTCCACGGGCGCACCTTTATGACCATGGCGCTGACCGGTAAGGTCGCGCCGTACAAGCTGGGTTTCGGCCCGTTCCCCGGTTCGGTATACCACGCTCAATTCCCTGATGATCTGCACGGCATCAGCACGGCGGAAGCATTAAAAAGCCTGGAGCGCATCTTTAAGGCGGATATCGCCCCAGACCAGGTGGCGGCCATTATTCTCGAACCGGTTCAGGGAGAGGGCGGGTTCAACATTGCGCCCGCTGATTTTATGCAGGCGCTGCGCGCCCTGTGCGATACCCACGGAATTTTGCTGATTGCCGACGAGGTGCAAAGCGGCTTCGCCCGCACCGGCAAGCTGTTCGCGATGGAACACCACTGCGTGAAGCCGGACCTGATCACCATGGCAAAAAGCCTCGCGGGCGGGATGCCGCTCTCAGCAGTATCGGGCCGCGCCGAGGTGATGGACGCGCCTGCACCTGGCGGACTGGGCGGTACCTACGCAGGTAACCCGCTGGCGATTGCCGCGGCCCACGCGGTGCTGGACGTGATTGATGAGGAAGATCTCTGCACGCGCTCGGCGCATCTCGGCCATCATCTGGTAGAAGTGCTCAACAAAGCGAAGGAAAACTGCCCGTTCATCGCCGACATCCGTGCCCAGGGCTCGATGGTCGCGGTAGAGTTTAACGATCCGCAATCCGGGCAACCGTCGCCGGAATTTACCCGTCAGGTGCAGGAGCGCGCGTTGAACGAAGGGCTGCTGCTCCTGAGCTGCGGCGTTTACGGCAACGTGATCCGCTTCCTTTATCCGCTTACCATCCCAGAAGCGCAGTTCCGTAAAGCGCTGGACATTATCTTCGCGTCGCTGACACGTTAAAGCCACCAGCCCGGCGGTAAATCCTGTCGGGCTTATCATATATTCATTTCAAATTAGCTATTCCAAAATCATAAAAATGGGGTATGTTTTAGCAGAGTATGCTGAAAAAGCGCGAACAGCACACCAATAACTGAAATAAAGCGCTGCACAACAACATCACAACAATCGTAATAACCATAATAATGGGGAATCTCAGGATGAACATGAAGGGTAAAGCGTTACTGGCAGGATGTATCGCGTTGGCATTCAGCACCATGGCGCAGGCAGATATTAAAGTGGCCGTGGTGGGCGCAATGTCCGGTCCGGTAGCACAGTACGGCGACCAGGAATTTACGGGCGCAGAACAGGCAGTTGCAGACATTAATGCTAAGGGCGGCATCAAGGGCGAAAAACTGCAGATCGTAAAATACGACGATGCCTGTGACCCGAAGCAAGCGGTCGCGGTGGCGAACAAAGTGGTCAACGACGGCATCAAATACGTTATCGGTCACCTGTGCTCCTCTTCTACTCAGCCCGCGTCTGACATCTACGAAGACGAAGGTATTCTGATGATCACCCCGGCTGCGACCGCACCGGAGCTGACCGCGCGCGGCTACAAGCTGACCCTGCGTACCACCGGTCTGGACTCCGATCAGGGCCCAACGGCGGCTAAGTACATTCTGGAAAAAGTGAAGCCGCAGCGTATCGCGATTGTTCATGACAAACAGCAGTATGGTGAAGGTCTGGCCCGTGCGGTGCAGGACGGTCTGAAAAAAGGCAATGCCAACGTGGTCTTCTTTGATGGGATCACCGCTGGCGAGAAAGACTTCTCCACCCTGGTGGCGCGTCTGAAGAAAGAGAATATCGACTTCGTTTACTACGGCGGCTACCACCCGGAAATGGGCCAGATCCTGCGCCAGGCGCGCGCGGCGGGTCTGAAAACCCAGTTCATGGGCCCGGAAGGCGTGGCGAACGTTTCCCTGTCTAACATCGCGGGTGAATCTGCCGAAGGTCTGCTGGTGACCAAGCCTAAGAACTACGACCAGGTGCCAGCGAACAAACCTATCGTAGATGCCATCAAGGCGAAGAAGCAGGATCCAAGCGGCGCGTTCGTCTGGACCACCTACGCAGCGCTGCAGTCTCTGCAGGCAGGTCTGAATCAGTCAGCCGATCCGGCTGAGATTGCCACCTGGCTGAAAGCCAACACGGTGGAAACCGTGATGGGGCCGCTCTCCTGGGACGCGAAGGGCGATCTGAAAGGCTTCGAGTTCGGCGTGTTTGACTGGCATGCTAACGGAACGGCGACAGACGCCAAATAAAAGCAAAAAGGCAACTTAAGTTGCCTTTTTTAATGTTTTCTCCCTCTCCCCGTGGGAGAGGGCCGGGGTGAGGGCATCATGCCGCACCGCACAATTCATCCCAAACGCTTCTCCCACCCGCTCTCCTGCGCCGTAAACCCTAACGCCTGCATAAACGCTGCCATCACGCCGCGGTCTTCCACGCCCACGTCGGCCATCCACCATGAGTTTACGTTCGGGTTTTCGCGGATCACTTCTTCAATTAAATACTGTCCCACACCGCGACGACGGGTCACGTCACGCACGCGCAGCGAGTCCAGCGCTCCCTCCGTGCCGCTCAGGGTCACGCGAACCGCGGCCAGCAGGCGCTCGTTGAAGCGCGCGGCATAAATGCGATGGTTCTCGTCGACATGCAGCGACGAAGGGGAATATTCCGGCCAGATCTTGCCCAGGTCGATATGATCCTGGTCGCTAAAGGTCACCAGACGCACGATAGTCAGTTTCATTAGCAGCTTGTCCAAATCAAATTGAGTAGAGGCAGTGTACTCAATTTATTCACTCAGCGGCTTCCTCTTTTTATTCTCATTAACCAGGTGATTAGTTTTTTAGCAATGCAATGGGCAGTGTGAAAACACATGGATCGAAAAATAAGCAGAATTTTAACCTGAATGGCAGTGATTTATTCGGCGCTTTGTACCGTTATTTTATGCTGCAAACTGCACTTTTATTTGTTTATCTCTGCCTGATTTCAGAATATTATCTTTCCTTAATCGCCTGAAAAATAGAGATTTTAGTCTGGTTTTTGACAAAAAACTGCGCTAAACCATTAAAGGCACTGGTAAAAATAGCGTTGTTCATTAAAAGTACAGAATGCTTTTTAACCATAATAAAACAAAATATAAACACGACATCACGAATGGGGATTCTGAGATGAAAAGGAACGCGAAGACATTTATCGCGGGAATGGTTGCACTGGCGATCTCGCATGCGGCCATGGCGGAAGAGATTAAAGTTGCGGTAGTCGGTGCGATGTCCGGCCCTGTTGCCCAGTGGGGTGACATGGAGTTTAACGGCGCGCGTCAGGCCATCAAAGACATCAACGCCAAAGGCGGCATCAAGGGCGACAAGCTGGTAGGCGTGGAGTATGACGACGCCTGCGATCCGAAACAGGCCGTTGCGGTCGCCAACAAAATCGTCAACGACGGGATTCAGTACGTCATCGGCCACCTGTGCTCATCCTCCACCCAGCCCGCGTCCGATATCTACGAAGACGAAGGTATTCTGATGATCACTCCGGGCGCCACCAACCCGGAGCTGACCCAGCGCGGTTACCAGCACATTATGCGTACCGCCGGGCTGGACTCCTCCCAGGGGCCAACCGCGGCCAAATACATCCTCGAGACCGTTAAGCCACAGCGTATCGCCATCATTCATGACAAGCAGCAGTACGGCGAAGGCCTGGCGCGCTCCGTGCAGGACGGCCTGAAAAAAGGCGGCGCGAACATCGTCTTCTTCGACGGCATTACCGCAGGCGAAAAAGACTTCTCCGCGCTGATCGCCCGTCTGCAAAAAGAGAACATCGACTTCGTCTACTACGGCGGCTACTACCCGGAAATGGGCCAGATGCTGCGCCAGGCGCGCGCCACCGGTCTGAAAACCCAGTTTATGGGGCCAGAGGGCGTGGGCAACGCCTCCCTGTCAAACATCGCAGGGGATTCTGCCGAAGGCATGCTGGTGACGATGCCAAAACGCTATGACCAGGATCCGGCCAACAAGGCTATCGTGGATGCGCTCAAGGCGCAGAAGAAAGATCCGAGTGGTCCATACGTCTGGATCACCTACGCTGCCGTGCAGTCTCTGGCAACCGCATTGGAGCGTACCGGCAGCAAAGAGCCGCTGGATCTGGTGAAAGATTTAAAAGCACACGGGGCGAACACCGTGATTGGGCCGCTGAACTGGGATGAGAAAGGCGATCTGAAGGGATTTGAGTTTGGTGTCTTTAAGTGGCACGCCGACGGTTCGTCCTCGGTCGCCAAATAATTATCCCACCGCCCGGCTCACCGGGCGGGTATAAAAAGGTTTGCATATGTCCGAGCAGTTTCTCTACTTTTTGCAGCAGATGTTTAACGGCGTCACGCTGGGAAGCACCTACGCGCTGATCGCCATCGGCTATACGATGGTTTACGGCATTATCGGCATGATCAACTTCGCCCACGGCGAGGTGTACATGATCGGTAGCTACGTCTCCTTTATGATTATCGCCGCGCTGATGATGATGGGCATCGACAGCAGCTGGCTGCTGGTCGCCGCCGGGTTTGTTGGCGCGATCGTGATCGCCAGCGCCTACGGCTGGAGCATCGAACGCGTGGCCTACCGGCCGGTGCGCAGCTCCAAGCGTCTTATTGCGCTGATTTCCGCGATCGGGATGTCGATCTTCCTGCAAAACTACGTCAGCCTGACCGAAGGTTCGCGCGACGTGGCGTTGCCAAGCCTGTTTAACGGCCAGTGGATTGTGGGGGCCAGCGAAAACTTCTCTGCCTCTATTACCACGATGCAGCTGGTGATCTGGGTCGTGACCTTTGTCGCCATGCTCGCCCTGACCCTGTTCATCCGCTACTCCCGCATGGGACGCGCCTGCCGCGCGTGCGCGGAAGACCTGAAGATGGCGAGCCTGCTCGGCATCAACACCGACCGCGTAATCGCCCTGACCTTCGTGATTGGCGCGGCGATGGCGGCGGTAGCTGGCGTGCTGCTCGGCCAGTTTTACGGCGTAATTAACCCGTACATCGGCTTTATGGCCGGGATGAAAGCCTTCACCGCGGCGGTACTGGGCGGCATTGGCAGCATTCCGGGCGCGATGATTGGCGGCCTGATCCTGGGCGTGGCGGAAGCGCTCTCCTCGGCGTACCTGAGCACCGAATATAAAGACGTGGTGTCGTTTGCCCTGCTGATTCTGGTTCTGCTGGTGATGCCTACCGGTATTCTGGGCCGTCCGGAGGTAGAGAAAGTATGAAACCGATGCATTTTGCAATGGCGCTGCTCTCTGCCGCCATGTTCTTCGTGCTGGCCAGCGTCTTTATGGGCGTCCAGCTTGAGCTGAATGGCACCAAACTCGTTGTCGATACTGCAGCTGATATTCGCTGGCAGTGGGTCTTTATCGGCACCGCCGTGGTGTTCCTGTTCCAACTGCTGCGCCCGCTGTTCCAGAAAACGCTGAAAAATGTCTCCGGACCGAAATTCGTCCTGCCGGCGATCGACGGTTCAACGGTAAAACAGAAGCTGTTCCTCGTGGCGCTGCTGGTGGCTGCCGTGGCGTGGCCGTTTATGGTGTCGCGCGGCACGGTGGACATCGCCACCCTGACTATGATTTACGTGATCCTCGGCCTCGGTCTGAACGTGGTGGTCGGTCTCTCTGGCCTGCTGGTGCTGGGCTACGGCGGTTTCTACGCTATCGGCGCGTACACCTTCGCGCTGCTGAACCACTATTACGGCCTGGGCTTCTGGACCTGCCTGCCGCTGGCGGGGCTGGTCTCTGCCGCCGCAGGCTTCCTGCTCGGCTTCCCGGTGCTGCGCCTGCGCGGTGACTACCTGGCGATTGTGACCTTAGGCTTCGGTGAAATCGTCCGTATCCTGCTGCTCAACAACACCGAAGTGACCGGCGGCCCGAACGGCATCAGCCAGATCCCGAAGCCGACCTTCTTCGGCCTGGAGTTCAGCCGTACCGCCCGCGAAGGCGGCTGGGATACCTTCAGCAACTTCTTCGGCATCAAATATGATCCCTCTGACCGCGTAATCTGGCTCTACCTGGTGGCGCTGCTGCTGGTGGTCATCACCCTGTTCGTGATCAACCGCCTGCTGCGCATGCCGCTGGGCCGAGCGTGGGAAGCGCTGCGCGAAGATGAGATCGCCTGCCGCTCCCTGGGCCTGAACCCGACCCGCATCAAGCTGACCGCGTTCACCATCAGCGCCGCGTTTGCCGGTTTCGCCGGCACGCTGTTCGCCGCGCGTCAGGGCTTCGTCAGCCCCGAGTCGTTCACCTTTGCCGAATCGGCCTTTGTGCTGGCGATTGTGGTACTCGGCGGGATGGGCTCGCAGTTCGCCGTTATCCTCGCGGCCATCCTGCTGGTGGTCTCCCGCGAGCTGATGCGCGACTTTAACGAATACAGCATGCTGATGCTGGGTGGTTTGATGGTGCTGATGATGATCTGGCGTCCGCAGGGTCTGCTGCCGATGACGCGTCCACAGCTGAAGCTTAAGAATGTGGAAGCGAAAGGAGAGCAGGCATGAGTCAGCCATTATTATCCGTAAACGGTCTGATGATGCGTTTTGGCGGCCTGCTGGCGGTCAACAACGTGAACCTGGACCTGCATAAAAAAGAGATCGTCTCCCTGATTGGCCCGAACGGCGCGGGGAAAACCACGGTCTTTAACTGCCTGACCGGTTTCTACAAGCCGACGGGCGGCACCATCATGCTGCGCGACCAGCACCTGGAAGGGCTGCCGGGCCAGCAGATTGCCCGCATGGGCGTGGTGCGTACCTTCCAGCACGTGCGCCTGTTCCGCGAGATGACGGTGATTGAGAACCTGCTGGTGGCACAGCATCAGCAGCTGAAAACCGGCCTGTTCTCCGGCCTGCTGAAAACCCCGGCCTTCCGCCGCGCGCAGGAGGAGGCGCTCGATCGTGCCGCCACCTGGCTCGACCGCATCGGCCTGCTCCAGCACGCCAACCGTCAGGCGAGCAACCTTGCCTATGGCGACCAGCGTCGACTGGAGATCGTGCGCTGCATGGTGACGCAGCCGGAGATCCTGATGCTCGACGAACCGGCGGCGGGCCTCAACCCGAAAGAGACCAAAGAGCTGGACGAGCTGATTGCCGAGCTGCGCGATCATCACGACACCACTATCCTGCTGATTGAGCACGACATGAAGCTGGTGATGGGTATTTCGGACCGTATCTACGTGGTTAACCAGGGCACGCCGCTGGCAAACGGCACGCCGGAAGAGATCCGCAACAACCCGGACGTGATCCGCGCATACCTTGGTGAGGCATAAGATGGAAAAAGCGATGTTAACGTTCGACAAGGTCAATGCGCACTACGGCAAGATCCAGGCGCTGCACGACGTCAGCCTGCACATCAATCAGGGTGAAATCGTCACCCTGATTGGCGCCAACGGCGCGGGCAAAACCACGCTGCTCGGCACCCTGTGCGGCGACCCGCGCGCCACCAGCGGGCGGATTGTGTTCGATGGTAAAGACATTACCGACTGGCAGACCGCCAGAATCATGCGTGAGGCGGTGGCGATTGTCCCGGAAGGGCGCCGCGTCTTCTCCCGCATGACGGTGGAAGAGAACCTGGCGATGGGCGGGTTCTTCGCTCACCGCGATGAATACCAGACCCGCATCAAGTGGGTGTACGAACTCTTCCCGCGTCTGTGGGAGCGCCGCATTCAGCGTGCGGGCACCATGTCCGGCGGTGAACAGCAGATGCTGGCGATTGGCCGCGCGCTGATGAGCCAGCCGCGCCTGCTGCTGCTGGACGAGCCGTCGCTCGGCCTGGCACCAATCATTATCCAGCAGATATTCGACACCATCGAGCAGCTGCGCAAAGAGGGGATGACCATCTTCCTCGTCGAGCAGAACGCCAACCAGGCGCTGAAGCTCGCTGACCGTGGCTACGTGCTGGAGAACGGCCGCGTGGTGCTGGAAGACACCGGCGACGCGCTGCTGGCGAACGAAGCGGTGCGGAGCGCGTATCTGGGCGGCTGAGCCGTCTGTATTGCCCGGTGGCGCTACGCTTACCGGGCCTACGGATACCATGTAGGCCGGGTAAGGCGCAGCCGCCACCCGGCTTTTTTTGCATTAACCCTTTCACACAACCATCATCCCCCTGACCCTTTCCTGTCACTTATCTGTAAACAAACAGTTATTTTTCTGTCATTCGAGCATGTCATGTTACCTCGCGAGCATAAAACGCGTGATATCGCGCATCCGGCACAATAAGAGAGATGACAATGACATCGTTACGACACACAGCTTTGGGTCTGGCACTGGGTCTGGCTTTTGCGACGAACGCAATGGCTGTGACCACCATTCCGTTCTGGCATTCCATGGAAGGGGAGTTGGGTAAAGAAGTTGACTCCCTGGCGCAGCGTTTCAACGACACCCATCCGGATTACAAAATTGTGCCGGTGTATAAAGGTAACTACGAGCAGAGCCTGAGCGCGGGCATCGCCGCCTTCCGTACCGGTAACGCGCCTGCGCTGTTACAGGTTTATGAAGTGGGCACCGCCACCATGATGGCCTCCAAAGCCATCAAGCCGGTGTATGAAGTGTTCAAAGAAGCGGGCATCAACTTCGATGAATCCCGGTTCGTGCCGACCGTAGCGGGTTACTATACCGATTCCAAAACCGGTCACCTGCTGTCCCAGCCGTTTAACAGCTCCACGCCGGTGCTGTACTACAACAAAGACGCCTTCAAAAAAGCCGGTTTAGATCCGGAGCAGCCGCCAAAAACCTGGCAGGACCTGGCCGAATACACCGCGAAGCTGAAAGCAGCGGGGATGAAGTGCGGCTACGCCAGCGGCTGGCAGGGCTGGATCCAGATTGAAAACTTTAGCGCCTGGCACGGCCTGCCGGTGGCGACCAAAAATAACGGCTTCGACGGCACTGACGCGGTACTCGAGTTCAACAAGCCGGAGCAGGTGAAGCACATTGCGCTGCTTGCCGATCTGAACAAGAAGGGCGATTTCAGCTACTTCGGGCGGAAAGACGAATCCACCGAGAAGTTCTACAACGGCGACTGCGCCATTACCACCGCCTCGTCCGGCTCGCTGGCGGATATCCGTCACTACGCCAAATTTAACTATGGCGTGGGCATGATGCCGTACGACGCCGACGTGAAGGGGGCGCCGCAGAACGCCATCATCGGCGGGGCGAGCCTGTGGGTGATGCAGGGCAAAGACAAGGGCACCTACAAAGGGGTGGCCGAGTTCCTCGACTTCCTGGCGAAGCCGGAAAATGCCGCCGAATGGCACCAGAAGACCGGCTACCTGCCGATCACCAAAGCCGCGTACGATCTGACCCGCGAGCAGGGCTTCTACAGCAAAAACCCGGGTGCGGACATCGCGACGCGTCAGATGCTGAACAAGCCGCCGTTGCCGTTCACTAAAGGCCTGCGTCTGGGCAACATGCCGCAGATCCGCACCATCGTAGATGAAGAGCTGGAAAGCGTCTGGACCGGGAAGAAAACGCCACAGCAGGCGCTGGATTCCGCAGTAGAGCGCGGGAATCAGCTGCTGCGCCGCTTTGAGCAGTCGACGAAATCGTAATTTGTGATTCGCCCGGTGGCGCTGCGCTTACCGGGCTTACGACGTGCCCCATCCAGGCCGGGTAAGGCGCAGCCGCCACCCGGCATTGTTCAGGAACCCAATCTCCATGTCCTCATCCCGTCCGGTGTTTCGCTCCCGCTGGCTGCCGTACCTGTTGGTCGCGCCTCAGCTGGTCATCACCGTTATCTTCTTTATCTGGCCTGCGGGCGAAGCGCTGTGGTACTCGGTACAAAGCGTCGATCCGTTCGGGCTCTCCAGCCAGTTCGTCGGGCTGGACAACTTTACCGCGCTATTCCATGACAGCTACTACCTGGACTCCTTCTGGACGACGATGAAATTCAGCGCGCTGGTGACCGTGAGCGGTCTTGTTGCCTCGCTGTTTTTCGCCGCGCTGGTGGATTACGTGGTGCGCGGCAGCCGCCTGTATCAGACCCTGATGCTGCTGCCTTACGCCGTGGCCCCCGCCGTTGCCGCTGTGCTGTGGATCTTCCTGTTTAACCCCGGACGCGGGCTGATTACTCACTTCCTGGCAGAGTTCGGCTACGACTGGAACCACGCCCAGAACAGCGGTCAGGCAATGTTCCTGGTGGTGTTCGCCTCGGTGTGGAAGCAGATCAGCTATAACTTCCTGTTTTTCTTTGCCGCGCTGCAGTCCATTCCGCGCTCGCTGGTGGAGGCCGCGGCAATTGACGGCGCAGGCCCGATCCGCCGCTTCTTCAGGCTGTCCCTGCCGCTGATTGCCCCGGTGAGCTTCTTCCTGCTGGTGGTTAATCTCGTGTACGCCTTCTTCGACACCTTCCCGGTGATCGACGCGGCCACCGCAGGCGGCCCGGTGCAGGCGACTACCACGCTGATTTACAAAATCTACCGCGAAGGTTTTGCCGGACTCGATCTCTCTGCTTCTGCCGCGCAGTCCGTCGTGCTGATGTTCCTCGTCATCATCCTCACGGTGGTGCAGTTCCGCTATGTTGAAAGTAAGGTGCGCTACCAATGATTGAGAACCGTCGCGGGCTGACGATTTTCAGCCATACCATGCTGATTTTAGGGATTATCGTCATCCTGTTCCCGCTGTACGTGGCCTTTGTCGCCGCCACGCTGGACACCAAAGCGGTGTTCGACACGCCGATGACGCTGATCCCGGGCGGGCATCTTTTCGAGAACATGAAAACCATCTGGACCCAGGGCGTGGGCGCCAACAGCGCGCCGTTCTGGCTGATGATGCTCAACAGCTTCATCATGGCGTTCGGCATTACGGTGGGCAAAATCACGGTGTCGATGCTCTCGGCTTTCGCCATCGTCTGGTTTCGCTTTCCGCTGCGTAACCTGTTCTTCTGGATGATTTTCATCACCCTGATGCTGCCGGTGGAGGTGCGTATCTTCCCGACGGTGGAGGTGATCGCCAACCTGAAGATGCTGGACAGCTACGCGGGCTTAACCCTGCCGCTGATGGCCTCGGCGACAGCCACCTTCCTGTTCCGCCAGTTCTTTATGACCCTGCCGGACGAGCTGATTGAGGCCGCGCGCATCGACGGCGCCTCGCCGATGCGCTTCTTCCGCGACATCGTGCTGCCGCTGTCGAAAACCAACCTTGCGGCGCTGTTTGTGATCACCTTTATCTACGGCTGGAACCAGTACCTGTGGCCGCTGCTGATTATTCAGGACGTCAACCTCGGCACCGCCGTGGCGGGCATCAAAGGCATGATTGCCACCGGCGAAGGCACCACCCTCTGGAACCAGGTGATGGCGGCGATGCTGCTCACCCTAATCCCACCCGTAGTCATTGTTTTAGCCATGCAGCGCGCGTTTGTCCGCGGCCTGGTCGATAGCGAGAAATAAGATGGCAGGTTTAAAACTTCAGGCAGTTACCAAAAGCTGGGACGGTAAAACCCAGGTCATTCAGCCGCTGACGCTTGACGTGGCGGACGGCGAATTTATCGTGATGGTCGGCCCGTCCGGCTGCGGGAAGTCCACGCTGCTGCGCATGGTGGCGGGGCTGGAGCGCGTCACGTCCGGGGATATCTGGATTGACCGCCAGCGCGTCACCGAGATGGAGCCGAAAGACAGGGGCATCGCGATGGTGTTCCAGAACTACGCCCTCTATCCGCACATGAGCGTGGAAGAGAACATGGCCTGGGGGCTGAAAATCCGCGGCATGGGCAAAGGCCATATCGACGAGCGCGTGAAAGAAGCCGCCCGCATTCTTGAGCTGGATGGCCTGCTGAAGCGCCGTCCGCGCGAGCTCTCCGGCGGCCAGCGCCAGCGCGTGGCAATGGGGCGCGCCATCGTGCGTGACCCGGCGGTATTCCTGTTCGACGAGCCGCTGTCTAACCTCGACGCCAAGCTGCGCGTGCAGATGCGCCTTGAGCTGCAGCAGCTGCACCGTCGTCTGAAAACAACGTCTCTGTACGTGACTCACGATCAGGTCGAAGCGATGACCCTCGCCCAGCGCGTGATGGTAATGAACAAAGGCGTTGCCGAGCAGATTGGCACCCCGGTGGAAGTGTACGAAAAACCGGCCACCCGCTTTGTGGCGAGCTTTATCGGCAGCCCGGCGATGAACCTGCTGGAAGGGCGCATCAGCAGCGCGGGTACCCACTTTGAACTGGAAAGCGGGATGGCGCTGCCGATCAACTGGTACTATCGTGGCTACGCCGGGCGTAAGATGACGCTCGGTATCCGCCCCGAGCATATTGGTTTAACCTCACAGGCGGACGGCGGCGTGCCGCTGGTGATGGACACGCTGGAGATGTTGGGTGCAGATAACCTGGCGCACGGGCGCTGGGGCGAGCAAAAAATGGTGGTGCGCCTGGCGCATCAGGAGCGCCCGAAAGCGGGCAGCACGCTGTGGCTCCACCTGCCGGAAAACCATCTGCACCTTTTTGACGGTGAAACAGGACAACGAGTATGAGCAACTGGCCTTACCCCCACATCGTCGCCCACCGTGGCGGCGGTAAGCTGGCCCCGGAAAACACCCTTGCGGCGATCGATGTCGGCGCGCGCTACGGCCACACGATGATCGAGTTCGACGCCAAGCTGTCGAAGGACGGCGAAATTTTCCTGCTGCATGACGACAACCTTGAACGCACCAGCAACGGCTGGGGCGTGGCGGGTGAACTGCCGTGGCGCGATCTGCTGAAGGTGGACGCCGGAAGCTGGTATAGCGGCGAGTTCAAAGGCGAACCGCTGCCCCTGCTGGCGGAAGTGGCCGATCGCTGTCGCCAGCACGGCATGATGGCGAACATCGAAATCAAACCGACCACCGGCACCGGGCCGCTGACGGGCAAAGTGATTGCCCTTGCCGCGCGCGAGCTGTGGGAAGGCATGACCGCGCCGCTGCTGTCGTCGTTTGACATCGACGCGCTGGAGGCCGCACAGGCAGCTGTACCTGAGCTGCCGCGCGGGCTGCTGCTGGACGAGTGGCGTGAGGACTGGCGTGAACTGACGGGCCGCTTAGGCTGCGTCTCTATCCATCTGAACCACAAGCTGCTGGATGAGGCGCGGGTGAAAATGCTGAAAGACGCGGGTCTGCATATTCTGGTCTACACCGTTAACAAACCCCAGCGCGCAGCCGAGCTGCTGCGCTGGGGCGTGGACAGTATCTGTACCGATGCGATTGACCAGATCGGCCCGAAATTTATTTATTGAGCATACTGCCGTTCTGCTGGGTCGGCAGCATATGCTGCTGACCGCTGCTTTGCGACATCCCGCCCCCTAACATCCCGCCGTTTTTATTTGGCAGCGGCTGCTCGCGCACCTGTCCCTGCTGCACGCGCTGGGTGTTGGCGTTCATCTGGTTTTGCAGGCTCTGCTGCTGCATCTGGGTCTGCGTTCTCAGCTGCTGATTGAGCATCCCTTTCTGCTGCTGTTGCTGGCTCATCATCTCGGTCTGCATGCGCTGCTGGCTCGGGATAACGTAACCCTGCTGGTTCGGGTTGTTCATGGTGTTGAGTGGCTGTGCGAGCGCGGCAAACGGGATCAGCGCCGCAATAATCATCAAGCGTTTCATTGTCATTTCCTCCTCTTGAGGTCTCTCTTAAGTTTACCCTGATTTCACCATGACGATGATTTTTTAGGAGTTGTGAACCAGGCTTAAGCGGGGAATATGGATCCCTTCACCTGGAGAACAATAATGATGAAACCAACCTTCTTGCGCTGGGTCGCCATCGCCGCGCTGATGGCAGGCGGCACATTTACCGTGGCGGCCAACCCGCCCGCCGCTCCTCCCGTCTCTTATGGCGTGGAGGAGGATGTTTTTCACCCCGTGCGGGCCACGCACGGCATGGTGGCCTCGGTTGACGCGCTGGCGACCCAAGTGGGCGTCGATATTCTTAAGCAGGGCGGTAACGCGGTGGATGCGGCGGTCGCGGTCGGGTACGCGCTGGCGGTAACGCATCCGCAGGCGGGGAATCTGGGCGGCGGCGGCTTTATGATGCTGCGCACCAAAGACGGCAAAACCACGGCCATCGACTTCCGCGAAATGGCGCCTTCTCAGGCGTCCCGCGATATGTTCCTCGACGACCAGGGGAACCCGGACAGCAAAAAATCCCTGACCTCGCACCTCGCCTCCGGCACGCCGGGCACCGTTGCGGGCTTCTCGCTGGCGCTGGAAAAATACGGCACGATGCCGCTGAACAAGGTGGTGCAGCCTGCCATCAGGCTGGCGCGGGAGGGATTTGTGGTCAATGACGCCCTGGCGGACGACCTCAAGACCTACGGCAGTGAAGTCATTCCCAATCACGAAAACAGCAAGGCGATCTTCTGGAAGGACGGCGAGCCGCTGAAGAAGGGCGATAAGCTGGTGCAGAAGAACCTCGCCAAAAGCCTGGAGCTGATTGCGGAGCACGGCCCGGACGCGTTCTACAAAGGGGCGATTGCCGACCAGATTGCGGAAGAGATGCAGAAGAACGGCGGGCTTATCACCAAAGCTGACCTGGCGGAATACAGGGCGGTCGAGCGCGAGCCGATTAGCGGCACCTACCGCGGCTACGAGGTCTTCTCCATGCCGCCGCCGTCTTCCGGGGGCATTCACATCGTGCAGATCCTCAATATTCTTGAAAACTTTGATATGCACAAGTTCGGCTTCGGCAGCGCGGATGCCATGCAGGTGATGGCGGAGGCGGAAAAACGCGCCTATGCCGACCGCTCGGAATACCTCGGTGATCCGGACTTCGTGAAGGTGCCGTGGCAGGCGCTGACCAACAAGGCGTATGCAAAATCCATTGCCGATCAGATCGACATCAACAAGGCTAAGCCGTCGAGCGAGATCCGCCCCGGCAAGCTGGCGCCGTATGAAAGCAACCAGACGACGCACTTCTCGGTGGTGGATAAAGACGGCAATGCGGTGGCGGTGACCTACACGCTCAACACTACCTTTGGTACCGGGATCGTAGCGGGCAACAGCGGCATTCTGCTGAACAATGAGATGGATGACTTCTCCGCCAAGCCGGGCGTGCCGAACGTCTACGGGCTGGTCGGCGGCGATGCGAATGCGGTGGGGCCGAAGAAGCGTCCGCTGTCGTCCATGTCGCCAACCATCGTGGTGAAAGACGGGAAAACCTGGCTGGTGACCGGCAGCCCTGGCGGGAGCCGCATCATAACTACCGTGCTACAGATGGTGGTGAACAGCATCGACTTTGGCATGAACGTCGCCGAGGCGACCAATGCGCCGCGTTTCCACCACCAGTGGCTGCCGGACGAGCTGCGCGTGGAGAAGGGCTTTAGCCCGGACACCATCAAGCTGCTGGAGCAGCGCGGACAGAAGGTTGCTGTGAAAGAGGCGATGGGCAGCACCCAGAGCATTATGGTGGGGCCAGACGGCGCGCTGTTTGGCGCGTCGGATCCGCGTTCGGTGGATGATTTGACGGCGGGGTATTGATGTGTTGCCCGGTGGCGCTGCGCTTACCGGGCCTACAACTGCACGAACGTAGGCCGGGTAAGGCGAAGCCGCCACCCGGCAACAAACTACTTCATTCTCGCCATATAATACGCATCCACATACTCGCCGTTGCGCAGGGCGTAGCGCCTGCCGGTGCCTTCAATTACGAACCCGTGCTTTTTGTACACCGCGATTGCCGGTTCGTTATCAACAAATACCGTTAACTCAATGCGATCGACACGCAGCCAGTTGTCGCACATATCAATCATGGTTCGCATCAGCGCGCTGGCAACGCCCCGATTTTGCCATTGCGCACCCACACAAATACCGAAATCGGCAACGTGGCTGCGACGCGGGCGTTGTGCGACGGCAATGCACAGGTGCCCGGCGACGGTCCCGTCGATACAAGCCACCAGCTGTTTAATGCCGGGCTGATCGGTTAGACGGTCATGCCACATCTGCTCTGAGGGATGAGGAACCTGTAGCGTGTTGTGGTACACCTCCGGCTGGGCGTGGATCTGACGAATGGCATCGTAATCTCTCGGTTCCGCGTGGCGTATCACTATCTCACTCATTCCTTGTTCCTCAGTCGGTTAAAAGACCCCTCCAACATCAATGACTTTAAAATTTGAGTCAACCGCTATTTTTTGCAAAAAGTATTGGACAAGTGCGAATGAGAATGATTATTATTGCTTTGCATTCAGGAGGACCCCTACGGGAACCTGAAAGCACGACATTGCTCACATTGCTTCCAGTATTACTTTAGCCAGCTTCTCGCTGGCTTTTTTTTTGTTATGGTTAGATTCAGTAACCTTCCAAAAGGACTGAGCCATGACACTACATTGCGCATTTATTGGATTTGGCAAAAGCACCACGCGTTACCACCTTCCGTATGTCCTCCACCGTAAAGACACCTGGCATGTGGCCCATATCTACCGCCGCCGCGCGAAGCCGGAAGAGCAATCCCCGCAGTACTCCCACATTCACTTCACCAGCGATCTCGATGAAGTATTGAATGACCCGCAGGTAAAGCTGGTGGTTGTCTGCACCCATGCCGACAGCCATTTTGACTATGCGAAACGCGCGCTCGAAGCGGGCAAGAACGTGCTGGTGGAAAAGCCGTTCACCCCGACCATTGCCGAAGCAAAAGCGCTGTTTACGCTGGCGAAGAGCAAAGGGCTGACCGTCACACCGTATCAGAACCGTCGCTTTGACAGCTGTTTTCTGACGGCGAAAAAGGCGATTGAGAGCGGCAATCTTGGCGACATTGTGGAAATCGAAAGCCACTTCGATTACTACCGCCCGGTGGCGGAAACCCAGCCCGGCCTGCCGCAGGACGGCTCGTTCTATGGTCTGGGCGTACACACCATGGACCAGATCATCTCCCTGTTTGGCCGCCCGGACCACGTGGCTTACGACATCCGCAGCCTGCGCAATAAAGCCAACCCGGACGATACCTTCGAGGCGCAGCTGTTCTACGGCGACCTTAAGGCTATCGTTAAAACCAGTCACCTGGTGAAAATCGACTACCCGAAATTTATCGTTCACGGTACCAAAGGTTCGTTCATTAAGTACGGCATTGACCAGCAGGAGACCAGCCTGAAGGCCAACATCATGCCAGGCGAACCGGGCTTTGCGGCGGACGATTCCGTGGGCGTGCTGGAGTATGTGAACGATGAGGGCGTAACGGTCAAAGAAGAGCTGAAACCGGGAACCGGCGACTATGGCCGCGTCTACGATGCACTGTATGAAACCCTCACCAGCGGCGCGCCGAATTACGTCAAGGAATCTGACGTTCTGACCAACCTTGAAATCCTTGAACGGGCCTTCGAGCAGGCTTCTCCTGCCACGGTAACCCTCGCGAAATAAGCAAAAACGGCTCCTCTGGGCTTGTTCATAATTTTTGAACAGAGGAGTCAATTTTCACCCTCTATGATCCCCGACCGTTTGAGTCCACACTTACTCCATCGAAACGAACTGAGGGTGAAAACAATGATCTACTTACGCAAAGCAAACGAACGCGGTCACGCAAATCATGGCTGGCTGGACTCATGGCATTCATTCTCGTTTGCCGACTACTACGACCCGAACTTCATGGGCTTCTCCGCGCTGCGCGTGATTAACGACGACGTGATTGATGCAGGCCAGGGCTTCGGTACCCACCCGCACAAAGACATGGAAATCCTGACCTACGTGCTGGAAGGGGCGGTTGAGCACCAGGACAGCATGGGCAACAAAGAGCAGGTGCCGGCGGGCGAGTTCCAGATTATGAGCGCGGGTACCGGGGTGCGTCACTCTGAGTACAACCCGAGCAAAACGGAAAAACTGCACCTGTATCAAATCTGGATCATTCCAGAAGAGACCGGCATCACGCCACGCTACGAGCAGCGCCGCTTCGACGCGAAACAGGGCAAACAGCTGGTGCTGTCCCCGGACGCGCGTGAAGGTTCCCTGAAAGTGCATCAGGATATGGAGCTGTACCGCTGGGCGTTGGCGAAAGACGAACAGTCCGTGCACCAGATTGCCGCCAACCGCCGCGTGTGGATCCAGGTGGTGAAAGGGGAAGTGTCTATCAACGGCACCAAAGCCACCACCGCCGATGGTCTGGCCGTCTGGGATGAGCAGGCGCTCTCCGTGCACGCCGACAGCGAAAGCGAAATCCTGCTGTTTGACCTGCCTCCGGTCTAAATAATTTCTCAACCTTCCCTTTAAACGGGGAAGGTTGAGCTTTGTCCGTGATAAACTGAGCAAATCTCTCACTTCAAGATTTCTCAGGACGATGAAAAAGAAACGCCCCGTACTTCAGGATGTCGCCGATCGCGTCGGTGTGACCAAAATGACGGTCAGCCGTTTTTTACGTAACCCGGAACAGGTTTCCGTGGCGTTGCGTGGCAAGATTGCCGCCGCCCTTGATGAACTGGGTTATATTCCCAACCGCGCACCCGATATTCTCTCCAATGCGACCAGCCGTGCGGTGGGCGTTCTGCTTCCTTCCCTGACCAACCAGGTTTTTGCTGAAGTTCTGCGCGGCATTGAAAGCGTTACCGATGCGTTTGGCTATCAGACCATGCTCGCCCACTACGGGTACAAGCCGGAACTGGAAGAGGAACGTCTTGAATCAATGCTTTCCTGGAACATTGACGGCCTGATTTTAACCGAACGTACCCACACTGCCCGCACGCTCAAAATGATTGAAGTCGCCGGTATTCCGGTGGTGGAACTCATGGACAGCCAGTCGCCATGCCTCGACATCGCCGTTGGGTTCGATAACTTTGAAGCGGCTCGTCAGATGACAGCGGCGATCATCGCCCGCGGTCATCGTCATATTGCCTATCTGGGTGCGCGTCTTGATGAACGTACTATCATCAAACAGAAGGGATACGAGCAGGCGATGCTCGACGCAAATTTAACCCCGTACAGCGTGATGGTGGAGCAGTCCTCATCTTACACCTCGGGTATTGAGCTGATGCGTCAGGCACGACGCGAGTATCCGCAACTGGACGGTATTTTCTGTACCAACGATGACCTTGCGGTCGGTGCAGCGTTCGAATGCCAGCGTCTGGGGTTGAAGATCCCTGAGGATATGGCGATTGCCGGCTTCCACGGCCACGATATTGGTCAGGTGATGGAGCCGCGTCTGGCGAGCGTTCTGACACCGCGTGAACGCATGGGCCGCATTGGCGCAGAACGCCTGCTGGCGCGCATTCGTGGAGAGACGGTTACCCCTAAAATGTTAGATTTAGGTTTCACCTTGTCACCGGGTGGATCTATTTGAACTGACAAATTTGAAGTAGCTCACACTTATTCACTTCGCGCACGTTTGGATATTGCTTCTCTTTTGCCCCAGCAGGACAATGTTACCGATAACTGTTACCCGTAACAATTGACTGAGGGACACCCTTTGAGCACGACTAATCACGATCACCACGTTTACGTCCTGATGGGCGTGTCCGGTAGCGGTAAATCTGCCGTGGCGAGCGAAGTGGCGCATCAACTTCAGGCTGCGTTTCTTGATGGTGACTTCCTCCATCCGCGCAGCAACATCATGAAAATGGCCTCCGGCGAACCGCTGAACGATGACGACCGCAAACCGTGGTTGCAGGCGCTGAATGACGCCGCGTTCGCGATGCAGCGCACCAACAAAGTTTCCCTGATCGTCTGCTCCGCGCTGAAAAAAAACTACCGCGACCTGCTGCGCGACGGCAATCCGAACCTCTCGTTCATCTACCTGAAAGGCGATTTCGGGGTGATTGAAAGCCGTCTGAAAGCGCGTAAAGGCCACTTCTTTAAAACCCAGATGCTGGTGACGCAGTTCGAAGCGCTTCAGGAGCCGGGTGAAGATGAAAAAGACGTCTTAGTGGTTGATATCGATCAGCCGCTGGAAGGTGTTGTAGCCAGCACCATCGAGGTCATTAACAAAAGGCAGTAAGTTTTGAGTACATTAACGCTAGTTTTGACAGCAGTGGGTTCGGTATTGCTGCTGCTGTTTTTAGTGATGAAGGCGCGTATGCACGCCTTCGTTGCTTTGATGGTGGTTTCTATTGGTGCAGGTCTCTTTTCCGGTATGCCGCTCGACAAGATCGCCGCGACGATGGAAAAAGGGATGGGAGGCACGCTGGGCTTCCTGGCGATTGTGGTCGCGCTGGGCGCGATGTTTGGCAAGATTCTGCATGAGACGGGCGCGGTCGACCAGATTGCCGTCAAAATGCTCAAATCCTTCGGGCACAGCCGCGCGCACTACGCGATTGGCCTGGCCGGTCTGATTTGCGCACTGCCGCTGTTCTTCGAAGTGGCGGTGGTGCTGCTCATCAGCGTCGCCTTCTCCATGGCGCGCCATACCGGTACTAACCTCGTGAAGCTGGTCATTCCGCTGTTTGCGGGCGTGGCGGCGGCTGCGGCGTTTCTGCTGCCAGGGCCGGCGCCGATGCTGCTGGCCTCCCAGATGCACGCCGATTTTGGCTGGATGATCCTGATTGGCCTGTGCGCGGCCATCCCGGGGATGATTATCGCCGGTCCGCTGTGGGGCAACTTCATCAGCCGTTACGTTGAACTGCACATTCCGGACGACATCACCGAGCCACACCTGGGCGAAGGCAAAATGCCGTCATTCGGCTTTAGCCTTTCTTTGATCCTGCTCCCGCTGGTGCTGGTGGGCCTGAAAACCATCGCCGCGCGCTTTGTGCCGGTCGGTTCTACCGCCTACGAATGGTTTGAGTTCATTGGTCATCCGTTCACGGCGATCCTGGTGGCGTGCCTGGTGGCGATTTACGGCCTGGCGATGCGTCAAGGGATGCCAAAAGACCGGGTGATGGAGATCTGCGGTGCGGCGCTGCAGCCTGCGGGGATTATCCTGCTGGTTATCGGTGCAGGCGGCGTGTTCAAGCAGGTGCTGGTGGATTCCGGCGTGGGCCCGGCTCTGGGTGAAGCCCTGACCGGGATGGGTCTGCCGATTGCGGTCACCTGCTTTGTGCTGGCTGCGGCGGTACGTATCATCCAGGGTTCCGCTACCGTGGCGTGTTTAACCGCCGTGGGTCTGGTGATGCCGGTGATTGAACAGCTGAACTACTCCGGTGCGCAGATGGCCGCGCTGTCTATCTGCATCGCGGGCGGGTCAATTGTGGTCTCGCACGTTAACGACGCTGGCTTCTGGCTGTTCGGCAAGTTTACTGGCGCCACCGAAGCGCAAACGCTGAAAACCTGGACGCTGATGGAAACCATCCTCGGCACCACCGGGGCCATTGTCGGGATGATTGCCTTTACGCTGCTGAGCTGAATGCGGTGATTTAACAAGGCTCAAAACTAAGGCCCGGTAGCGTTAGCGCTTACCGGGCCTTTTTTATTATCCAGGGCGTCAGGCCGGGTCATAACCCGGCATTGTGTTACTCGCCCTGCGTCGCGCTCTCAATCGTCAAGCGCACATCTGACGTAATCAGTTCAGCCAGCATCTGGTAAACCTTCAGCGTCTCTTCCGGCTCGGCATCGCCCGTATCGCTGATGAAGCCTTCGTCACGCAGCGTCAGCACCAGCGAGCTGAAGACCGCCTTGTCGAAGAATTCCGGGGCGTTAATGCCGTGCAGAACGGACAGGCGCTGCGCCAGCGTCCGGCTCTCTTTCTCCAGCGTGCCGCGGTTGATCGACGGGTTCGCGCTCAGCAGCCAGAACGTAATGGCGTAGCGCTGCAGCGTTTCGCGCGCACCGGCCGCCAGCAGTTGCAGGGTACGGGAGCGTGACGGATTGATGTGCAGCTCGTCGTTCGCAACGGTGATCAGCCCCTGACGGCGCAGCTCTTCCGTCAGTTTATCCAGCTCAACGGCCAGCTCTTCCTTGCTCCAGCGCAGGAATAGCTCCGCTTTAAGCATCGGGTAGAGCGTCTCAACGTGGCGCAACAGCTCCTGACGTGTAATACGGCGATGCTGGGTGATAATGGCCGCCATGAGCGACGGCAGCATCAGCATATGAGCGATGTTGTTGCGGTAGTACGTCATCAGTACGGCCTGCTCGCGCGGCAGAATGATGATATCGCCGATCGTATCTTTCTCGACTTCGAACTTATTCATCTGCAGCGCGTGATCGATAAGCTCGCTGGCGGTAGCAGAAGGAGCTGTCGAATCAACCGAGTACGGCACGTTGCGCATCATGTCCAGATAGCAGTCCAGCTGCTCCGTGAGCTGTTCACGGGTCAGGGAACGCTGACGTGAAGCCAGCAGCGCCGTACAGCACAGGTTCATCGCATTGGCCGCACCGGCGTTGTTAATGCGCACCATCAGCTCGGACGCGATACCGTTCACCGTTGGCGTCAGCCAGGCCGGACGCACCGCTTCGATAGGATCAATAGACTCGCGCCAATCCGGAACATGATGGTTCAGATACGTCATCAGCGGCATCGGCTCGCCAAAGTTTACGTAGCCCTGACCCAGGTTGCGTAACTTGCTCAGGCCACGCAGCATCTGCGGCAGGCTCTCTTTCTCTTTGGTCGCACCGCGCAGTTCTTTGGCGTACGTGCCCACTTCCATTACGTGCTCATAGCCAATGTAAATTGGCACGAGCGTGATTGGACGCGTACCGCCGCGCAGCATCGCCTGAATGGTCATCGACAGCGTGCCGGTCTTCGGATCGAGCAGACGACCGGTACGGGAGCGCCCGCCCTCCACGAAGTACTCTACGGAGTAGCCGCGGCTGAACAGCTCGCCGAGATACTCGCGGAACACGGTGGAGTAGAGCTTGTTGCCCTTGAAGGTACGACGAATAAAGAACGCACCCAGGCGGCGGAAAATCGGGCCTGCTGGCCAGAAGTTCAGGTTAATACCGGCGGCAATGTGCGGCGGTACCAGTCCCTGGTGATAGAGCACGTAGGAGAGAAGCAGGTAGTCCATGTGGCTGCGGTGGCAGGGGACATAGACAATCTCATGACCATCGTGCGCCAGCTGACGTACACGCTCAGCGTTATGCACGTTGATGCCCTGATACAGGCGGTTCCAGGTAAAGCCGAGAATACGATCGGACAGGCGAATCATCTCGTAGGAGAAGTTCGCGGCAATCTCTTCCATCAGCGCAATGGCGTTCTGCTGGGCTTTCTCATGGGAAATTTTCTTGCTGCGCGCTTCGTCTTCAACGGCGCGGGCGATCGCTTTCGAGGCCAGCAGCTTGTTGAACAGGTCCTGACGCGCCGGAAGACGTGGCCCTACGGCCGCCAGGCGCTGACGGGCGAAGTGCATACGCGCCACGCGCGCCAGTTTTTGCGCGATGATCTTGTCAGTGCCGTGCTCGTCCGCCATTCGGCGAAGGGAGACGGAAGGTGAGAAGCGCACAAAGCTGTCGCGTCCCAGCCAGGAGACCGCGAAGAACTTCTGGATGCCGTTAAGCATGCGCAGCGGCGGGTTCTCTTCGCCTTTTTCGCGGCCCGGACGGCGACCAAACATCACCGATACCGGCACCATCTGCACATCCAGGTCAGGATTGCTGCGGTGCAGGTCGAGATAGTCGTGGAACAGCTTGATGGACTCTTCTTTCGGTGTGTAATAGGTAAACACGCGCGGCCCGCCGTGAATGAACACGTAGCGCGGCAGCAAAGTGCCGTCAACTTCCAGTGGTTCAAGCGGATCGGGTAAATCATGCGCCAGACACTGGGCACGGAGCGTTAGCAGGTCTGCCTTAGAGTTATAAGGCAAAACGTACATAATAGGGCGCGACGTATCGAGCCCCAGTTCCAGCGCGGGTTCTGCTGGGATAGACTTGCTTTTTACCAGTATGCTTAATGGTAAATTAAGTAATTTGTAGTAAATTCGTGGCCAGCCGGACATAAACGATGTAAAGCCTCTGGTTAATAATGCAATTGCGGCGCAAGGATAACAGAAAGCGCGCAAAATTTCTGTTGTTACCCGTCATACTTCAGGCGGCAGCGAAACGCGCTGCAGCTCCTGTTACTGACGCTCTTTTTTAAAAAGGTTCTTTTAATGGCCAATAATACCACTGGGTTGACGCGTATCATCAAAGCCGCCGGCTATTCATGGAAAGGTTTCCGTGCCGCGTGGGTCAATGAAGCTGCTTTTCGCCAGGAAGGTGTCGCCGCTATCGTCGCGGTTATCATCGCCTGTTTCCTTGATGTAGATGCCATTACCCGCGTGCTTCTCATCGGTTCCGTACTTCTGGTGATGATAGTGGAAATTCTCAATAGCGCTATTGAGGCCGTGGTCGATCGAATCGGCTCTGATTTTCACGAGCTCTCTGGCCGCGCGAAAGATATGGGCTCCGCCGCTGTCCTGCTGGCGATTATCACCGCAGCCATTACCTGGGTCACGCTGCTTTGGTCACATTTCCGATGATGCTCGAGGAATAATTAAGTCCCTGGTTTTTTGTGCAGTTTTTGGTTCCAAAATCGCCTTTGACTGTATATACTCACAGCATAACTGTATATACACCCAGGGGGCGGAATGAAAGCATTAACGACCAGGCAGCAAGAGGTGTTTGATCTCATTCGGGATCATATCGGCCAGACGGGTATGCCACCCACGCGTGCGGAAATCGCGCAGCGTCTGGGTTTCCGTTCTCCGAATGCTGCCGAGGAACACCTGAAAGCGCTGGCGCGTAAGGGTGTGATTGAGATTGTGTCAGGCGCGTCGCGTGGTATCCGCCTGCTGGTGGAAGAAGAGACGGGCATTCCGCTGATAGGCCGCGTTGCCGCAGGTGAACCGCTGCTGGCACAACAGCATATTGAAGGTCACTACCAGGTCGATCCTGGTATGTTCAAGCCGAGCGCTGATTTTCTGCTGCGCGTTAGCGGGATGTCGATGAAAGACATCGGCATTCTTGATGGCGACCTTCTGGCCGTTCACAAAACGCAGGATGTGCGAAACGGCCAGGTGGTGGTTGCGCGCATTGATGACGAAGTGACCGTTAAGCGCCTGAAAAAACAGGGTAACACCGTTCAGCTGTTGCCCGAAAACAACGAGTTCACCCCGATTGTGGTCGACCTCCGCGAGCAGAGCTTCTCTATTGAAGGCCTGGCTGTTGGCGTGATTCGTAACGGCGAATGGCTGTAATCTCTTCCTGACAGGCTACGCTTCCGCTGTAGCCTGCTTCATTTACCCTTCCCGGTATCTCTCATGTCACTGCTGACGGCATCTGATAAGGCATTGTGGCGTCTTGCCCTGCCGATGATTTTCTCCAATATCACCGTGCCCTTGCTGGGTCTGGTCGATACGGCCGTTATTGGTCATCTCGATTCCCCTGTTTATCTTGGCGGCGTGGCGATTGGCGCGACGGCAACCAGCTTCCTGTTTATGCTGCTGCTCTTTTTGCGTATGAGTACTACCGGGCTCACGGCACAGGCGTATGGTGCGAAAGATCCGTTACGTCTGGCGCGTGCGCTGGTGCAGCCGCTGATCCTGGCGCTTGGCGCGGGGGTGCTCATTGTTTTACTGCGCACGCCCCTGATAGACCTTGCGCTCCATGTTGTTGGCGGCAGCGAGGCGGTACTGGAGCAGGCGCGTCGCTTCCTGGAAATCCGCTGGCTCAGCGCGCCCGCTTCGCTGGCAAACCTGGTTCTGCTGGGTTGGTTACTGGGTGTGCAATACGCCCGTGCGCCAGTGATTTTGCTGGTTGTGGGAAACCTTCTCAACATTGTGCTCGATCTCTGGCTGGTGATGGGCCTGCATATGGACGTGCGCGGGGCGGCACTGGCAACGGCGATTGCCGAATACGGAACCTTACTCATTGGGCTGTGGATGGTCTGGCGCGTGCTGGCCCTGCGCGGGATATCCCTTGTAATGCTGAAAACCGCATGGCGCGGCAATATCCGTAAACTGCTGGCGCTCAACCGTGACATCATGCTGCGCTCGCTTCTGCTACAACTCTGTTTTGGCGCATTGACGGTTTTTGGTGCCCGTCTTGGGCCTGAGATCGTCGCGGTGAATGCGGTCCTGATGACATTGCTGACGTTTACCGCCTACGCGCTGGACGGCTTCGCCTACGCCGTTGAGGCGCACTCCGGGCAGGCGTACGGCGCGCGGGAAAGTGGGCAGCTTAGGGATGTCTGGCGGGCAGCCTGTCGACAAGCGGGACTGGTCGCGCTGACGTTTGCACTGATCTATGCCTGTTTTGGCCGTAACATTATTGCATTACTCACTTCGATCCCGGCTTTACGCGAACTGGCGGACCACTACATCGTCTGGCAGGTGATCTTGCCGGTGGTGGGAGTGTGGTGTTATCTGCTGGACGGCATGTTTATCGGTGCGACGCGCGGAGCGGAAATGCGCAACAGTATGGCGGTTGCGGCGGCGGGGTTTGGTTTGACGCTGCTGACGCTTCCGTGGCTGGGGAATCACGGTTTGTGGCTGGCGCTTGCGGTCTTTCTCTCGCTGCGCGGCCTCTCGCTTGCCTTTATCTGGCATCGCCACTGGCAAAATAATACATGGCTTCCTTCCCGTCACGATATATCGTGACGGTTAAAGATTCCGAATATGAAATCAACCGCCGAATCCTTAGCTACAATTATTATCACGTCCAGCAGAAAAGAACGTAACGGACGTTACGACCCGACGCTTAACTAAGAGGACACGATGATGAATAAAGACGAAATCGGCGGCAACTGGAAGCAGTTCAAAGGTAAAGCGAAAGAACAGTGGGGTAAGCTGACTGATGACGATATGACCGTCATTGAAGGCAAGCGCGATCAGCTTGTCGGTAAAATTCAGGAACGTTACGGCTACGCGAAAGACCAGGCGGAAAATGAAGTCAAAGACTGGGAAACGCGTAACGATTACCGCTGGTAACGCTGAATAACCCACAGAGGCGGCTTAAGAGCCGCCTTTATTTTGCTGCTAACGCGGCTTTTTCTTTATCAGAATTGAGTGGTCGTGCTGACACGCATCCTGATGCCGACAGGCTTCCACCTCAACGCATGCAGAACACAGCCCGTGCGCTTCAATCACGTTATGACGCAGGGCAAAACCCATTTTTGCCGCCAGCGTGTGCATAATGTCCTCTACGCCTTCCGCTCCCTCTTCTTTCACTACGCCGCAACGATCGCAGATAAACATGGCCGATGTATGCGTTGGCTGATCGAAAAGATGGCACAGGACATAGCTGTTTGTGGATTCGACTTTATGCACAAACCCTTGTTCCAGCAGGAAATCCAGCGCACGATACACCGTGGGCGGTTTAGCCTGCGGCTCGCTTTCGCGGAGCAGGTCGAGCAGATCGTAGGCGCTGATCGCCCCCTGTTGCAGGCTCATCAGGCGCAAGACTTCAAGGCGCTGCGGGGTCAGGCGCACATTGCGTTGCGCGCACAGCTTTTCGGCCTGCGCTAACAGCTCTTTTGTGGACTTATCCATTTAGCACCTCGGATGTTCTGGGAAATAAAACCCTCACTTTATCATGTTCTGGCAAAAACACCGATATCCGCCAGGCTGTGCTATACCTGACGCATCGCAAACCGGGAATGTAACAATGAAAAAACCAGACTGTATCAAGCACTGGCGCGACGTAGAAGGGCCAGATGACGCCACCTACCCCGACAGTAACGAGCTTTTTTCCATCGGATCGCCGCTGGCGCGCAGCCTGGGCCTCAGGCGTATAGGCATTCATCATGAACGTTTACCGCCGGGGCGTCGGACGTCCTATCCCCATGCGGAAAGTGACGAAGAAGAGTTTATCTACGTGCTTGAGGGCTATCCTGAAGCCTGGATTAATGGTTATTTGTGGAAACTCGAACCCGGAGACAGCGTGGGCTTTCCCGCCGGAACGGGGATATGCCACACCTTTATCAACAACACGGAAGAAGAGGTGCGGTTGCTGGTGGTGGGAGAGGCCAACAAGAAGCACAACCGCATCTACTATCCGCTCAATCCGGTTTATGCCGCCACGCGGGAAGATCGCTGGGTAGACCATCCGCCACAGTTTTTTGGGCCGCACGATGGAAAACCTGGGAAAAAATAATTTCCTCTTCTATAAATATTGAGGGCCGTCACAAATTACAACAGGCCGTAAGGAAGTTTTACTTAGGGAATGAATTAGCGGGTCTTTTTATCTTTATTCACAGCAATAGTTCGCGCCTGTTTGGGGGATAACAGACAGGGGTTATTTCATAACAGACTATAAGACGGGCATACTGTGAAAAAACATTTTAAATTTTCGATGGTTAGCATCGCTGTCTCCTTGTTTATGGCAAATCAGGCGGGAGCAGCCAATACCTGGACAGAATCACGTAGCGACGCGATGGGGGGCACCGGCGTTGCTTCGGGCAATTATGGTAGCGGGGCGTTAATTAACCCCGCGCTGCTGGCAAAGGCAAAACCGGACGATGACGTGACGGTCATTTTGCCGTCCGTTGGGGTGCAGGTAACGGATGAGGACAATCTTCAGGATGAGATTGATACCATCAACGACAAAATCAATCACTATAAGGATGTGGTTGATAACCTTACGCCAATCGAGATTATTACTAATCCGTTAGGCTCCATCAACCAGTTCCAGGGCGCGGCCAAAGATCTGGCCGATGAGCTGGACTATCTCAAGGGCAAAACCGCTCGCGCGACGGCAGGAGCAGGCCTTGCCGTGAGTATCCCTAACGATGTGCTTTCCGTGGCCTTTATGGCGAAAGGGTACGCCCATGGCCGGGTAAGCTCGTCTATCGACCAGCAGGATATTGATTATCTGCGCGGTATTCAAAGAAGCAATCTGGTGGCTGCCGGCGTTGCCCTGGACGCTGCGCTGAACGGCACGGACCAGATCACTAAAAACCTCAACTCAACGGCGTCCGGTCGGGCGGCGATTATCTCCGACTACGGTATTGCCGTTGCCCGCCAGTTTGACCTTGGCGGCGTTCCGGTTTCCGTGGGCGTGACGCCAAAACTGCAAAAAAGCTGGATCTATAACTACACCACCTCGATCTACGATTACGACAGTAATAAGTGGAACGATAGCCGCTACCGTACAGACGATACCGGCTTTAACGTCGATGCCGGTATTGCCGCTGATTTTGGCGAAAACTGGACGGTCGGCGTGAGCGGGCAAAACCTGATGTCGCGCGATATCGACACCAAAGATATCCGCATCCGCAACGGGCGTACGGGGGAAGTGGTGAGCTATAAAGACACCTACCAGATCCGTCCGCTGGTGACCGCGGGCGCTGCCTGGCACAACGATCTGGTGACCCTGACCGCCGATGGCGATCTGACCGAAACCAAAGGATTTAAGAGCGAAGATACGTCGCAGTATGTTGGGGTCGGTGCTGAAGTGACTCCGCTGAGCTGGCTGGCGGTGCGTGCCGGTTATCGTGCGGATATGAAAGGGAACGACAGCAACGTCTTTACCGGCGGTGTCGGTTTCGCGCCGTTCAATACCGTTCATGTTGACCTGATGGGTCTGTATGGCGAGGACGAAACCTGGGGCGCAGGGGCTCAGCTGAGCATGACGTTCTAAAGTACACCGGGGGCGCTGCGCCTCCGGCTTTTCTTTGTGCTATAGTAGCGCCCCTTTTCCACCAGATGCTTAAAACTTCGCCATGTCGTCAGAACACCAGACCGCTTTTCCTGCACACCGTTTCTCTATTGCGCCAATGCTCGACTGGACGGACAGACACTGCCGCTATTTCCTGCGCCAGCTCTCCCGCCATACGCTGCTGTACACCGAAATGGTGACCACGGGCGCAATTATTCACGGTAAGGGCGACTACCTGGCATACAGTGAAGAAGAGCATCCGGTTGCGCTGCAGTTGGGGGGCAGCGATCCGGTCGCGCTGGCCCAGTGTGCAAAGCTGGCGGAAGAACGCGGCTACGACGAGATCAACCTGAACGTTGGCTGCCCTTCCGACCGCGTGCAAAACGGCATGTTCGGCGCCTGTCTGATGGGCAACGCACAGCTGGTGGCGGACTGCATCAAAGCGATGCGCGATGTGGTCTCCATTCCGGTGACGGTCAAAACCCGTATCGGCATCGACGACCAGGACAGCTACGAATTCCTGTGTGATTTCATCAATACGGTGTCAGGGAAAGGCGAGTGTGAGATGTTTATCATCCACGCCCGCAAAGCCTGGCTTTCAGGCCTTAGCCCGAAAGAGAACCGTGAGATCCCGCCGCTGGACTACCCGCGCGTGTACCAGCTGAAACGTGATTTCCCGCACCTGACGATGTCAATCAACGGCGGTATTACGTCGCTGGAAGAGGCGAAAGCGCACCTTGAGCATATGGATGGCGTGATGGTCGGGCGCGAGGCGTATCAAAATCCGGGCATTCTGGCGACCGTCGACCGCGAAATCTTTGACGTTGCAGGCGCAGACACCGATCCGGTTACCGTCGTGCGTGCCATGTACCCTTACATTGAGCGCGAGTTGAGCAATGGCACCTATCTTGGCCACATCACCCGCCATATGCTTGGCCTGTTCCAGGGTATTCCGGGCGCGCGCCAGTGGCGTCGCTACCTCAGTGAGAACGCGCATAAAGCCGGTGCCGATATTGAGGTGCTGGAACATGCGCTGCGGCTGGTGGCGGATAAGCGATAATTTCGCTAAAAGATCGTCAAATTCACCACGCCCTGCGGATCCTCGCGGGGCGTTTTTCTTTAAGAACAATAGGTTAGCTTTGGCATGATTCTTGTAATGATTGCAGTATCATTCGGGAACTCGTGGGAGAGCACCATGCTTGAACTACTTTTTGTGATTGGCTTTTTTGTCATGCTGATGGTCACGGGCGTGTCGCTGCTCGGTATTCTGGCCGCGCTCGTTGTGGCCACGGTGGTTATGTTTATCGGCGGATTATTTGCCCTGACGATCAAACTGCTGCCGTGGCTGCTGCTGGCTATCGCCGTGGTGTGGGTAATACGGGCGATTAAAGCGCCAAAACTGCCGACTTATCAGCGCAATAACCGCTTCCGTTACTAAGGTATTGAGGGGTTCGTCACATACTTGTAACTTTTCCGGCAGCATGGCTTAGAACAGAATAGGATTTACTTATCGAATCTGTCACTATGGCTGCCGCTACAGAATTCATCGAGCTGTACCCTACATACAGCCGAACTAAAAAAAGAAAGGGCTTCCCACGGGAAGCCCAATTTCTTTTTGGGGGTCAGGGAATTAGCAGACTTGAACCCTGCGTCGCCCGGCTTTCCAGCACCTTATGCGCGCGCTGCGCATCGGTTAGCGGGTATTTCTGCGCATCCGCCACATCCACCTTAATCACGCCGCTGGCTATTAGCGAGAACAGCTCGTTGCTGGCTTCCTCCAGTTCTTCCCGGTTGGTGATGTAACCCTGCAAAGAAGGGCGCGTTACGTACAGCGACCCTTTCTGATTCAGAATGCCGAGATTGACGCCGGTGACAGCGCCTGAGGCGTTACCAAAGCTCACCATCAGCCCGCGACGCTGCAGGCAGTCCAGCGACGCTTCCCAGGTGTCTTTCCCCACCGAGTCATACACGACGCGTACTTTTTTGCCGCCGGTGATCTCTTTTAGCCGTTCGACGATGCTCTCTTCCCGGTAGTTGATCACCTGCCACGCGCCCGCGTCCAGCGCACGCTGGGCTTTTTGCGCACTGCCTGTGGTGCCGATCAGCTTCGCGCCTAAGGCTTTCGCCCACTGGCAGGCAATCAGCCCCACGCCACCGGCGGCAGCATGAAACAGGAACTGCTCGTCGGGTTTAATCTCGTAGGTTTTACGCAGCAGGTAGTAAACGGTTAAGCCTTTCAGGAAGGAGGCCGCCGCCTGCTCAAAGGAGATGGCGTTAGGCAGCAGGGCGGCTTTATCCGCCGGGACGTTGTGGACGGAGCTGTAAGCGCCCAGGGCAGACTGTGCATATACCACACGATCGCCTTCTTTAATGTGCTTAACCGCACTGCCCACTTTGCTGACGATGCCGGCCGCCTCAGTGCCCAGGCCGCTCGGCATTGACGGAGGTGGGTAGAGACCGCCGCGAATATAAGTATCAATGTAGTTAATGCCGATAGCTTTGTTTTCAACCTGAATTTCGTTCTCGCCAGGCGCAGCGGGGGTAAACTCCACCGCTTTCAGCACTTCAGGACCGCCGTGTTTCTGGAACTCAATGCGCGTTGCCATGCTCCCTCCGTAAGAAAAATATGGTAATCTTTCGACCCACTCTTTATCTCGGTAACTCCATTCACTATGGCAGGAAACAAAGCCTTCAACAAACAGACTGAACCTCGCGAGCGTGATTTCCAGGTCGCAGGGTTAAAAGTCCCGCCGCACTCGATTGAAGCGGAACAGTCGGTGTTGGGCGGTTTAATGCTGGATAACGAACGCTGGGACGACGTCGCCGAGCGCGTGGTGTCTGAGGATTTCTACACCCGTCCGCACCGCCATATCTTTACCGAAATGGCGCGCCTGCAGGAGTCCGGCAGCCCGATTGACCTGATTACGCTCGCGGAATCGCTGGAGCGTCAGGGGCAGCTGGACAGCGTCGGCGGGTTTGCCTATCTGGCAGAACTGTCAAAAAACACGCCAAGTGCGGCGAACATCAGCGCTTATGCTGACATCGTGCGTGAACGCGCCGTTGTCCGAGAGATGATCTCGGTGGCGAATGAGATCGCCGAAGCCGGTTTTGATCCGCAGGGTCGCACCAGTGAAGACCTGCTCGATCTTGCCGAGTCCCGCGTCTTCAAAATCGCCGAAAGTCGTGCCAACAAAGATGAAGGCCCGAAAAACATCGCCGACGTGCTCGACGCCACCGTTGCGCGTATAGAGCAGCTTTTCCAGCAGCCGCACGACGGCGTGACCGGGGTGAACACAGGCTATGACGATCTGAACAAAAAAACTGCCGGTTTACAGCCGTCGGATTTAATTATCGTCGCGGCGCGTCCGTCGATGGGTAAAACGACATTTGCGATGAACCTCGTCGAAAACGCGGCGATGTTGCAGGATAAGCCGGTGCTTATTTTCAGTCTCGAGATGCCCTCGGAGCAGATTATGATGCGTTCTCTGGCATCCCTGTCGCGCGTGGATCAGACCCGCATCCGTACCGGCCAGCTCGACGACGAGGACTGGGCGCGCATCTCCGGCACCATGGGCATTCTGCTGGAAAAACGGAACATCTACATCGATGACTCCTCCGGCCTGACGCCGACGGAAGTGCGCTCCCGCGCGCGCCGCATCGCCCGTGAACACGGCGGCATCGGCCTTATCATGATCGACTACCTTCAGCTGATGCGCGTCCCGTCGCTCTCCGACAACCGTACGCTGGAAATTGCAGAGATTTCCCGCTCGCTCAAGGCGTTAGCCAAAGAGCTGCACGTGCCGGTGGTGGCGCTGTCGCAGCTTAACCGCTCTCTGGAACAGCGTGCAGACAAACGCCCGGTCAACTCCGACCTGCGTGAATCCGGCTCCATTGAGCAGGATGCCGACTTAATCATGTTCATCTACCGTGATGAGGTCTATCACGAGAACAGCGACCTGAAAGGGATCGCCGAAATTATTATTGGTAAGCAACGTAACGGCCCCATCGGTACGGTACGTCTGACCTTTAACGGCCAGTGGTCGCGTTTCGACAACTATGCCGGTCCTCAATATGATGATGAGTAATTTCTAAGGAATTCAAATGCAAGCGGCAACTGTTGTTATTAACCGCCGCGCTCTGCGACACAACCTGCAACGTCTGCGTGAACTGGCGCCTGCCAGCAGGCTCGTTGCAGTCGTGAAAGCGAACGCTTACGGACACGGTCTTCTTGAGACCGCGCGAACGCTCCCCGATGCCGACGCCTTTGGCGTCGCCCGTCTCGAAGAAGCTCTCCGCCTGCGCGCAGGCGGCATTACGCAACCGATTCTGCTCCTTGAAGGCTTTTTTGAAGCCTCGGATCTGCCGACCATTGCAGACCAGCAGCTGCACACGGCGGTACACAACGAAGAACAACTGGGCGCGCTGGAAACGGCTGAACTGAGCGAGCAGGTCACCGTCTGGATGAAGCTCGACACGGGCATGCACAGGCTGGGCGTGCGTCCGGAAAACGCGGAGGCGTTTTATCAGCGTTTGTGCCAGTGCAAAAATGTGCGTCAGCCGGTCAATATCGTCAGCCACTTTGCCCGTGCCGATGAGCCCGAATGTGGCGCAACCGAGCAGCAGCTTGATATCTTCAACACCTTCTGCGAAGGCAAGCCGGGAATGCGCTCCATTGCGGCATCCGGCGGCATTCTGCTGTGGCCGCAGTCCCACTTCGACTGGGCGCGTCCGGGGATTATCCTGTATGGCGTTTCCCCGCTTGAGAATAAACCCTGGGGGCCGGACTTAGGCTTTAAGCCGGTGATGTCGCTGGTATCAAAGCTGATTGCCGTGCGGGAGCACAAAGCGGGCGAGCCGGTGGGTTACGGCGGTACCTGGACCAGCGAGCGCGACACGCGGCTTGGCGTGGTGGCGATGGGCTACGGCGACGGCTATCCGCGCGCGGCACCAACGGGCACGCCAGTGCTGGTCAATGGTCGTGAAGTGAACATTGTCGGCCGCGTGGCGATGGACATGATTTGCGTGGATCTTGGGCCCGGCGCGCAGGATAAAGCGGGCGACGATGCGGTGATGTGGGGTGAAGGTCTGCCCGTTGAACGCATTGCTGAGATTACAAAAGTAAGTGCTTACGAACTTATTACGCGTCTGACGTCACGGGTGGCGATGAAATACATCGACTGAGCTTTAACGGGATGCGATGCATCCCGCTTCTGTTAACATCCCCTCGATCTTATTCCGCTTCCGGTTTATTGTTGAAAACCCTGCCTCATAATAATCCGGAGAACATCGCGTGTTTCAGAAAGTAGACGCCTACGCCGGCGACCCTATTCTCTCCTTGATGGAGCGTTTCAAAGAAGATCCTCGCAGCGATAAAGTGAACCTCAGCATTGGTCTTTATTACAACGAGGACGGCATCATTCCTCAACTGAAAGCCGTTGCCGAAGCCGAAGCACGTCTTAACGCAACCCCGCACGGTGCTTCGCTTTATTTGCCGATGGAAGGGTTAAACACCTACCGTAATACGATTGCGCCGCTGCTGTTTGGTGCGGACCACGCGGTGCTCGCGCAAAAGCGCGTGGCGACTATCCAGACGCTGGGCGGCTCGGGTGCGCTGAAGGTAGGCGCAGATTTCCTGAAAAAATATTTCCCGGATTCCGGCGTGTGGGTCAGCGACCCGACGTGGGAAAACCACGTGGCCATCTTTGAAGGCGCGGGCTTTAAGGTCGAGACCTATCCGTGGTTCGACAGTGAAACCAACGGCGTGCGCGTCGAAGCGCTGCTGGAAAAACTGAATACCCTGCCGGCGCGCAGCATCGTGCTGCTGCACCCATGCTGCCATAACCCGACCGGGGCGGACCTCACCAATGCCCAGTGGGATGCGGTGATCGAGGTGCTGAAGGCACGTAACCTGATCCCGTTCCTCGACATCGCCTATCAGGGCTTTGGCGCGGGCATGGAAGAAGATGCTTACGCCATCCGCGCCGTTGCCAGCGCCGGGCTGCCAGCGCTGGTCAGCAACTCCTTCTCAAAAATCTTCTCTCTCTACGGCGAGCGCGTTGGCGGTCTGTCCGTGGTGTGTGAAGACGCCGAAGCCGCGGGGCGTGTTCTTGGCCAACTGAAAGCGACGGTCCGCCGTATTTACTCCAGCCCGCCGAACTTTGGTGCGCAGGTGGTGGCGACCGTTCTGGGCGATGAACAGCTGAAAGCCACCTGGCTTGCGGAAGTGGAAGCGATGCGCAAGCGCATTCTGTCGATGCGTCAGGAACTTGTTAACGTGCTGAAAGAGGCGGTGCCGGGGCATAACTTCGACTATCTGCTCAAGCAGCGCGGGATGTTCAGCTATACCGGACTGAGCGCGGCACAGGTCGATCGCCTGCGTGACGAGTTCGGTGTCTACCTGATCGCCAGCGGCCGTATGTGCGTGGCGGGCCTGAATGCCGGCAACGTCCAGCGCGTGGCGCAGGCGTTTGCTGCTGTAATGTAAATGCTCACTAACCCAGCCCTCTCCCACCGGGAGAGGGCTGGGGTGAGGGCATCAGACTGCATAAACACGTCCCCCGGCACTTTGTGATCGTCTTCTTTTTATTCATCTTTATAAGTAAAAACTCCTTTCCTTCCCCTCCCGCCGGGGTTATGGTCGGATAGATTTTTGACCATCCACTCAAAATATAAAGATAACAAACTGAATATTCAGGGGAAAATATGCGCAAGATCACACTGGCGCTCAGCGCCGCCTGCTTATTGTTCTCGCTTAATAGCGCCGTCGTCGCGCGAGCTTCCGCACCGACGCCGCTTTACACCGGTACCACCGCCGCCATCCTTGCCGAGCAGGCACCCATTCACTGGGTTTCCGTGGCCCAAATCGAAAACAGCCTGATGGGCCGCCCGCCAATGGCCGTGGGCTTCGACATTGACGATACCGTGCTGTTCTCAAGCCCTGGCTTCTGGCGTGGCAAGAAAACATATTCTCCGGACAGCGAAGCGTATCTGAAGAACCCGGAGTTCTGGGAAAAAATGAATAACGGCTGGGATGAGTTCAGCATTCCGAAAGAGGTGGCCCGCGCGCTGATCGCCATGCACGTTAAGCGCGGCGACAGCATTTACTTTGTCACCGGCCGTAGCCAGACCAAAACGGAGACCGTCTCCAAAACCCTGCAGGACGATTTTCAGATCCCGGCAGCCAGCATGAATCCGGTCATTTTTGCCGGTGATAAAGAGGGACAAAACACCAAAACCCAGTGGCTGGAGCAGAAAAACATCAAAGTGTTCTACGGTGATTCGGATAACGACATTACCGCGGCGCAGGATGTGGGGGCCAGAGCGATCCGGGTGCTGCGTGCCTCTAACTCGACCTATCGACCGCTGCCGATGGCAGGCAAGTTTGGCGAGGAGGTGATTGTTAACTCCGAGTATTAGTTCTTGAGCGGCGGGTTTGATTCTTTTTTGAACAAATCCGCCGCTGCGGGTTTTACCTTTCGCCTTCTTGCTGCACACTTAGAAATATTCATCTTTCAGAACGGAGCAGCTCATGTGGTATCAACAGACCCTGACCTTAAGCGCTAAACCCCGCGGGTTTCACCTTGTGACGGACGAAGTCATCGGGCAACTCCGCGACCTGTCGCGCGTCAAAACGGGTTTACTGCATCTGCTGCTTCAGCACACGTCAGCCTCCCTCACGCTTAATGAAAATTGCGACCCTACCGTCCGGTCTGATATGGAACACCATTTCCTGAAGACGGTTCCGGACAACGCCTCCTACGAGCACGATTATGAAGGCGCAGATGACATGCCTTCGCATATCAAATCTTCTCTGCTGGGCGTATCGCTGATGCTACCGGTTCATAACGGGCGGCTAATGCTGGGAACGTGGCAAGGGATCTGGCTGGGAGAACATCGCATTCACGGTGGTTCGCGTAAAATTATCGCAACGCTACAAGGGGAATAAAGATGACAATTTCGGAGATACTTCAGTACTGCATGAGCAAGCCTGGCGCGGAACAAAGCGTTCACAGCGACTGGAAAGCCACGCAGATCAAAGTGGGAGACGTGCTGTTTGCGATGGTGAAAGAGGTTGAAGGGCGCCCGGCGGCGTCGCTGAAAACCAGCCCGGAACTGGCGGATCTATTACGTCAGCAGCATGATGATGTGAGGCCGAGCCAGCACCTCAATAAGGCGCACTGGAGTACCGTTTATCTGGACGGCTCGCTGCCCGGCTCACAAATTTACTATCTGGTGGATGCGTCCTACAAGCAGGCGGTTGAGCTGCTGCCGGAAGCGACCCGACAGCAGCTCTCCGTGTAACAATTACAGCAACGGTTTAAGGAAGCGCGCGGTGTGCGAGGCTTCGCACTCTGCAACGGTCTCTGGCGTACCGGAGACGAGGATTTCACCCCCGCCGCTGCCGCCTTCCGGACCGAGATCGACAATCCAGTCCGCGGTTTTAATCACGTCAAGATTATGTTCGATGACCACAATCGTGTTGCCCTGATCGCGCAGCTGATGCAGCACCTCAAGCAACTGCTGGATATCCGCAAAGTGCAGGCCGGTGGTCGGTTCATCCAGAATGTAGAGCGTCTGGCCGGTACCACGCTTGGACAGCTCGCGCGCCAGCTTCACGCGCTGCGCCTCACCGCCGGACAGGGTTGTTGCTGACTGCCCCAGGCGAATGTAGGTCAGACCTACGTCCATCAGCGTCTGCAGCTTACGCGCCAGCGCAGGGACGGCGTCAAAGAACTCGCGCGCCTCTTCGATGGTCATGTCCAGCACTTCGTGGATGGTCTTGCCTTTGTATTTAATCTCCAGCGTTTCGCGGTTATAGCGCTTGCCTTTGCACTGGTCGCACGGCACGTAGATATCCGGCAGGAAGTGCATCTCAACCTTGATCACGCCGTCGCCCTGACACGCTTCACAGCGGCCGCCGCGCACGTTAAAGCTGAAACGTCCTGGCGTATACCCGCGCGAACGCGCTTCCGGTACGCCGGCGAAGAGTTCACGTACGGGCGTGAAGACGCCGGTATAGGTCGCCGGGTTGGAACGCGGCGTACGGCCAATCGGGCTCTGGTCGATGTCGATAACCTTGTCGAAATGCTCCAGCCCCTGAATGTCGCGGTACGGTGCAGGCTCGGCCAGCGTCGCGCCGTTCAGCGCCGTCTGCGCAATCGGGAACAGCGTATCGTTGATCAGCGTCGATTTACCGGAACCGGACACGCCGGTAATGCAGGTAAACAGGCCAACCGGCAGCGTCAGGGTGACGTCCTTCAGGTTGTTGCCGCGCGCTCCTGTGAGCTTCAGCACTTTTTCCGGGTTCGCCGCGACGCGCTGTTTTGGCACTTCAATTTTGCGCTTGCCGCTCATGTACTGGCCGGTCAGCGACTCGGGCACCGCCATAATGTCCTTCAGCGTACCTTCCGCCACCACCTGGCCGCCGTGCACGCCCGCGCCCGGGCCGATGTCGATCACGTGGTCTGCGGCGCGAATTGCGTCTTCGTCGTGCTCCACCACGATTACCGTGTTGCCGAGATTGCGCAGGTGGATCAGCGTGCCGAGCAGACGCTCGTTGTCGCGCTGGTGCAGGCCGATGGACGGTTCATCCAGCACGTACATCACGCCGACTAAGCCCGCGCCAATCTGGCTCGCCAGACGGATACGCTGGGCTTCACCGCCGGAGAGCGTTTCCGCCGAGCGGGAAAGCGTCAGGTAGTTCAGGCCAACGTTCACGAGGAACTTGAGGCGATCGCCGATCTCTTTCAGCACTTTTTCGGCGATTTTCGCACGCTGGCCGGAAAGCTTCAGGTTGTTGAAGAAGTCCATTGCGTGGCCGATGCTCATGTCTGAGATGGTCGGCAGCGCCGTGTTTTCCACAAACACGTGGCGCGCTTCGCGACGCAGACGCGTGCCCTCGCAGGTGGCGCAGGAGCGGTTGCTGATGAACTTCGCCAGCTCCTCGCGCACCGCGCTGGATTCGGTCTCTTTGTAGCGGCGCTCCATATTGTGCAGCACCCCTTCGAACGGGTGGCGACGCACGGAGGTATCGCCGCGATCGTTCATGTATTTGAACTCGATGTTCTCTTTGCCGGAACCGAACAGGATCACTTTGTGCACGTTCGGGCTCAGGCTCGCCCACGGCGCTTCAACGTCGAATTTGTAGTGCTCCGCCAGCGACTTCAGCATCTGGAAGTAGTAGAAGTTACGCTTATCCCAGCCGCGAATCGCACCGCCCGCGAGCGACAGCTCGGGGTTCTGGATCACGCGATCCGGATCGAAATACTGCTGCACGCCCAGACCGTCACAGGTCGGGCACGCGCCCGCCGGGTTGTTGAACGAGAACAGGCGCGGTTCCAGCTCGCGCATGCTGTAGCCGCAAATCGGGCAGGCGAAGTTGGCGGAGAAGAGCAGCTCTTCCGCTTTCGGGTCGTCCATGTCGGAGACCACGGCCGTGCCGCCAGAGAGTTCCAGCGCGGTTTCAAAGGATTCAGCCAGACGCGTGGCGAGATCGTCACGCACCTTAAAGCGGTCAATCACCACTTCGATGGTGTGTTTCTTTTGCAGCTCAAGCTTTGGCGGATCGGACAGGTCACACACTTCGCCGTCGATACGGGCGCGGATATAGCCCTGGCTTGCCAGGTTCTCCAGCGTTTTGGTGTGCTCGCCTTTACGCTCTTTGATGATCGGTGCCAGCAGCATCAGGCGTTTGCCTTCCGGCTGCGACAGCACGTTATCCACCATCTGGCTCACGGTCTGTGCCGCCAGCGGGACATCGTGGTCCGGGCAGCGCGGCTCACCCACGCGGGCATACAGCAGACGCAGATAGTCATGAATTTCGGTAATGGTACCGACCGTTGAACGCGGGTTATGCGAGGTAGACTTCTGCTCAATAGAGATAGCAGGCGATAACCCTTCAATATGGTCGACATCCGGTTTTTCCATCAGCGACAGGAACTGACGCGCGTACGCCGAGAGCGATTCAACGTAACGACGCTGTCCTTCGGCATACAAGGTGTCGAAAGCCAGTGAGGATTTGCCTGACCCCGAAAGCCCGGTCACGACGATGAGTTTGTCGCGAGGGATTATGAGGTTGATATTCTTGAGATTATGGGTGCGGGCGCCCCGAACTTCGATCTTATCCATTCACCTTTCCCGGTTGGAACACGGATTGCCTGGTTTGTTTGAAGGACAAACGGCTGTCAGAAACGGCTAATTATGACACAAAATGACCTGTTTGAATATACAGTATTGGAATGCATTTTCTGATTCGCTGTGTAACAATGTCGAGTTCGCGGGATATTTCTGAACCGACCACGCAACTATGCAAATTGCCGCGTGGAAATGGTACACTCGCGCGTTTACACTATTAAGAAACGTATTCAGGAGACACGAACATGGCCAGCAGAGGCGTAAACAAGGTGATTCTCGTCGGTAATCTGGGCCAGGACCCGGAAGTACGCTACATGCCGAGTGGTGGCGCAGTTGCCAACATTACGCTGGCTACTTCCGAATCCTGGCGTGATAAAGCGACCGGTGAAATGAAAGAGCAGACCGAATGGCACCGCGTTGTGCTGTTTGGCAAACTGGCCGAAGTGGCCGGTGAGTATCTGCGTAAAGGTTCTCAGGTCTATATCGAAGGCCAGCTGCGTACCCGCAAATGGACCGACCAATCCGGTCAGGAAAAATACACCACGGAAGTGGTGGTGAACGTGGGCGGCACCATGCAAATGCTGGGTGGCCGTCAGGGCGGCGGCGCACCAGCCGGTGGCAGCCAGCAGCAGGGCGGTTGGGGTCAGCCTCAGCAGCCACAGGGCGGCAACCAGTTCAGCGGCGGCGCGCAGTCTCGTCCGCAGCAGCAGTCTGCTCCTGCCCCGTCTAACGAACCGCCAATGGACTTCGACGACGACATCCCGTTCTGATCAACGGATGCTAAAACAAAAAACCCAGACATCGTCTGGGTTTTTTGTTGCTGAAGGGATCAGGTAATGACCATCGGCCAGTCTGGTGGCGTGTGGCTCATCGCCTCAACCATCACTACTTTAATATTTTCCCAGACGGCGGCCATATCCAGCAGGGTGATGCCCAGCAGGCCCGTTGCGAACCAGCAAGCCGCGCCAAGCCCTAGCAGGGTACTGATGACGGCAAGACCCGCGTAGTCGGATTTACGAAACTGAATGTTCAGCGTGCTGGCTAAAAACATCAAAAACGCACTCAACAAGGGCCAGCGCAGGAGAACCATGCTGGTAGTAATGGTTGCCATAAAACCCATCCTCTACAAAACAGACGAACTGAATGAAACAGTGTTTCTCGTTACACAATATGTGTGAACTATATCACATTTGTTGATTTATTCGCCAGTGTCTGCGTAGCCAAAAAGGGGATTTTATTAGCCGGAAAAAGAGTGTGCGGTACGGGACTGCCTTCGTACAAAGGGATGCGGACCCACAACGTGCGGGGTAATGCCCGCCGGGCAAGCGGGGAAGAGCATCTGGAGGCAAAGAGACGTCCAGCCGTGCCGTTTTTAGGAGAAGCATTATTTTCTGATAATATTGTGGTGATGTCTGATTATTTATAAAACAACGAACAAAATATACCCGCAGAAATAGGATGAAACGTCACGTTGGCGTTGTACTTTTTTCATGCCGCCAGAAGTTTTGCTTAATCAGCGATCCTCTGTTGTGTTCTCTTCAAACCTCCCGTACGCGATGGATAATTATTTTCCTTAATTAAAACGGAACGAATACTTACAGTTTAGCTTACGGGAAAATATTATCGTCATAACGAAATTTAAGATTTTTAATACTAAAAGTCAGTTGCTAACTTCGCATGATTCATGCAACGTAATCACCTGTTTAACAAAGCATCCGGCCTTCATTACTACAGGCGTACAACATGCAGGGATATAGGGCGGGAAATGAATCGTAGCGCGCGGCGCAAAATGCTCAGAGTGGTAGGGATCATCATGGTAGTTATGCTGCCGGTGATGCTTGCTCTATGGTTTGCCCAGCTGAGAGCCGAGTCGGAAACGAGCGCTCAGCTACGGACATTTGCTGAACTGGCTTTAGACAAAACAGAACTGGTAATTCAACAAGTTGAACTGGCCAGGGGCGAGGCAGAAAAATATCAGGGTGAACGTTGTACGCCGGAACATCGTCAATATATGTTGAACGTTGTTCGTGGCCGCCTGTTTGTCGCCGATTTAATTTATGCTGAAGGTCAGAATTTTCTTTGTTCGACCGTTTTTACACCGGATCAACCCTACGTCATTCCGGTCGCTAATTACACGCGTAAACCTGACGTTGCTATCTATTATTTTCGCGATACGCCATTTTATACTGGCTATAAAATGACATATATGCAGCGCGGAAATTATGTCGTGGTTGTCAATCCGCTTTCTTACAGTGAAGTGATGTCTACCGATCATTCCCTCGCATGGGGGGTATACGACACGGTAACTAATGCCTTCTTTTCCGTCAGCCAGAAAGCCAATGCGACTTTATTAAATTCGATGATTCGGGATAAGGAATCGGTATTTCAAAAAGATAACCGTTTCTATACCGTCGTGAAATCGACAAATCGGCCTATTGCCGCCATCGTGTCGACGTCAGATAAACGTTTTTATGAAACGCTCTATCACCAGGCGACGTTGACGCTACCGCTGGGAATGATCTGCAGCATTATTATTTTGCTGGTGTGGTCCCGCACCCATCGTGAGCTTAATTCGCCGGGGCGCTTACTGCACCGGGCGCTGAACAAGCGCCAGCTTTGTGTGCACTATCAGCCGATTATTGATATCAAGAACAACCAGTGTGTGGGGGCAGAGGCGCTGTTGCGCTGGCCTGGTTTCAATGGGCAGGTAATGAGCCCGGCTGACTTTATTCCGCTTGCGGAAAAAGAGGGAATGAGCGAGCGGATCACGGATTATGTCGTTGAGGAGGTGTTCAGCGATCTGGGCCATTTCCTGGCGGCGCATCCGCATCTCTATATTTCGATCAACCTGTCGGCCACGGACTTCCACTCCTCGCGGCTGATCGCCATGATTTCTGACAAGGCCCGGCACTACGCCGTACGCGCCCAGCAAATTAAAATTGAAGTGACGGAACGCGGCTTTATCGATGTGCCAAAAACCACGCCGGTGATTCAGGCCTTCCGTCAGGCGGGCTATGAAGTGGCGATCGATGATTTCGGGACCGGTTATTCCAACCTGCACAACCTCTACTCGTTGAACGTGGATATTCTGAAAATCGATAAATCGTTTATCGACACCTTAACCACCAACAGTACCAGCCACCTGATCGCCGAGCATATTATCGAGATGGCGCAAAGCCTGCGGCTTAAAACCATTGCGGAAGGGGTTGAGACGGCTGAGCAGGTGAGCTGGCTGTTGAAGCGCGGCGTTGAGTTCTGTCAGGGATGGCACTTCGCGAAAGCGATGCCGCCCCAGGAGTTTATGACCTGGCAGCAGCAACCTTTGCACTGATATCCATTAATTCAACTGGTGGCGATAATCGCTCGGCGTACGGTCAAACTCGCGGCGAAACACGCGGGAAAAGGTTTGTTGCGAAACATAGCCAAGATCCATCGCGATATCAAAAATCGGCCGCTGCGTTGAGCGTAACGCCTGCGCCGCCAGCAGGAGCCTGCGCTGGCGAATGTATTCCCCCAGCGTCTGGTGCATGACCGTGCGGAACATTCTCTGTAAATACCATTTCGAATAGCCCGATTTTTTTGCGACCACATCAATGTTCAACGGTTGGTCGATATGATCGTCAATCCATTCAATAAGTGTCTGAATAATTTGCTGATGCGACATAAGGTTGCCCCTCTGTAGATACAACTTTCTCGGTTGATTCGTCGTTTTCTCTGCGGGGGAGTATAATTCCTCAAGTTAACTTGAGGTAAAGAGGTTTTATGGAAAAGAGATTGCCGCGCATTAAAGCGCTTTTAACCCCCGGCGAAGTGGCAAAGCGAAGCGGCGTCGCGGTATCGGCGCTCCACTTCTATGAAAGCAAAGGGTTAATTAAAAGCATCCGTAACGGCGGAAACCAGCGCCGCTATACCCGTGACGTGCTCCGCTACGTGGCGATTATCAAAATTGCGCAACGCATCGGCATTCCCCTGGCGACGATCGGTGAGGCATTCGGCGTGTTGCCGGAAGGGCACACGCTTAGCCCGAAAGAGTGGAAAGAGCTTTCGTCCCAGTGGCGTGAAGAGCTGGACAGGCGTATCCACACGCTGGTGGCGCTGCGTGACGAGCTGGACGGCTGTATCGGCTGCGGCTGCCTGTCCCGTAGCGACTGCCCGCTACGTAACCCTGGCGACAGGCTGGGCGAGCAGGGGACCGGGGCGCGGCTGCTGGAGGAGGATTAAGTTCTTGCGGCAAAAAGCATAATAAAGAACTAAAGCGCCACTAAGGGCGCTTTAGTTTTTCCCGGTCTTTGTCTTTCTCTCTATCCCGCTGGTTCACGGGAGGGTTTCCCCCGACATCAGCACCCCTCGTGTCGAGCTGGTTGGGGAGGTTCCGGATTGTGCTGACACTTTAATTCTATGCAAGACCCGTTTTTTCGCCAGCCGCGCTAGCCGTTTTTTAGACGAAATTTTTTCGCGGTGTTGTTCGATTTTCTATAGTTAAAAAGTATGAATAACAGGAGAAAATCATGCTCACGGTACATCACCTTAACCAGTCGCGCTCGCACCGCGTGATCTGGGCGCTGGAAGAGCTCGCCCTGCCTTATGAGATTGTTCACTACCAGCGCGAAAAGAACATGCTGGCACCCGAGTCCCTCAAAAAGGTGCATCCGTTGGGCAAATCGCCGGTCATTGAAGATAACGGGCTGATCCTTGCGGAGTCAGGCGCCATTCTGGAATATCTGCAGGAAACCTATGATGCCGAATCGCGGCTGAAGCCTTTAGACCCCGCGCATAAGGTGCAATACCGCTTCTGGCTGCATTACGCAGAAGGGTCGCTGATGCCGCTGCTGCTCATGAAGCTGGTCTTCAGCAGCCTGGGCAAGCCGCCCGTGCCGTTTGGCATCCGAACGCTGGGCAAGGCGCTGGGGCAGGGGGTACAGAAAGCGTATCTCAACCCCCAGCTGGAGACCCATGCGCGCTTTATTGACTCACATCTTGCTAAAAACAGCTGGTTTGCCGGAGAGACGTTAAGCATGGCCGACATTCAGATGAGCTTCCCCCTCTTTGCTCTGCTGGCGCGCGGCGGCATTGCTAATCTGCCGCATATTCAGGCATGGAAGCAAAAAGTGGAAACTAGTCCTGGCTGGCAAAGAACCCTGCAACAAGGTGGCCCGTTAACGATCCCGGGCGAGGATTGAAATGTAAACAAATTGCGCATAGACGATAACGTTTGCGCATCCTCTGTTTATTTCTTCATCGTCATAAGTGAATTTTAGCGAAAAACGACAAAGTTCAGTTGAAAAGGGCGGGTATTAGGCTGGATAATCGTTTGCCTTAATTTGACCACCCGTTTTATAAGCGCGGAGCTAAACGTTTGCTTTTTTTGTGACGCCCTTTCGTCGCAAACGCAACACACGGATTTGACGTTTTAGCTGGCAGCGGTGTCTCCACCACGCTTATGGACGTTCTATAAAAACTCTCAGGGGATGTTTTCTATGTCTACGCCATCTGCGCGTACCGGCGGTTCACTTGACGCCATGTTTAAAATTTCGGCTCGTGGCAGCACCGTGCGCCAGGAAGTCGTTGCCGGTCTGACCACGTTTCTGGCGATGGTTTACTCCGTCATCGTGGTGCCGGGCATGCTGGGCAAGGCGGGCTTCCCGCCTGCGGCTGTCTTTGTCGCCACCTGCCTGGTGGCCGGCGTGGGCTCCATCGTAATGGGCCTGTGGGCGAACCTGCCGCTGGCGATTGGTTGCGCCATCTCTTTGACCGCCTTTACCGCGTTCAGTCTGGTGCTGGGCCAGCAGATCAGCGTACCGGTTGCCCTCGGCGCCGTGTTCCTGATGGGCGTACTGTTTACCGTTATTTCTGCCACCGGCATCCGTAGCTGGATTTTGCGCAACCTGCCGCAGGGCGTGGCGCACGGCACCGGTATCGGTATCGGCCTGTTCCTGCTGCTGATCGCTGCCAACGGCGTGGGTCTGGTCATCAAGAACCCGCTGGACGGCCTGCCGGTAGCGCTCGGTCATTTCGCGAGCTTCCCGGTCATTATGTCGCTCATCGGTCTGGCGGTGATTATCGGCCTGGAAAAACTGAAGGTGCCGGGCGGCATTTTGCTGACCATTATTGGCATTTCCATCGTCGGCCTGATTTTCGATCCGACCGTTCACTTCTCCGGTATTTTCGCCATGCCGTCGCTGAGCGATGACAAAGGCAACTCCCTGATCGGCAGCCTGGATATCGTCGGCGCGCTGAACCCGGTGATCCTGCCAAGCGTGCTGGCGCTGGTGATGACCGCGGTATTTGACGCCACCGGTACCATTCGCGCGGTGGCCGGTCAGGCCAACCTGCTGGATAAAGACGGTCAGATTATTGATGGCGGCAAAGCGCTGACCACCGACTCCCTGAGCAGCGTCTTCTCTGGTCTGGTGGGTGCGGCGCCTGCGGCGGTGTACATCGAATCTGCAGCGGGTACGGCGGCAGGCGGTAAAACCGGCCTGACGGCCATCACCGTTGGCGTGCTGTTCCTGCTGATCCTGTTCCTCTCTCCGCTCTCTTACCTGGTGCCTGCGTATGCGACCGCGCCAGCGCTGATGTACGTCGGCCTGCTGATGCTGAGCAACGTGGCGAAAATCGATTTTGCGGACTTCGTGGATGCGATGTCCGGCCTGATTACCGCAGTGTTTATCGTCCTGACCTGTAACATCGTGACCGGCATTATGATCGGCTTTGCCTCGCTGGTGATTGGCCGCCTGGTCTCCGGTGAGTGGCGCAAGCTGAACATCGGCACCGTGGTGATCGCCGTTGCGTTGGTCGCCTTCTACGCGGGTGGCTGGGCAATCTAAATTATCCATTGATGCGAAAACGGGTGGCTCAGGCCGCCCGTTTTTATTTTCAGGACTCATCCCGTTGCCTTTTGCGTTACTCTGGAGAGGATAGAGTAAGAGGCACGACGCCTCAGGTTTGGCTTAAAAAGAAACACAGCAAACAGGGAACGCATGGAAATCTTCTTCACAATACTCATCATGACCCTTGTGGTCTCATTATCCGGGGTGGTTACACGCGTACTGCCCTTCCAGGTCCCCCTGCCTTTAATGCAAATAGCCATCGGCGCGCTGCTGGCGTGGCCGACGTTCGGTCTGCACGTGGAGTTCGATCCGGAACTGTTCCTCGTGCTGTTTATCCCGCCGCTGCTGTTTGCTGATGGGTGGAAAACGCCGACGCGCGAATTTCTTGAGCACGGGCGAGAGATCTTCGGCCTGGCGCTGGCGCTGGTGGTCGTTACCGTGGTCGGGATTGGTTTCCTGATCTACTGGGCCGTACCGGGTATCCCGTTAATTCCCGCCTTTGCGCTGGCCGCCGTGCTGTCGCCGACCGACGCCGTGGCCCTTTCCGGCATTGTGGGTGAAGGGCGCATTCCGAAGAAAATAATGGGCATTTTGCAGGGCGAGGCGTTGATGAACGACGCTTCCGGCCTGGTGGCCCTGAAGTTTGCCGTGGCGGTAGCCATGGGCACCATGGTCTTTACCATTGGTGGCGCGACCCTGGAATTCTTCAAGGTGGCGATTGGCGGTATTCTCGCGGGCTTCGTGGTGAGCTGGCTGTACGGTCGTTCGCTGCGCTTCCTCAGCCGCTGGGGCGGCGATGAACCGGCGACGCAAATCGTTCTGCTGTTCCTGCTGCCGTTTGCCTCTTACCTTATCGCTGAACATATCGGCGTCTCGGGCATTCTGGCGGCGGTAGCCGCGGGGATGACCATCACCCGCTCCGGCGTGATGCGCCGCGCGCCGCTGGCGATGCGCCTGCGTGCCAACAGCACCTGGGCGATGCTGGAATTTGTCTTTAACGGCATGGTCTTCCTGCTGCTGGGCCTGCAGCTGCCGGGCATTATGGAATCCTCGCTGATCGCGGCGGAGGCGGATCCAAACGTTGAAGTCTGGATGCTGTTTACCGATATCGTGCTGATCTACATGGCATTAATGCTGGTGCGTTTCGGCTGGCTGTGGACGATGAAAAAGTTCAGCGTCCGCTTCCTGACCAAAAAGCCGATGGAGTTCGGCTCCTGGACCACGCGCGAGCTGCTGATTGCCTCTTTCGCCGGCGTACGCGGGGCGATAACCCTCGCCGGTGTGCTCTCTATTCCGCTGCTGCTACCGACGGGCGACGTCTTCCCGGCGCGCTACGAGCTGGTGTTCCTGGCGGCGGGCGTGATTCTCTTCTCGCTGTTTGTCGGCGTGATTATGCTGCCGATTTTACTCCAGCACATTGATGCCGGTGACTCGACCCAACAGCACAAAGAGGAGCGGATAGCCCGTGCGGCGACGGCGGAAGTCGCGATTGTCGCCATTGAGAAGATGGAGGAGCGTCTGGCTGCCGATGCCGAAGAGAACATTGATAACCAGCTGCTGAAGGAAGTCAGTTCACGCGTGATTGGTAATTTGCGCCGTCGTGCTGACGGACGTAACGACGTGGAAAGCTCGCTGCAGGAAGAGAACCTCGAGCGTCGTTTCCGCCTGGCGGCGCTGCGCTCCGAGCGTGCCGAGCTGTATCACCTGCGCGCCACGCGCCAGATCAGCAACGAGACGCTGCAAAAGCTGCTGCACGATCTGGACCTGTTAGAAGCGCTGTTAATAGAGAATCAGTAGCGCGCTTTTGCCCGGTAGCGCTACGCTTACCGGGCCTACATTTGAACCGTAGGCCGGGTAAGGCGAAGCCGCCACCCGGCACTATTCAGACCGCACCCAAAACCCCTCACAACATTGCAGCCACGCCTGTGCGCTGTGCGAAAGATACACCCCTTCACGCCAAATCATCCCCAACTGCCAGTGCAGGTCACTCTCCAGCGGGATCCAGCGCAGCGTGTTTTTATCCAGCCGCTCGCAGATCGGCTGCGGCAGAATGGCAATTCCCACGCCCGCCTGCACCATTGCCGCGAGGAAATCCCACTGGCCGCTGCGCACCGCAATGCGCGGCTTCACGTTATGGTGGTTAAACAGGGTCATCAGCTGGCGGCTTAAGGCGAAGTCTTCGTTGTAGATCAGCAGCGGGTGTTCGCCGAGCAGATCGGGCTTCACTGAGTCTATCTTCAGCCAGTCGCCGGAGCGGGGCACCAGCACGCACAGTGGATGGCTGAACAGCGGCAGCGTTGCCAGCCCGCTCTCTTCCTCCACGGGAAGGGCCGTCATCGCCACGTCCAGCTCGCCGTTGATCACCGCCTGCTGCACGGTCAGGCCGCCAAACTCAGATATTTTAAGCTCAACGCCGGGGTAGCGCTGGCGGAACAGGCTTATCGGCCCGGCCATCATCATGCCAACCATCGGCGGAATGCCGAGCCGCAGCAGACCTTTCGTCAGGTGGTTGATGTCCGCAAGCTCGGCCTCAAGCTGGCGAAACTCCGCCAGGATCGCCAGCCCGCGCTCGAACACCACGCGTCCGGTATCGGTCAGCAGCAGCTTGCGTCCGTCGCGGATCAGCAGGGTGCAGTTCAGCTCGTCTTCGAGGTTTTTCAGCATTTTGCTGATGGTTGGCTGGGTAACGAACAACTTCTCCGCTGCGCGGGTAAAACTTTGCTGGCGAACCACCTCGACAAAATAGCGCAGCGTTCTTATGTCCATGATTATTCCTCGAAACTATACCTTCGATGATTTTAATTCATTTCAGTCGATGACGTACGCTCACTATACTGGCGCCTCGTCTCATTTCTGAGGAAATCCCCCATGGCCGTGGCGTTAAGCCGTGTTACGCCTGCCGTTGTGCAACGACTCCAGGTCCCGGTTCAGGTACTGCTCTACGCGGGACTGTTTATTTTTGCGGAATACCTTGTCGACTGGCTGCACCTGCCTTTACCCGCCAACCTGGTGGGAATGGTGCTGATGCTGGTGCTGATCCTCTGCCGCGCGTTGCCCCTCAGCTGGGTGCGCGCCGGCGCGCGCTGGCTGCTAGCGGAGATGCTGCTGTTCTTCGTTCCGGCCGTGGTGGCGGTGGTGAACTATGCGCAGCTGCTGATGGTCGACGGCTGGCGCATCTTCGCGGTTATTGCCCTGAGCACGCTGATGGTGCTGGGTGCCACCGCCTGGGTGGTGGATAAGGTGTACCGGTTCGAAATCAGCAGGCAAAAGCATGACTAACTTTCAGATAAGCGTGTTGTGCCTGATCGTGACGGTCGCCATCTACTTTGCCAACAAGCGCCTGTATCGCCGCTTTCGCACGCTGCCGCTGATGCCGCTGGTCTTCACGCCCATCCTGCTGGTGCTGATGCTGATCTTCGGCCATATCTCCTGGCAGAACTACATTGGTGAATCCCACTGGCTGCTGTGGCTGCTCGGCCCGGCGACTATCGCCTTTGCGGTGCCGGTGTATGACAACCTCGCCATTATCAAACGCCACTGGATGTCGCTCAGCGCGGGCGTCGTCACCGCGACGGTGGTGGCGGTCTGTAGCTCCGTCTGGCTGGCGCGGCTGTTTACCCTCTCCGATGAAATTCAGCGCAGCCTGGCCGTGCGCTCGGTGACCACGCCGTTTGCGCTGGCGGCCGCCAAACCGCTCGGCGGGCAGCCGGATCTGGTGGCGCTGTTTGTGGTTGTCACCGGCGTATTCGGCATGGCGGTGGGGGATGTGCTGTTTCTGCGGCTGTCCATTCGGGAAGGGATGGCGAAAGGGGCGGGCTTTGGCGCGGCTTCGCACGGTGCGGGAACGGCGCGTTCGTATGAGCTGGGTCAGCAGGAAGGGGTCGTTGCAAGCCTGGTGATGATGCTCTCGGGCGTGACGATGGTGTTAATCGCGCCGCTGGTGGCGTGGGTGATGTTTTAAGCTCCCCGGCCAGAGCAACCGGGGAGAAAGGCTTAGTGTGCGCGGCCCTGCTCAACGCCGAGGCCGGTCTGCGAGCGGATAAACTGGGCGCGGAATTTCTCACGCTCCAGGTTACCCTCCGGCGAGTTGTCGGTAGCCGAGAAGACCCAGATACCGATAAACGCCACGGCAATGGAGAACAGCGCCGGGTACTCGTACGGGAAGATAGCGCTTTCGTGACCGAGGATCTGCACCCAGATGGTCGGGCCGAGGATCATCAGAATTACCGCTGTTAGCAGGCCGAGCCAGCCGCCTATCATCGCCCCACGGGTGGTCAGTTTGGACCAGTACATGGAGAGCAGAATGATTGGGAAGTTACAGCTTGCCGCAATCGAGAAGGCCAGTCCCACCATAAAGGCGATGTTCTGCTTCTCAAACAGGATCCCCAGCAGAATAGCGACCACGCCCAGCACCAGCACGGTGATTTTGGAAACCTTCAGCTCGTCGCGCTCGCTCGCGCCTTTACGGAAGACGTTGGCGTAGAGGTCGTGCGATACCGCAGACGCGCCCGCCAGCGTCAGCCCGGCGACCACCGCAAGGATGGTGGCGAAGGCCACGGCGGAGATAAAGCCGAGGAACAGGTTGCCGCCCACCGCGTCGGCCAGGTGCACCGCCGCCATGTTGTTACCGCCAATCAGCGCGCCCGCCGCGTCTTTAAACGCCGGGTTCGCGCCCACCAGCATGATCGCGCCGAAGCCGATGATAAAGGTCAGGATGTAGAAGTAACCCATAAAGCCGGTGGCGTAGAAGACGCTCTTACGCGCTTCACGCGCGTCTGACACCGTGAAGAAACGCATCAGAATGTGCGGCAGGCCAGCGGTACCAAACATCAGGCCGAGACCGAGAGAGAGCGCGGAGATCGGATCTTTCACCAGCCCGCCAGGGCTCATGATTGCTTCTCCTTTCGGGTGGACAGCCATCGCTTCGGTGAACAGGTTATTGAAGCTGAAGCCGACGTGTTTCATCACCATAAAGGCCATAAAGCTCGCGCCGAACAGCAGCAGTACGGCTTTGATGATCTGCACCCAGGTGGTGGCCAGCATGCCGCCGAACAGAACGTACATCACCATCAGCACGCCCACCAGCACCACCGCGACGTGGTAGTTCAGGCCAAACAGCAGTTCGATAAGCTTGCCCGCGCCCACCATCTGGGCGATCAGATACAGCGCCACCACCACCAGCGAGCCGCAGGCGGAGAGGGTACGAATCGGCCCCTGCTTCAGGCGATAGGATGCCACGTCAGCGAAGGTGTAACGTCCCAGGTTGCGCAAGCGTTCGGCAATCAGGAACAGAATGATCGGCCAGCCGACGAGGAAGCCGAGGGAGTAAATCAGGCCGTCATAGCCGGAGGTGTAGACCAGCGCGGAGATCCCGAGGAACGAGGCGGCGGACATAAAGTCACCCGCAATCGCCAGCCCGTTCTGGAAGCCGGTAATGTTGCCACCCGCGGTGTAGTAATCGTTACGGGAGCGCACGCGTTTCGACGCCCAGTAAGTGATATACAGCGTCAGCACCACGAAAATCAGGAACATCACAATCGCCTGCCAGTTGGTTGGCTGGCGCTGTACCTCGCCGGTAATCGCATCCGCCGCGTGGGCGGCAAAGGGAAGCGTGGCGGCGAGCGCCGTCAGAATTCTCTTCATGATGCTTTTACCTCTTGCAGTACCGCTTTATTAAGGCGATCGAATTCACCGTTCGCGCGCCAGACGTAAACGCCGGTCAGCACAAACGAAATCACAATTACGCCAATGCCAATGGGAATACCGCGCGTCACGCTGGTGCCCTCGTGCAGCGGGGTGCCCAGCCAGTGCGGCGCAAAGGCGATCAGCAGAATAAAGCCGACGTAGATAATCAGCATGATGATGGAAAGGATGAAGGCAAACCGTTGCCGCTTATCGACGAGCTCCCTGTAGTGCGCACTATTCTCTATCTGCTGACAAATATCGTTATTCATCACAGAAGTCTCCAGAGGTAAGGTTGGTTTGTTTTAATTCCCTCTCCCCTTTGGGGAGAGGGTTAGGGTGAGGGGAGGAAGGTGCGGTCTGATGCCCTCACCCCGGCCCTCTCCCACAGGGAGAGGGAGAATTTTATGAAGGCATTGCGATGGCCTGCTTCTCTTCGAGCAGTTTGTCCACCACGCCAGGATCCGCGAGTGTTGAGGTATCACCGAGGTTGCTGGTGTCCCCTGCCGCGATTTTGCGCAAGATACGGCGCATGATTTTGCCGGAGCGGGTTTTCGGCAGCGAGTCGGTCCAGTGCAGCACGTCCGGCGTCGCCAGCGGGCCAATCTCTTTACGCACCCAATTGCGCACCTCAGCATAGAGTTCTGGCGACGGCTCTTCCCCGTGGTTCAGGGTGACGTAAGCGTAAATTGCCTGGCCCTTGATGTTGTGCGGAATGCCGACAACGGCGGCTTCGGCAATCTTCGGATGCGACACCAGCGCAGATTCAATCTCCGCGGTGCCCAGACGGTGGCCGGAGACGTTCAGCACGTCGTCCACGCGTCCGGTGATCCAGTAATAGCCATCTTCATCACGACGCGCACCGTCACCGCTGAAGTACATGTTTTTAAAGGTCGAGAAGTAGGTCTGCTCGAAGCGCTCGTGATCGCCAAACAGTGTGCGCGCCTGACCCGGCCAGGAGTCGACGATCACCAGGTTGCCTTCGGTGGCCCCTTCCTGCGGATTGCCTTCGTTATCCACCAGCGCAGGCTGCACGCCAAAGAACGGACGGGTTGCAGAACCCGCCTTCAGCTGCGTGGCGCCCGGCATAGGGGTGATCATAAAGCCGCCGGTTTCGGTCTGCCACCAGGTGTCCATCACCGGGCATTTCTCGTTGCCAATTTTCTTCCAGTACCACTCCCAGGCTTCCGGGTTGATCGGCTCGCCCACGGAGCCGAGGATGCGCAATGAGGAGCGGTCAGTGCCCTCGATGGCCTTATCACCTTCCGCCATTAACGCGCGGATCGCCGTTGGCGCGGTGTAAAGAATGTTGACCTGGTGCTTATCGACCACCTGACACATGCGCGCCGGGGTCGGCCAGTTTGGCACGCCTTCAAACATCAGCGTCGTTGCGCCGCAGGCCAGCGGGCCGTACAGCAGGTAGCTGTGTCCGGTGACCCAGCCCACGTCGGCGGTACACCAGTAGATGTCGCCCGGATGGTAGTCGAAGACGTATTTGAAGGTGGTGGCCGCATAGACCAGATAGCCGCCGGTGGTGTGCAGTACGCCTTTCGGTTTACCGGTTGAGCCGGAGGTGTAAAGAATAAACAGCGGATCTTCCGCGTTCATCTCTTCCGGCTGATGCTGGTCGCTCGCTTTTTCAATCAGGTCGCTCCACCACAGGTCACGCCCCTCGTGCCAGTCGATCTTGCCGCCGGTACGCTTGAGGACAATGACGTTATTGATGGATTTGACGTTCGGGTTTTTCAGCGCTTCATCGACGTTTTTCTTCAGCGGAATACCGCGCCCGGCGCGTACGCCCTCGTCGGCGGTGATCACCAGCTTCGAGTTCGAGTCAACGATGCGCCCGGCAACCGCTTCAGGGGAGAAGCCGCCGAAGATGACGGAGTGGATCGCGCCGATACGCGCGCAAGCGAGCATAGCTACCGCCGCTTCCGGTACCATCGGCATGTAGATCGCCACCACGTCGCCTTTTTTAATCCCCTGGTCCAGCAGCACGTTAGCGAAGCGGCAGACGTCGCGGTGCAGCTCTTTATAAGAGATGTGCTTGCTCTGAGAGGCATCGTCGCCTTCCCAGATAATGGCCGTTTCGTTGCCGCGTTCGGCAAGATGGCGGTCCAGGCAGTTCGCCGCCAGGTTCAGCGTGCCGTCTTCATACCATTTAATGGAGACGTTGCCTGGCGCGAAAGAGGTATTCTTCACCTTCTGATAAGGTTTGATCCAGTCAAGGATGTGACCCTGCTCGCCCCAGAAGGCGTCCGGGTTGGTAACAGATTGCTGATATTTCTCGTGGTACTGCTCCGGGGTGATCAGGCAACGGTCCGCAATGTTTGCGGGAATGTCGTGTTTGTGTATTTGGCTCATGGCTTTTTTTCTCCTTGTAAGATGTTAATACTATGTCGCAAAAACGTTAATAGTAGGGCCTTTACAAGCTTTGTTTAGTATTTGGGCGACAGATCACGCATTGTTTGAACAGGTTGAAAATTGAGCGAATGAAACTTTGAAGGGAAATAATTCACGATGCCGATTATTCACAATTCTTTATAAAAAAGCGTTTTTATAACAAAAGGTTATTTATCAGAATTATGACAAACTCGCGTCATAACCGCTTTTGATAGTGAAATGCGTCGTTCTTTAAGGCTTGCGCAACAGGTCGTGCAAATGATACTCATACGCCGCGTTAAAAAATCCCATAAACCAACGCAACACAATTCATACCCTTTCAGTATGTCTCCATATTCATGCAGTTTTGCTGGTGCGGAGATTTCATTGAGGAAGTCAGTTTCTATGAAAAATTTGAAAGTCAGCCTGGCCTGGCAGATCCTGCTGGCCCTTGTGCTGGGCATCTTGCTGGGCAGTTATCTTCATTATCATAGCGACAGCCGCGAGTGGCTGATTGCGAACCTGCTCTCTCCGGCAGGCGATATTTTTATTCATCTGATTAAGATGATTGTGGTGCCCATTGTGATCTCGACGCTGGTGGTCGGTATCGCGGGCGTCGGCGATGCGAAGCAGTTAGGTCGCATTGGCGCGAAAACTATTCTCTATTTCGAAGTGATCACCACGGTTGCGATTATCCTCGGCATAACGCTGGCGAACGTATTCCAGCCAGGCTCCGGGATCGATATGTCGCAGCTGGCGACGGTGGATATTTCGAAATACCAAAGCACCACCGCTGACGTGCAGAGCCATTCCCATGGTCTGATGGGGACTATTCTGTCGCTGGTGCCGACCAACATCATTGCTTCCATGGCGAAAGGCGAGATGCTGCCGATCATCTTCTTCTCGGTGCTGTTTGGTCTGGGGCTCTCCTCCCTGCCGGCAACACACCGTGAGCCGCTGGTGACCGTGTTCCGCTCTATCTCCGAAACCATGTTCAAAGTGACCCACATGGTGATGCGCTACGCGCCGGTTGGGGTGTTCGCGCTTATCGCAGTGACCGTGGCGAACTTTGGTTTTGCCTCCCTGTGGCCGCTGGCGAAGCTGGTGATCCTGGTGCACTTCGCCATTCTGTTCTTCGCGCTGGTGGTGCTGGGGATTGTGGCGCGCCTGTGCGGGCTGAGTATCTGGATCCTGATCCGCATCCTGAAGGATGAACTGATTCTGGCGTACTCCACCGCAAGCTCTGAGAGCGTGCTGCCGCGCATTATTGAGAAGATGGAAGCGTACGGTGCGCCAGCGTCGATAACGAGCTTCGTGGTGCCGACCGGCTACTCCTTTAACCTGGATGGCTCGACGCTGTACCAAAGTATTGCGGCGATCTTTATCGCGCAGCTGTACGGCATTGACCTGTCGCTGTGGCAGGAGATCGTACTGGTTCTGACGCTGATGGTGACCTCAAAGGGCATCGCAGGCGTGCCGGGCGTCTCCTTCGTGGTGCTGCTGGCGACGCTGGGCAGCGTCGGTATTCCGCTGGAAGGCCTGGCGTTTATCGCCGGTGTGGACCGTATCCTCGATATGGCGCGTACGGCGCTGAACGTGGTGGGTAACGCGCTGGCGGTGCTGGTGATCGCCAAGTGGGAACACAAATTCGACCGTAAAAAAGCGCTGGCGTATGAACGCGAAGTGCTGGGTCGTTTTGATAAGACGGCTGACCAGTAACATCCTTAGCCCGGTGGCGCTGCGCTTACCGGGCCTATGGGTTTTGTAGGCCGGGTAAGGCGAAGCCGCCACCCGGCATGTTATTCTCCGCTCAACGCATCAAACTCCTCACACCCCGTATCAAACCCTTCGGTACAGCTCAGGTTTAGCCAGTAGAGCGCTTTCTGCTTATTTGGCGTAATAAAGCCTTTCTCACCCTGCTGGAACAGCATTCCTGCCCAGTACTCCGCATAGCCCGTACGTGACAGGGACGAGCTGCGCTTAAACCATGACGCCGCCTGTACGTCATCCTGCGGCACCTCTACGCCGTTGGCATAAATCAGCCCCAGCAGCAGCTGCGCATCGACCGCCGAGTCGTTGTCGATATCTTCGGCCGCCGTTTGCAGGAGCTTGATGGCCTGAGGATAGTCGGTTTTACCCGCCTGCGTGTTCACCATAATACGCGCCAGCATAATCGTGCCGCGCTTGCTGCCGGCGATGGTGGCCTGCTGCGCCAGCGCTTTAGCCTGAGCGTAATCCCCCTGCGTAAAGAGGATCTGCGAGAGTAACCCCATGGCGTCGACATCACCGCCTTTCGCGGCTTTCTCGGCCCACAGCGCTGCCTGCTTTCTGTCACCGGAGCTAAAGTAGGTATCGGCGAGATAATACTGGGCGCGGGCATCGCCGGCTTCCGCCTGCTTCTGATACTGGCTGCCTATCTCATCCGCGCGGGCGAACGACGTAAAAAATAACAACAACAGAAAAATGGCTTTCATGGATTCTTATCATCTGGGTACACGCCGCGCAGTATAATCGCGGTAGCAAAAGAAAAAAATGGGTGCATTAAGACCTCAGCATCCTACAAGCCGGGCGAAACCGTGGTTTCGCCCGTAGAGGTTAGCCTGCCACGCAGGCTAATTTCGCCGCCACCTCCTGATGTTCACTCTTTATTGAAAATTCGCAGAGTCTACCGCGAGTAATAAAGGTAAATATCACTATCGTCAGGCAGATAATAAAGACGATGCCTAACGCAGTTTTTAATGGCGTCATGCCTTTTACTCCTTGTCAAAAAAAGAATAAGAGGCTACTCTCAACCTGTTGGGAGTTGAGGGGTAGCCTCGGGTGAATGAAAATTTCCCGGGGCTTTCCACTTTCTGTCCCTCAACAATGCTCAAGACAGAAAGTCTTAAGCACCCGCCGCACATCTTATCCTTCTGAATTAAAATGCAAAGATGTAATTCTGTTCTGCGCGAATTACATTATTTTGCGAGCCGCTTTCCAGAATAATAATTTATATTTTTAATGTTTTAAGCGGAAATAAAAAGGGAGTGAATAATTCACTCCCTTTATTCAACGATTAATTAACGGCTTCAACCCATTGCGCTTTCACGCAGCCGTGCTTTCAGCTTGTTATATTCGTCGATCACATACTGTTCCGCCGCGTGCTGATCCGCAATCGGCTCAACGTTGACGGCGCAGTATTTATACTCCGGCGTTTTGGTTATCGGGCTGAGGTTCTCCGTCACCAGCTCGTTACAGGCACCAATCCACCACTGGTAGGTCATATAGACCGCCCCTTTGTTTGGACGGTCGCTGACCTGCGCGCGGGTAATGATGCGGCCTTTGCGCGAATTCACCCACACCAGCGCTTCATCCTCAATGCCGAGGCGCTCCGCATCGGCGGTGTTGATCTGCGCGTAGCCCGGTTCGTCCGCCAGCGCCGCCAGCGCGGCGCAGTTGCCGGTCATTGAACGGCAGGAGTAGTGGCCTACTTCACGCACGGTAGAGAGCACCATCGGGTACTCCTCGGTGAGTTTATCGATCGGCGCAACCCAGTCGCAGGTGAAGAACTGCGCCAGCCCGTTCGGCGTGTCAAATTTCTCTTTAAAGAGATACGACGTCCCCTGGTCGGCCTCCGACTCGTCCCGGCACGGCCACTGGATGTAGCCCAGCTCACCCATTTTTTCATAGGTTGCCCCATAAAAGTCCGGGCACAGATGCCGCAGTTCGTCCCAGATCTCCTGGGTGTTGTTGTAGTGCATCGGGTAGCCCATGCGGGTGGCGATTTCGCTGATGATCTGCCAGTCCGTTTTCAAATCCCACTTCGGCTCGACCGCCTTAAAGAAGCGCTGGAAGCCGCGGTCCGCCGCCGTATAGACGCCTTCATGCTCGCCCCAGGAGGTCGACGGGAGAATCACATCCGCCGCCGCCGCGGTTTTGGTCATGAAGATATCCTGGACAATCACCAGCTCCAGATCCTCAAAGCCTTTGCGCACCGCAGACAGCTCGGCGTCGGTCTGGAGCGGATCTTCACCCATGATGTAGGCCGCCCGCACTTCACCGTGCGCCGCGCGGTGCGGAAGCTCGCTGATGCGATAGCCGGTGTGTGCCGGCAGGCTCTCTACGCCCCAGGCCTTCGCGAACTTCTCGCGGTTTTCCGGGTACTTCACGTACTGGTAGCCCGGATACGTGTCCGGCAGCGCGCCCATGTCGCAGGCACCCTGGACGTTATTCTGGCCGCGAACCGGGTTAACGCCGACGTGCGCTTTGCCCAGATTCCCGGTCAGCATCGCGAGGCTGGTCAGGGAGCGCACGGTTTCCACGCCCTGGTAGAACTGGGTCACGCCCATGCCCCACAGGATGGCGGCGGTTTTCGCTCCGGCATACATCCGTGCCGCCTGGCGGATCTCCTGCGCGCTGACACCGGTTATCGCCTCTACCGACTCCGGCGTGTAGCCTTCGACAATTTTCCGGTACTCTTCAAACCCTTCCGTACGCGTGGCGACAAACGCCTGGTCGTACAGGTTTTCCTCGATAATGACGTGCCCCATCGCATTCAACAGCGCGATATTCGAGCCGTTTTTCAGCGCAATGTGCATATCCGCAATGCGCGCGGTTTCGATTTTGCGCGGATCGCAGACGATGATTTTCGCCCCGTTCTGTTTAGCGCGAATCACGTGGTTCGCGACGATAGGGTGAGAATCCGCTGGGTTATAACCGAAGATAAACACCAGATCGGTGTTATCTATCTCGTTGATGGCATTACTCATTGCGCCGTTACCGACCGACTGGTGCAGACCTGCAACCGATGGGCCGTGTCAGACGCGAGCGCAGCAGTCGACGTTATTGGTACCAATAACGGCGCGCGCGAATTTTTGCATCACGTAGTTGGTTTCATTCCCGGTCCCGCGTGAGGAGCCGGTGGTCTGAATGGCATCCGGGCCATACTTGGCCTTAATGGCACTCAGGCGCGTGGCGACGTAATCCAGCGCCTCGTTCCAGGAGACGGCTTCCAGCTTGCCGCCGCGCTCGCGGCGGATCATAGGGTTTTTCAGGCGCGGGGTGAGGATTTGTGTATCGTTAATAAAATCCCAGCCGTAATACCCCTTCAGGCACAGCGTGCCCTGGTTGGTTTTCCCCTGCGCGGCCTCCGCCCGGACGATTTTGCCGTTATCGACCACCAGGTGGATCTTGCAACCTGAGGCACAATAAGGGCAAACCGTGACGACTTTTTTCATCAGTCTGCTCCAGTTAATCAAATCTTTCGCACCGACTAATGCAGCTTCTATGCCATGTTTTTATTGGGGTAACTCACCGGCTTTACGGTGCATTCCCGGCGAAACTCCTGACGAAAAGCAGACAATCGTCAAAATTGACGTGTCGAATGAGCGGCGGATGTGACATGGGTTGAATTTCCGTCACGGAAAAATTCATTTCACTGGAGCCGACGGCAGAATGGTTCAGACTTAACATAATCCCCTGACGGAAGCATATGATGAAACCGGCGATTCTGGTGGTTGATGACGATATGGCAGTGTGTGAACTGCTGCAGGATGTGCTGAGCGAGCACGTCTTTAGCGTGCTTGTCTGCCACAACGGCCAGGATGCGCTGCGACAGGTCCAGCAGGAGCCGGCTATCGCCCTTGTTCTGCTGGATATGATGCTGCCGGACTTCAACGGCCTGCAGGTTTTGCTGCAGCTGCAAAAGCAGCGCCCGGCGCTACCGGTGATCATGTTAACCGGGCTGGGCAGTGAATCAGATGTGGTGGTGGGGCTGGAGATGGGGGCTGACGATTATATTGGCAAACCGTTTAATCCACGCGTGGTGGTGGCTCGCGTTAAGGCCGTGCTGCGTCGTACCGGAGCGCTGGCAGCCGAAGCGCCGATGCCACGTGCAGCGGGGATAACCTTCAACGACTGGACGCTGGACACCGCCCGCTGTGAACTGATTGATCCGCAGCGTAACGCCGTGCCACTGACTCAGGGTGAATATGGCCTGCTGCTGGCGCTAACGCAAAATGCCCGCCGGGTACTGAGCCGCGAGCAGCTGCTTGAGCTCACCCACAGCGAAAGTACTAAGGTATTCGACCGCACGATTGACGTGTTGATCATGCGCCTGCGGCGAAAAATCGAGGTCAACCCGCATCAGCCTAAGCTCATCAAAACTATGCGCGGTCTGGGCTACGTTTTTGCCGCCGATGTGTCTCATAGCGAGAAAGCGGCCTAAGTATTCTCTTTAATAAACAGCTGCAGTTCGGCCAGCGTTTTCGCGCCGTCAATCGCATTGGCCGCCAGCAGGCTGGCCCGCGCGCAGGCGTGTGCCAGATAAATACTTTCTGTCAGCGGCAGCGATTCATGGCAGCCGTATAAAAAGCCCGCGCAAAACGCGTCGCCCGCGCCGACGCTGCCGATAATCTCGTTCTGCTCCAGCTTCCAGGACGGAACCCATCGGCCTCCTTCTCCCGGTGTTTCACCCCATGCCCCTTCCGGGCAGTGGATTACCACCCGCTGACGAACGCCTGCCGCCAGCAGCTGCGCCGCGGCATCGGCGATATGGGCGATGTTCAGCGCATCGTCGGCGTCGCGCACCTCCAGCCCGCTAAACTCACCGGCCTCGAGCTCGTTAATCACCAGATAATCCAGATGGCGCAGGGCAGGGAGCACCAGCGGCTGGTAGCGCGGGTCGCCCTTGCGGGACACCAGGTCAAGGGAGGTTTCATACCCCTGCTCGCGCATCTGCGCCAGCAGCCGCGCGCTGCGGGTGCCAAATTCGTCATCCGGCATATCCAGGCTGTCGAGCAGCAGCAGGTAGCCGAGATGGAAGATCTTCATCGATCCATCGAGACGATCGAAGGCGGGAAGATCCAGCAGACGGTTGGCGCCCGGCGAGTGGAAAAAGGTGCGCTGCCCGCTGGGATCGGTCATCACCTGCGACATGGAGGTTGGCGCAAAGGTGGTGCGCTGCACGCGCTGGCGGTTGACGTGGTACTGGTCGAGCATCGCCAGAATGTAATCCCCGTCGCCGTCTTCCCCGATCAGCCCCACCGCCTGCAGCGGCAGGCCGGCGTGCATTTTCGCCAGCGTCAGCAGCACGTTGAGCGGCGCGCCGCCGGTTGAGCGTTCGCTGTGGGTGATTTCCGCCAGCCAGCCGCGCTCCGGCCACTGCACGATCTGGTGAACGTGATCCACCAGCATGTTGCCTGCGGCGATGATGCCTTTGCGTTCCATTATGCCTGCCCCGCGCTGCCGAAGATGCGCATCTGCTCGGCGACCGTATCGGTTATCGCCTCTTCTATCCCCAGCAGCAGCTCGGCAAACTCATCGTACAGCGGCTGGCGGTTCGCCATACGCTGCTCAACGGCGGCGAGCGCGGCCTGCGACATGCCGGTGTAGAAGTTGATTTTATGAATGCCCAGCTTGATGGCGCGGCGGAAGTCGGCATCGCTAATCCCGGAGCCGCCGTGCAGCACCAGCGGCAGCCCCGTCTGCTGACGAATGGCGTCCAGGCGCGGGAAATCGAGCTTCGGCTCGCCTTTGTATTTGCCGTGCGCGTTGCCGATGGCGACCGCCAGCGCGTCGATGTCGGTCTTATCGACAAACTCCCGCGCCAGCTGTGGGTCGGTAAAGAACGCTTCATCCGCATGTCCGTACAGCGCGCCGCCTTCATCCCCGCCGACCGCGCCCAGCTCCGCCTCCACCGAGACGCCCACCGCGTGGCACATCTTCACCACTTCCCGGGTCTGGCGAATGTTCTCCTCGTAGCTCAGCGTCGAGCCGTCGAACATCACCGAGCTAAACCCCAGGCGCAGGGCGCGCACGACGGCCTCGAAATGCAGACCGTGGTCGAGATTCAGCACCACGGGAATATCGTGGCGGGCGGCTTCGAACTTAACCGCTTCGACCAGCGAATCCAGGGACACATACTTAAAGTGCACTTCGGCGATGTTGATGATAAACGGCGAGCGTTCCTGCTTTGCGGCGGCAAACAGCGCGCGCAGGAAATGGGAGTCGAGCACGTTGAACGCGCCCAGCGCGTAGCGGTGTTTCCTGGCGTGCTCAAGACCGTCGGCAAGAGAAATCAGTGGCATCATTCACTCCTTATCTCCGAAACAGGTTGTACTCGTTGCACAGCACCAGCACCGCCGGTTCGTCTTCTTCGATGTTGTTATAGCGGGCAACGGGCTGCAAAAAGTGGTTGTCGTGCTCGTCGTCATTCACCGACGACACTTCGCCCACCAGCACGTCGCCAAAGCCGCGTTCGCCCCAGAAGCTGTGATACAGACCGGGCGTGAGACAGATGCTTTCCCCTGGTGTGAGGCGCAGCTGGCTGCCGGGAGCATGGGTTTGCCGACAGCCGTCAATCGTGACGGTCACGTCGGTGTTTTCTGTCTCTTCATGCGCCCCGGCATTCCATAACTCAATAATCAGGTTCCCGCCGCCCCGGTTAATGATGTCTTCCCGCTTGCGCCAGTGAAAATGCATCGGCGTCACCTGGCCGTCGCGCACGTGCATGATTTTTTCGGCGTAGCATTTCTCATACGGCACGCCGTTGGGGGAGCCGTTGCGCAGGGTAAACAGCGTCAGACCCTGTGCGGCAAAACTGTTGCCGCCGAAAGCGGTCACGTCCCAGCCGAGCTTGAGGTCAAACACTTCCTGCCACGCAGCCCGATCAAGCTGCTGCCATTTGGTTGGCGGAAAGCTGGCAAACGGCGGGAGATGCACGTCGTGCATGGAAAAGAACTGCCGCGTGTGGCCGAGGATTTCATTGATGTCGGAGCGTTTCATGGGGACTCCTTGAAAACAGCTCCCTCTCCCTGTGGGAGAGGGAAAAGGATCATTTAACCGTCCACCCCTTATACGTGCCGACGTTCTTTTTATCGATCATCGTCACCGGGATCAGCACAGGCTCTTTCGGCGCAGGTTTGCCCTGCAGAATGTCATAGCCGATCTCCACCGCCTTCGCCGCCATCACCTGCGGATCCTGCGCCGGGGTCGCCACAAACAGGGAGTTTTCGCGCTTCAGCGCCTCTTCACCGTCCGGGGAACCGTCCACGCCGACGATAAAGAACTCGTTGCGCTGGGCCTGTTTCGCCGCCAGATCGGCGCCGATCGCGGTCGGATCGTTAATCGCGAATACGCCGTCGATCTTCGGATTGGCCGCCAGCAGAGAGGTCATCACTTCCAGCCCGCCTTCACGACTGCCTTTGGCATTCTGGTTGTCCGAGAGCACCTTGATGTCCGGATGTTTTTTGAATTCCGTCTGGCAGCCTTCCACGCGGTTCTGCACCGCGGAGACCGGCGGTCCGTTGATGATCACCACGTTGCCTTTGCCTTTCAGGCGGTCGGTAATGTACTTACAGGCCATTTCCCCCGCCTGGGTATTATCGGAGGTGATGGTCGCATCGGCCCCTTCCGCCGCCACGTCCACCGCCACGACCACGATCCCCGCTTCTTTGGCTCGCTTCACCGCCGGGCCGATCCCTTTGGAATCCGCAGCGTTGAGGATGATCATGTCCACCTTCGCGGCGATGAAGTTATCGATCTGCGACACCTGCTGGCCCAGATCGTACCCGCTGGAAACCAGCGTCACCTTGACGTTATCGCCAGCCAGCTTGCGCGCTTCCAGCTCAGCACCTTTGGTGATCTGCACGAAGAACGGGTTAGCCAGGTCGCCCACCGTCACGCCGATGGACTTCAGATCTTTTGCCTGCGCAAACGGCGTTGCGGCCAGCAGGGCGCCAGCACAGAGCGCGGTCACTAAGGGTTTCAAACGCATCTTGTCTTCCTCGCTTGTAGGGTATTGTTGTTATGCACTTTGATGATGTCGGGTACGGTATTTGTCGATCAGCACCGCTATGATGATCACCGCCCCTTTGATCACCAGCTGCCAGAAGTAGGAGACACCCATCAGCGTCATGCCGTTGTTGAGGGTGGCGATGATCAGCGCCCCCACCAGCGTGCCGGTGATCGTACCGATCCCGCCGACGAAGCTGGTGCCGCCGAGGATCACCGCCGCAATCGCATCCAACTCGTAACCCGTGCCGAGGTTGCCGTTGGCGCTGTAGAGGCGCGAGGCGCTCATCACCCCGCCGAGGCCGGAGAGCAGGCCGCTCATGCCGTAGACAAAAAGCAGCACCAGCCAGACTTTGATGCCGGTTAAGCGCGCCGCCTGCATGTTGCCGCCGACCGCGTAGATATGAACGCCGAGCGTGGTGCGGCGCAGGATGAACCAGCAGATAGCGATGACCGCCAGGGCAATGACTACGAGCCACGGAATCGGGCCGAGGTAGTTATTGCCGATCCACTCGAAGCTGATGTTGGAGTTAATCACCGTGGTGCCGTCCGCCAGCAGATACGCTGCGCCTCGCAGCGCCGTATAGGTGCCGAGCGTGACGATAAACGGCGGCAGCCCGGCGAAGGCCACCAGCGCGCCGTTGAACAGCCCCAGCACCATGCCGAGCATCAGCGCCGCCGGAATGGAGAGCATCGCGAATTCAGGAATAAGCGAGACCACCATCGCCGCCACCGCCGTGGTGCCGAGAATCGAGCCCACGGAGAGGTCAATCCCGCCGGTCAGAATGATGAAGGTCATTCCCGCCGCCAGCACGATGTTGATCGACGCCTGACGGGTAATGTTGAGCAGGTTACTTTCGGTAAAGAAGTTCGGGGCGATAAAGCCAAACACCGCCACAATCAGGATTAAAATCGGCAAAATGCCGACCGTTTGCATCAGATCGCTCATCAGCATTTTTTTGGCGGAGGCGGATTTCGCCACCTGCTGCGGATGGGTTGGAGTTGTCATGATTGCACCGCCTGATGATGTGTGTCGTTCACGCCGGTTGCCAGCGTCATAATATTTTCCTGAGAGATGTCGCGCCCGTGCAGTTCACCCGCAATGCTGCCTTCCCGCATTACGTACACCCGGTCGCTCATGCCTACCACTTCCGGCAGCTCGCTGGAGATCATCAGAATCGCCACCCCCTTGCGCGCCATCTGGTTCATGATGCGGTAGATCTCGCTTTTGGCACCGACGTCCACCCCGCGCGTGGGTTCGTCGAGAATCAGAATGCGCGGGCCAATCGCCACCCAGCGGGAGATCAGCAGCTTTTGCTGGTTGCCGCCGGAGAGCCCGCCCGCGCGCACCTGAGAATGGGGCACGCGGATGTTAAGCAGGGCGATAGCGTCATCGGAAATGGACTGGGCTTTTTTGCGGTTAAGCATGCCGAAGGTGGCGTCGCGCTCCAGCGTCGCCATGGTGATGTTCTCCTGCGCCGCCAGCTCCAGAAACAGCCCCTGCTCCTTGCGGTTCTCGGTGAGAAAACCAATCCCGTTTTCAATGGCCGCGCGCGGGGAGTGGATCACCACCGGCTCGCCGTCCACCTCAATCATCCCGCCGGTGGCCTTGCGCACGCCGAAAATCAACTGCGCCAGCTCGGAGCGTCCGGCCCCGACCAGCCCCGCCAGCCCGACGATTTCACCGGAGCGCACCTGCAGGCTGCATGGCTGCACTTTTTTACCGTCGGTGAGGTGGTGCACGTTGAGACGCGGGCTGCCGAGAGGGATATCGCGCTCTTTGTTGAACAGATCGCTGAGCGGGCGGCCCACCATCATCTTCACCAGTTCAGACGCGTTCAGCTTGTCGCGCGTCAGGCTGCCGACGTACTGCCCGTCGCGCAGAACGCTCACGCGGTCAGAGAGTTCATACACTTCCGCCATGCGGTGGCTGATATAGATGATCGCCATCCCTTCATCGCGCAGGCGCAAAATCAGTTCGAACAGGCGGTGGGTTTCGCGGGAGGAGAGGGCGGCGGTGGGTTCGTCCATCACCAGGATGCGGCTGTTGCGGTGCAGCGCGCGGGCGATTTCCACCTGCTGCTGCTCGGCGATGGTCAGCTTCATCACCAGGTCGGTGGCGCTGAACTGCGCGCCGAGACGGTCAATCACCGCCTGCGCCTGGGCGGCCATCTCCTTGCGCTGCACCAGCCCGCCGCGCGACAACTCGCTGCCGAGGAAGATATTTTCCGCGACGGTCAGATTGGGGGCGAGCTGCATCTCCTGGTAAATCAGGGTAATGCCTGCGGCCAGCGCGTCCTTCGGCCCTTTGATGTGAAACGGCTGGCCGTCGATCAGGATCTCGCCGCCGGTGGCGGTATAGGCCCCCGCGAGGATCTTCATCAGCGTGCTTTTTCCCGCGCCGTTTTCCCCCATCAGCGCGTGGATCTCACCGGGGAAGACCGTCAAATCCACGCCCTTGAGCGCGTGGAAATTGCCAAAGGTTTTGGCAATGTGGCGCATCTCTAAAACCGGGGTTCTGCTCATGGCGGATCTCCTGTGAATGTCGATATCTGCACTTCATCACAGGTGCGTAAATGCAAAATGTCAGAAGCTGTTCATATTTGTCATAGTTATGAATAGCGAATGTGGATCACAGTTACGGAGTCAACATGTCTTCACGCCCCCCGTTCTTCTCCAGCGCCCGCGGTCGCCTGCTGATATTTAACCTGCTGGTGGTCGCCGTCACGCTGATGGTGAGCGGCGTGGCGGTGCTCGGCTTTCGTCATGCCAGCCAGATCCAGGAGCAGGTCCAACAGCAAACGCTGGACGACATGACCGGGAGCATGAACCTCGCGCGCGACACGGCCAACGTGGCAACGGCGGCGGTGCGGCTTTCGCAGGTGGTAGGGGCGCTGGAGTACAAAGGCGAGGCCGAGCGGCTGAAGCAGATGCAAACGGCGCTGCGCCGCTCGCTGGAACAGCTGGCGGATGCCCCGCTGGCGCAGCAGGAGCCGGCGCTGGTGGCGCGGATTATTCGCAGAAGCAATGAATTACAGCAAAGCGTAACGGGGATGTTGGAGCGCGGGCAAAAGCGGCATCTTGAGCGTAACGCGCTGCTGAGCTCGCTCTATCAAAGCCAGAGCTATTTACGCCATCTTCAGGACATCAACCGCCGCTTCGGCAGCAACGTGCCGGACGCGCGGCAGCTGATGGAGATGGATCGGCTGATCGCGGCCGCGATTGATACACCTTCGCCGCGTGCTACCGTTCAGCAGCTGGACGCCGTGACCGCCACGCTGCCCCGAAGCGCTATACAGCCGGTCGTGGAGGGCGTTTTGCCCGATTTTAACGCCGAGCTGCGCAAGCTTGCCCCGCTGTCGAAGCAGCTGGAGGAGAGCGATCTGTCCATCAGCTGGTATATGTTCCACATTAAGGCGCTGGTGGCGATCCTTAATAGCGATATTAATCAGTACGTTGAACAGGTGGCGCAGGCTTCCCGGCTTCGCACGGCCCAGAGCCATCACGAGTTGCAATCCATCAGCGTGTTTATCAGCATCTTCGCCGTGCTGGCGCTGATCATCACCGGCTGCGCCTGCTGGTATATCTACCGCAATCTGGGCTCCAACCTGACGGCCATCTCCCGGGCGATGTCGCGACTTGCCCACGGTGAACAGGATGTTTCTGTTCCTGCGCTGCAGCGGCGCGACGAGCTGGGCGAGCTGGCGCGCGCGTTTAACGTTTTTGCCCGCAACACCGCCTCGCTTGAGCACACCACGCGGCTGCTGAAAGAGAAAACCACGCAGATGGAGATCGACCGCATCGAGCGTCAGGGGCTGGAAGAGGCGCTGCTGCACAGCCAGAAGATGAAGGCCGTCGGACAGCTGACTGGCGGGCTGGCGCATGATTTTAACAACCTGCTGGCGGTAATTATCGGCAGCCTTGAGCTGACAGACCCCGAATCAAACGACGCGCCGCGCATTACCCGTGCGCTGAAGGCTGCCGAACGCGGCGCGCTGCTGACCCAGCGCCTGCTGGCGTTTTCCCGCAAACAGTCCCTGACGCCGCATGCAGTAGAGATGCTGCCCCTGCTGGAAAACCTTCGGGAACTGATGCGCCACTCGCTGCCCGCCACGCTTACCCTGGAGATTGAAGCGCAAACCCCGGCATGGCCCGCGTGGATTGACGTCAGCCAGCTGGAAAACGCCATTATCAACCTGGTGATGAACGCCCGGGATGCGATGGAAGGCCAGAGCGGGGCGATCAAAATTCGCACCTGGAACCAGCGCGTGACCCGCAGCGACGGACGCAGGCAGGATATGGTAGCGCTGGAGGTCATCGATCGCGGCAGCGGGATGTCGCAGGAGGTGAAATCCCGGGTTTTTGAACCGTTCTTCACCACCAAGCAGACCGGAAGCGGAAGCGGGCTGGGCCTGTCGATGGTGTACGGTTTTGTGCGTCAGTCCGGGGGGCGGGTAGAGATCGAAAGCGCGCCGGGACAGGGTACGACCGTGCGGCTCCACCTCCCGCGCTCGACGCTGCCCGCCGTTTCGGAGGATGAAGCGCTGGCTGCCACAACGTCCGTGGATAACGAGCGGCTTGTACTGGTGCTGGAAGATGAGGCGGACGTTCGCCAGACCCTGTGCGAACAGCTGCATCAGCTTGGCTACCTGACGCTCGAAGCGGACAGCGGCGAACAGGCCCTGAACATGCTGGCGGCGTCGCCGGATATTGGCATGTTTATCAGCGATCTGATGCTGCCCGGAAGCCTGAGCGGAGCCGAGGTGATTAACCATGTGCGCAGTCATTATCCGCAGCTTCCGGTGCTGCTGATCAGCGGGCAGGATTTGCGCCCGGCGCATAACCCGCAACTGCCGGACGTTCCGTTACTGCGTAAGCCGTTTACCCGCCAGCAACTGGCGCAGGCGCTGCGGAAGGTCTGTTGATAAACGGTAATATTTAGGAATTCATCAAGAGCCTGCATGAAGCGGGTGATGCTAACCTGCGCAAAATTTAGCAGATTGGGATATAAAGGGAACTATGCCGGTACTCACAAGAGGGGACTCACATATGATCGTGATGCCTACAACATACAGCCCCAGGACGGTTGCAAGGTCATTTAAGCTCGTTGATGAATTTGAACTCTCCGGGCGAGTGTTGCATGTCATTTTTGATAGCCAGACGCCAAGGGCTGCGATTATTGAAGCAGATGTCGAAACTTTTGATGGTGTGCCCAGACACCGGGTAGTTGCTGCCCTGGATTTGCAACGTAAAACGCATTTGGGTGAAGACATCATTGCCGTCGAACGCTGCTGGGAAGATGCCAACGTTATTCAGGTAGAAGGTATATGCGTTGATCCTACCGAGCGTGATAAGGGACTGGCAACCCGCCTGTATGAAGCACTGGTATTACAATGTGGCGTGACGCTTGTCAGCGATTTTGAGCAATATGAAGGCGGCAAGATGCTCTGGCAGAAAATAGCCCGCGAATCAGACCAAATTGCGGTATTTGTACTTGATACCGAGCAGGGGGCATTTTGGCCGTATGACGGTAGCAAAGTTATTTATGATGGAGGCTGTATTCCTGAAGATCGTATCTGGAGCCATTCACCGGATCAAAAATGTTATGGCATCGTTCTGGTTGCAGAAAATAAACACCGAGCGAATCAGCTAATGGAAGAGTCAGCTCGCAACAGAATTTGAGATTCCTCCGCTACCCCGGTTCCCAGCCATTCATTACCGTAAGGCCAGTTCACCTGCGAGTCTGGCCTTATGAAACGTTACTCTACCGCTCTGTTATTTGGTCTGCTGTCACTCACAAGCCAACTGGCGCATGCCGATGTGATTGATGACGCCATTGGCAACATTCAGCAGGCGATCAACGATGCCTACAACCCCGGCAGCAGCCGTAATGACGATGACGACGATCGTTACGACCGCAGCCGTCAAATCGACAGCCGACAGTACGACGATCGTCGTCGGCAGCTCGAAGACAGACGCCGCCGTTTAGACGAGCGTCAGCGTCAGCTGGACGACGACAGGCGTCGGTTAGAAGAAGATGAGCGCAGGTTGGAAGACGATTACGATCGCGGCTAAGTGCGGCCTGTTGCCCTCACCCCAACCCTCTCCCACGGGAGAGGGAGAAAACCTAATCCAGCACAAGTACCATCCCGTCATATCCCGCTTCAATGCCGTCCGGCAGCGGGTTATCCATCATCCAAGCGTCAAACTGGTGGCTAATGTGCGTCAGGATCACCTGCGGACAGCCAATCACCTCGTTCAGGGCCATCACCGTATTTAAATCACTGTGGTTGCGCGGTGTCTCCGGACGCGGTTCATGGCTGCAGTCGATGATTATCGCCTGTGGCTGATTGTTGAGCAGAAACGTCACCGTTTTATCCGGCAGCCCGGCGGTATCAGAAAGCCACGCCACGCGGCTATGGGCCGATTCCAGCAGATACCCGAAGGTCAGTTTTGAATGGTTGAGCGGCAGCGGCGTGACCCGCAGTCCCTGCAGCTCAAACATCACGAACGGCTCGACCGTGTGGCTGAAATCCAGAATGCCGGGATGTTTAAACAGGTCGTCACACCCTGCTTCATCCGGCGGGCCGTAGACCGGGATGGTTGCGCCCACGCCCCAGCGCAGGGGGAACAGCCCCTGGACGTGATCCATATGATAGTGCGTGAGCAAAAACTGCTGGAAACTGCCCGCCGGCCAGTCGTCCATCAGATGCGGAATGCCCGCATCCAGCAGGGTGACTGCATCGTTGAATTTGACCACCGCGCTACAGGGGCGACGGCGATAGTTGTCCTGCAGGCGCGCCCTGCGACACGCCGCGCAGTCGCAGCCAAAGACCGGGACCAGCTGGGCGCTTCCGGTTCCCGTTAACGTGATGGCCAGGCTCATAACGCACCTCTACAGCGGTTTGGTGAAGCGAAAATGGCTCTGCGTATATCCTTCGCGAACGTAAAAACGGTGGGCGTCTGCGCGCTTCACGCTGGTGGAGAGTTCGGTCAGCTCGGCGCCTGCCTGCCTCGCGATGTCCTCCGCCCATGCCAGCAGCTGGCTGCCCACCTTTAGCCCGCGCGCCTGCGGCATCACCACCAGCTCCTGGATCTCGCCGATCCAGCGGGCGTGGTGCAGGTGAAACTGCATGTGCAGGCCGATCATGCCGACGACCTTTCCGTCCAGCTCGGCAAGCTGGTAGCGCATATTGTGATCCTGCAGATTGGCAAGATAGCCGGCGTGAAACGCCTGATGGTCAAATTCACACTGCTTAAGCTCGCAGATCAGAGCGTAAACGATTTGCGCGTCGTCGGCGGTGGCGGGGCGAAGCTTGCAGTCAGGCATGCTGTCTCTCCTTCTGGCGAATAAGCGATAAAAAGGTCTCGACTGACTGTAGCAAACTTCCGTCGTTATTGAGGACGTGACAGCCCGACGGGGTGTAGCGCGCCGCACGTTCCAGCCGCTGATCGATCTCACGCGCATTTTCGCGCCCCCGGCTTTGCAGGCGGCTGCGCAGAATATCCGGAGAAACCTGCAAACAGACCGGCAGCAGCGCCGCTTCGTACCGGGCTTTTGCCTGCGGCAGATGTGCGCGCGAGCCGTTAACCAGCACGTCGAAGCCCGCGTGCAGCCAGAGGTCGATCTCGATGCCGACGCCGTAATAAAAGCCGTTCGCGTGCCAGCTCAGCGCCAGCAGATTTTGCCCGGCACGGGTAAAAAACTCCTGCTCGCTCAGGGCGATATGGTTTTCACTGCCAGCGTTCGCCGCGCGGGTAATGTAGCGGTGCGCCACCAGCAGCTGTGAATGTTCCCGCTGGCGTAACGCCGACAGCAGGCTGTCCTTCCCGGAGCCGGACGGGCCCATTAACCAGATGAGTCTTCCCATCAGAACACCCTTTTTCCCTGACGCCAGACGTGGTCGATATGAACGTGCTCGCCCTTGCGGTGCGCCAGCACCAGGTCTGCCCGTTTGCCTTCGGCAATCTCACCGCGGTCGTGAAGGTTGAGCGCGCTGGCCGGGTTTTTCGTCACCAGTCGAATCGCCTGCGGCAGCGTAAAGCGGTTGTCCTCGTCGTCTGCAACGCGGAAGGCCGCGTCCAGCAGGCTGGCGGGGTAGTAGTCAGACGAGAGGATATCCAGCAGGCCGAGGGAAGCGAGTTTGCTTGCCGCCACGTTGCCGGAGTGCGATCCGCCGCGCACGATGTTCGGCGCGCCCATCAGCACGTTCATGCCGTGTTTGCGGGAGGCTTCAGCCGCTTCGAACGTGGTGGGAAATTCGGCGATCACGCTGCCAAGCTGGTGGGATTCGCGCACGTGATCGTGCGTGGCGTCGTCATGGCTGGCCAGCGCAATGTTGCGGTCCCGACACATCGCGGCAATGGAGAGGCGGTTCGGCTGCGACCATTGTGCCGCAAGCGCCAGCTGCTCTTCTTCGTAGCGCGCCATCTCCGCATCGCTGAGTGAATACTTGCCCTGATAGTATTCGCGATATTTTTCGATGTTGGCGAACTGGCGCTGCCCCGGGGAGTGATCCATCAGGGAGACCAGCGAGACCGGCTCGCGCCCGACCAGCTTTTCAAACAGCGGCAGGGTGGTGTGGTGCGGCAGCTCGCAGCGCAGGTGCAGGCGGTGCTCGGCGCGGTTGAGGCCGCGCTTTTGCGTCTCCTCCACGGCGTTGATCATCTTTTCCAGATTTTCCAGACGATCGCCGCCGTCGCGCACGTCGCCGATCGCCACCGCGTCCAGCACCGTGGTGATGCCGCTGGCGACCATCAGCGCGTCGTGGCTGCTCATTGCCGAATGGGCGGGCCAGTCCACCTTCGGGCGTGGGGTGAAGAATTTATCCAGATTATCGGTATGCAGCTCAATCAGCCCCGGCAGCAGCCAACCGCCGTCGCCGTCCATCGCTTCAGGAGAACGGCTTTGGGTTTCGGCAAAGGCGCGGATGACGCCGTCCTGGATTTCAACCGAACCCTTCACGACCTCATTTTCCAGCACCAGCCTGACATTATTGATAATCATGCGTTTGTCCCCATCGGGTGCAGCCTGTCCGCCACGCGGGTGCGGACGGCGTCGTCGTGGAAGATCCCGACGATCGCCGCCCCGCGCGCTTTGGCCTGTTCGATCAGCGCTATCACCGCTGCGCTGTTTTTAGCGTCGAGCGAGGCGGTGGGTTCATCCAGCAGTAAAATCGGATAGTCGACGATAAACCCGCGCGCGATATTCACGCGCTGCTGCTCGCCGCCGGAAAAGGTCGACGGGGCGAGGTGCCACAGGCGCTCCGGCACGTTGAGGCGCGTCAGCAGGCTGGCGGCCCTGGCGGCGCAGGTTTCGCGCGGCACGCCGAGATCCAGCAGGGGCTGCATCACCACGTCCAGGGCGGAGATCCGCGGGATCACCCGCAGGAACTGACTAACCCAGCCGATCGTTGAGCGGCGCACTTCCAGCACCTTGCGCGCCGGGGCCTGAACCAGATCGACCCACTCTTCGTTATGGCGAATATGGATGTGGCCTTCGTCCGGTAAATAGTTGGCGTACAGGGAGCGCAGCAGGGTCGATTTACCGCTGCCGGAGTGGCCGTGCAGCACCACGCATTCACCCTGACTCACCTCTAGCGAGGCGTTTTGCAGCACCGGCAGGCGCACGCCATTTTGCTGGTGGAGCACAAAGGTCTTACTGACACTTTCAACGTGGATCATGTTGGCCTCTTAATTCTGTAATACCGACGACACCAGCAGCTGGGTGTACGGATGATGCGGGTCGTCGAGCACGCGGTCGGTCAGCCCACTTTCCACCACCTGACCCTGCTTCATCACCAGCAGGCTGTCCGCCAGCAGGCGCGCAACGCCCAGATCGTGGGTGACAATCACCACCGCCAGGTTCAGCTCTACCACCAGGCTGCGCAGCAGGTCGAGCAGGCGGGCCTGCACGGAGACGTCCAGCCCGCCGGTGGGTTCATCCATAAACACCAGCTTTGGATGAGTGACCAGATTGCGGGCAATTTGCAAACGCTGCTGCATACCGCCGGAAAAGGTGGTTGGCAGGTCGTCAATGCGCGAGGCGGGGATCTCAACCTCCTCCAGCCAGTGCTGTGCGGTGGCGCGGATGTTGCCGTAGTGGCGCGCGCCGGTGGCCATCAGCCGTTCGCCGATATTGCCTCCCGCCGACACCTGACGGCGCAGGCCGTCCATCGGGTGCTGATGCACCACGCCCCACTCGGTGCGCAGCAGGCGACGGCGCTCGGCCTCGCTTATGTCGTAGAGGGAGCGTCCCTGATACAGGATCTCGCCGTGTTGCGGCGTCAGACGCGCGGAGATGGACTTCAGCAGGGTGGTTTTGCCGGAGCCGGACTCGCCGACAATGCCCAGCACTTCGCCCGGCCACAGCTCGAACGACACGTCGCTGAAGCCTTTTCCCGGCGCATAAAGGTGGGTCAGGTTATTAACCGAAAGCAGCGGTTTCATTGGCCGTTCGCCTCGCTCTGTTGGCGGCAGTAATCGGTGTCGGAGCAGACAAACATCCGTTTGCCCGTATCGTCCAGCACCACTTCATCGAGATAGCTGTGTTTGGATCCGCAGATGGCGCACGGCTCGTCCCACTCCTGCACCGTAAACGGGTGATCGTCAAAATCTAGGCTTTCGACACGCGTATACGGCGGTATGGCGTAGATGCGTTTTTCACGTCCGGCACCAAAGAGCTGCAGGGCAGGCATCATGTCCATCTTCGGGTTATCGAATTTTGGGATCGGCGACGGGTCCATGACGTAGCGCCCGTTGACCTTCACCGGGTAGGCGTAGGTGGTAGCGATATGGCCGAAACGGGCGATGTCTTCATACAGTTTGACCTGCATGATCCCGTACTCTTCCAGCGCGTGCATGGTGAGGGTCTCGGTTTCGCGCGGCTCGATAAAGCGCAGCGGCTCCGGGATCGGCACCTGGAAAATCAGAATCTGATCTTCCGTCAGCGGAGTCTCCGGAATGCGGTGGCGGGTCTGGATCAGCGTCGCGTCTTCGGTTTTTTCGGTGGTGTTGACGCCCGTCACGCGCTTAAAGAAGTTGCGGATCGACACGGCGTTGGTGGTATCGTCCGCGCCCTGGTCGATAACCTTCAGCACGTCCGCTTCGCCAATCACGCTGGCGGTGATCTGAATGCCGCCCGTGCCCCAGCCGTACGGCATCGGCATTTCACGGCCACCAAACGGCACCTGATAGCCCGGAATAGCCACCGCTTTTAAAATGGCGCGGCGGATCATGCGTTTAGTTTGCTCATCCAGATAGGCAAAGTTGTAGCCGCTTAAGTTAGCCATTGGCGCGCTCCCGTTGCAGGCGTTTCAGCAGTTCCAGTTCGGCCTGGAAATCGACGTAGTGCGGCAGCTTGAGGTGCGAGACAAAGCCTGCGGCCTCGACGTTGTCCGCGTGGGCCAGCACGAACTCTTCGTCCTGCGCCGGGCCGGCAATGTGCTCGCCGTAGTCCGGCGCCTGCAGGGCGCGGTCAACCAGCGCCATCGCCATCGCCTTGCGCTCGCCGAGGCCAAACACCAGCCCGTAGCCGCGGGTAAAATGCGGGTCTTCATTCTCTGGCGCGACGAAACCGTTGACCATTTCGCACTCGGTCATCAGCAGTTCGCCGACGTTCACCGCAAAACCCAGCTCTTCCGGCACGATTTCGACGTCGAGATAGCCGCTGCGGATCTCTGCCGCGAACGGGTGGTTGCGCCCGTAGCCGCGCTGTGTGGAGTAGGCCAGCGCCAGCAGATACCCTTCGTCGCCGCGCATCAGCTGTTGCAGACGGGACGAGCGTGAGCACGGGTAGACCGGCGGCGTGCGGGTGACGTCGTCCGGCGTGGCGCCAGTGTCTTCTTCCGCTTTCGCCAGCCCCTGGTTTGCCAGCAGGCTGAAGACGTGCGGAGACGGTTCCTGTTCGACGTCTGAAGTGCTGAGCGTTGGGGCTTCGCCGTTCGCCAGCAGCGTGAAGTCCAGCAGACGATGAGTGTAGTCACAGGTAGGGCCAAGCAGCTGGCCGCCGGGGATATCTTTATAAACGGCAGAGATTCGGCGCTCCAGGCGCATTTCCGCCGTGTTCACCGGCTCGCTGACTGCCAGACGGGGAACGGTGGTGCGCCAGGCGCGCAGCAGGAAGATGGCTTCCACGTTATCGCCGCTGGCCTGCTTCAGCGCCAGCGCTGCAAGCTCGCGGTCAGCAACGCCGCCCTCGGTCATCACACGGTCAACCGCGAGGTTAAGCTGTTGCTCAATCTGGGCGACGCTCAGCTCGGGAAGCTGTTCATCGCCCCGGCGTCTGTGCTCCTGTAAGGCATGAGCGGCGGCGATCGCCTTTTCGCCTCCTTTGACGGCAACGTACATCAGCACACCTCCACGTGGGTAGTCCGCGGGATTGCCAGCAGGCGCTCGCCGCAGGTCAGGATCAGGTCAATGCCGAGCGGGAACGGGTGCGGGCGCTCGGTCAGCTCATGGATGATGCACTCCGGTAGCTGGGGCGCGACCATCCGCTCGTCGGCGATGCCTGCGCCCGTCAGGCGAAGCATGCGGCCACCGCTCAGGCTGGAGACCTGCAAAATCAGCGTGGCGCTGGTTTCCGGTGCGACGGCGCTGCCTTCGCTCAGGGCGTTAAGCTGTTCATGGCTGATCTGTTCGTCGGCCACGGCAAAGACCGCCTGCTGGGGCTGATCGACCAGCGGCGCGCTGGTGTGAAAGCGCAGGTTCTGGCTGGCGATATCGTTCAGCAATGCGCCTGACAGCCATACCGGGGTGTCGTTGTCCGCCAGCGTCAGCAGCACGCTGGTGGAGGCGAGGTTCAGCGGCAGCCAGCCCTGCGAGAGCTGGTGCAAGGAGACAATCACCCCCGGCTCGCTCATGGCCTTCAGCAGGCGACGGAAACTCTGTTGGGCATCCTGGACGGCCAGGGTAAAAGCAGGTTGAAGCGTCATGCGTTGTCTCCGCGAACGAGCGTAAAGAAGTCGACCCGGCTGGTGTTCACTTCGGCCTGACGCGCGGCAAGGCGTGCGGCGCGGTCGGCTTCCAGCGGGGCAATAAGGGTTTCCATTAACGTCTGGAAATGCGGGTGTTCCTGTAAAAGCGCGTCGATCACCGCGCAGCGCTCGGCGTGCGTTTTGTCTCGCCCAAGTACGTAGCTATAACCCAGCGTGCCGCTGTTAAGGCGGATAGCCGCGCGGGTGAGGGTGGCATCGCCGGCGAAGAAGCGCTCGCCGGTGCCGCCCATGCGTGCCTGGATCTGCACCAGGCCGATCTCCGGCGCGCGGATCGTGTCGTAGTCCGGCGTCAGGCCGAGTGCGTTCATGCGGGCGGCCAGCGCAGCAGGCTGGCTATGGGCCAGCACGCGCATCCAGCGCTGTCGGGTGGAGGTGTCGAAGTGCATTCAGTGCTCCATGGTGAATTCAATCATGTCGGCGCGGGTCAGGCTGACGGAGTATTCCGTCGCGTTGATCTCGCCGTCACGGTGGTTGAGGGTGCGCACGCAGAGCAGCGGGGCCATGTTGGGGATCTCCAGCACCTTGCTCTCTTTCGCCTGCGCGCGGCGGGCGCTGATGCGCGTCTGGGTGCGTTTGAGCGCGATACCCGTCGCGTCCTGAAGGAAATCATGCAGGGAACCGCTGGCGAAATTTTGCAGCACTGGCCAGAGGGTGAGGTCCGCGAAGTAGTGGTCGATCTGGCAGACCGCCACGCCGTTGACCCGGCGCAACGTACGCAGGTGTACGACGTTGTCACCCTCCTGAATCCCGAGCGCATCCGCCACGTGGCGGGAGGCCGGGCGCAGTACCGAGAGCAGCTTTTCGCTGGTTGGATGGCTACCCTGATCAAGCAGATTCTGGCTAAAACGCGCCTGGGCGTTGAGCGGGTAGTCAAACGGGCGCATCAGCACCAGCACGCCGACGCCCTGACGGCGCTGGACCCAGCCGCGCTCCACCAGCTGGTCAATGGCGCGGCGCAGAGTGTGGCGGTTCACCTCGTAGCGGTCGGCAAGCTGCTGCTCGGCGGGCAGGTAGTCTCCGCAGCGGTAATGTGTACGCAGCTCCACTTCGAGCCTGGCCGCAATCTCTTGCCAGCGGGTAGGGTAACTGGTCGGATGTCTGGATAAGTGCATACCAATCAAAGCCTCGCTAATCAGATGAAGTGCTTACGCAAGCGTTGAGAGAGGAAATCCAGCAGGCTGACGGTGACGATGATGAGCACCATCAGAGCGCAGGTTTGCTGGAACTGGAAACCGCGAATCGCTTCCCACAGGGTGACGCCAATCCCGCCTGCGCCCACCATACCGACCACGGTGGCGGAGCGAACGTTGGACTCGAAGCGGTACAGGGAGTAGGAGATCAGCAGCGGCATCACCTGCGGCAGGACGCCGTAGAGGATCTCTTCGATTTTGTTGGCGCCGGTTGCGCGAATACCTTCCACCGGGCCGGGCTCGATGGCTTCGACCGCTTCCGAGAGCAGCTTGGAGAGCACGCCGGTGGTGTGGATGAACAGCGCCATCACGCCGGCGAACGGACCCAGGCCAACGGCGACCACGAACAGCATCGCAAAGACCATTTCGTTAATGGCGCGACAGGCGTCCATCAGGCGACGCATCGGCTGGTAAACCCACCACGGTACGATGTTTTCGGCGCTCATCAGGCCGAACGGAATGGAGAGAACGACGGCGAGGGCGGTGCCCCAGACGGCGATTTGCAGGGTGATGGCCATTTCGCTGAGGTAGTCCTGCCACTGGCTGAAATCCGGCGGGAAGAAGTCGGCGGCGAAGGTCGCCATGTTGCCGGAATCTTTGAAGAGCAGCAGCGGATCCATCTCTGCGCCCTTCCAGGAGATAACGAGTACCGCCAGCAGGATGGCCCAGCTTATGAGCGAGAACCAGCTGCGCTTCGGCGGCGGGAGGGTGATGGTTTGCATGTTGGCTCCTTAATCTGTTCTCCCTCTCCCTCAAGGGAGAGGGGACTTGTGTTACTGCACCGCTTTATTCACGCTCGTCATCGCACCCAGCGCGGCGGTCAGGCGGTCGAGGTCTTCCAGCTGGGCCTGGATTTCAGAGACTTTGCTGGTCTTCTCCTCTTCCTTCAGCCCTTTGTTGTCCTTCACGGCCTGCATCTGCTTAAACAGCGCCAGCTGGCGAATCGGGACCAGCTGCAGATCGCTGGACGCGCGGAACGGTGCCCAGCCCAGACGTTCCAGAACCGCTTTCTCTTCCGGCGTTTTGCCGTAGTTCATAAAGAAGTCGTAGACCTTGTCCTTGGTGCTTTCGGAGAGGTTTTTGCGCCAGACGATCGGGTCGCCGGGGATCAGCGGGGATTTCCAGATGACCTTCAGCTCTTTCAGCTTGTCCGGCGCGGAGGTTTTCAGCTTGTCGAGGTTTTCGGTGTTATTGGTGGCAACGTCCACCTGCTTGTTCGCCACGGCCAGCGCGTTGGTTTCGTGGCTGGCGTTGACGGTGCGCTTAAAGTCGCTGGCGGAGATGTTGTTTTTCGCGAAGACGTAGTAGCCAGGGACGAGGAAGCCGGAAGTGGAGTTCGGATCGCCGTTACCAAAGGTCAGATCTTTGCGTTTGGCGATCATGTCGTTGAGGTTGTTGATCGGGCTGTCTTTGTTGACGATCAGCACGCTCCAGTATCCTGGAGAACCATCTGCCGCAACGGTCTGGGCAAAGACCTGACCGTTGGCGCGGTCCACCGCTTCCATGGCGGAAAGGTTGCCGTACCAGGCGATGTCCACTTTGTTAAAGCGCATCCCCTGGATGATGCCCGCGTAGTCCGGGGCGAAGAAGGCGTTCACTTTGATCCCCAGCTTGGTTTCCATATCTTTCAGGAACGGTTCCCACTGCGGCTTCAGGTTTTGCTGTGATTCCGTTGAAATGATGCCAAAGTTCAACGCTTTTTCCTGCTCTTCGGCGTACGCCGGGCTTAACAGGGTGCTGATGCTGAACATGCTGGTGAAGGCCAGCGCGGCAACGGCTTTGTAGTTCATTTCCATTCCTCGTTATCGGGGCGTTAAGCAGCCTGCGCGCGTTCTTCGACGCGGTTTACGCTGCGGTAGAGATGGTCAAAACGTTCGTTATCAAACTGGTGGCTGGCGCCATCGAAGAACACGTGGCCCTGACGCAGGGCGACGATGCGCTCGCAGTAGCGCAGGGCGTAATCCACCTGATGCAGCGTCACCACCACGGTGATGCCGTCGTTCTGGTTGATGTCGCGCAGGGTTTCCATCACGATGCGGGCCGACTCCGGATCCAGCGAGGCGATGGGCTCATCGGCGAGAATGATTTTGGCTTTCTGCATCAGAGCGCGGGCGATAGCGACGCGCTGCTGCTGCCCGCCGGACAGCGTGGACACGCGCTGGTGGGCGAAGTGCGCCATGCCGACGCGGGTCAGTGCCTGTAACGCTTCCTGCTTCTGTGATGGGGAGAACCAGCGCAGGCAGGTGCGCCAGAACGGGGTGCTGCCGAGCGCGCCAATCAGCACGTTCTCCAGCACCGTCAGGCGGTTCACCAGGTTGAACTGCTGAAAGATGTAGCCCGTCCGGGCGCGGCTTTTGCGAATATCGCTCGCCAGACGGCCCGCATGCTGCACGGTGTTACCCAGCAGCTCGACGCGGCTTTCCGGCGTTTTATCGCAGGTAATAAGGCCGCTTAAGTGACGCAGAAGGGTGGATTTTCCTGAACCGGACGGCCCCAGCAGCGCCACCATTTCGCCCTGCTGGACGGTCAGATCAACGGCATGCAGCGCCTTGTTGTGATTGAAGGTCTTGCTCAGTTTCTCGACGCGGATGACAGTGTGCATGTGCTGGGCCTCACGATAAATGTGGCCTCATGCTGGCGCATCAATATGACATTTGGGTTAAGTGCAGGTTGCGGGAGTTTGAAGAGTTGAGGGGAGTTTGATGACAGGCGGAGGCAGACCGCCCACCGCCCGAAAAATTAGTGCTGCTGCTTAACGACGTTAATCATCCACGGCACGCCGTATTTGTCGGTGACCTTACCGAAGCCGTGCGCCCAGAAGGTTTCCTGCCAGGCCATGTCGATATTCCCGCCATCGGCAAGGTTGTCGAACCAGCGCTTGCCTTCTGACACATCCTGCGTGTCGAGCACCAGCGTGAAGCCCGCGTACTGTGCGCTGCTGCCCGGCGGCAGCCCGTCGCTCATCATGATATCGCTGCCCGCAATGCGAACGTTGGAGTGAGCGATAGCCGAATCCGGAAACTGCATGCCGGACGGACAGCCTTCTTCGCTGTTATCGCTTTTTGGCATTTCGCCGAAGGTGATTTTATAGAGGAGTTCTGCGCCGACGGCCTGCTGATAGAAGGCGGTAGCCTCTGCACAGTTGCCGGCAAAAGAGATGTAGGGACTTAACGGCATAATCTTTACCTCACGTAAGAAAAGCCCGTTAAGTGTAGTTCCCGAAAGCCCGGTAAGCGAAGCGCTACCGGGCGGGTAAATCAGTTCTTTTTCACGAACTCAGATTTCAGTTTCATCGGACCGAAGCCGTCAATTTTGCAATCGATATTATGATCGCCTTCCACCAGACGGATATTCTTCACTTTGGTGCCGATCTTCAGCATGGAAGAGCTGCCTTTCACCTTAAGATCTTTCACCACGGTGACGCTGTCGCCATCCGCCAGCAGATTACCGTTGGCATCTTTGACGACCAGCGCATCAGCGTCCTGCGCTGGCTCGGCATCATTCCATTCGTGTGCACATTCCGGGCAGATGAACATGCCATTATCTTCGTATGTGTATTCAGAATTGCATTTTGGGCAGTGTGGGAGTTGCATGTCGGTATCCTCAAAAGTGTTAACGCGCTGGAAAGTGCCAGCTAAATGACGGCAGAGTGCCGAAAAAGGCGGCAAGTATAACGCAAATCCACACTTTTGTCGGTGCTATTGTGAATTTAAAAAACGCAGAAAATGTGTTGCGAGTGACACTTACTGTCAGTCAGCTAAGCGATGCTAACGTCATTAACACGGTGGAAAGAGAAGTCGCTAAATATATCGAATATTTTATTGCGGCAAATTGCTACACACCTTCATTTCGGATAAGGTGAAGCAACGCATTGTTATTTATCTTCGAACTTCACTGCCATGCATTTCTTATGTTGGCGGCCTATCCCTCTCTTTTTAGGTGGGTAAATAAGGATGATATATCCTGAAGCTTCTTAAAATGGGCCAGGCTTTTTATCTTTTGGCTTTCAGGCCTTGAGGAGAGCTTTACACGCCATGCAGGGATAGCCATTTATTTCTGATTATCTTCAATTAGTTATATTTTGGTGAACATGTTTTCCACACGTGATCATATAAGCCTGAACATCATAATTAATACAAGTGGCTTAATAAAAGTAATAAATTTGCGTTAAGGAAAGGCTTTTATCATGCACACACAGACCATTTTTGAATTAAGTCAGGAAGCTGAGCGTTTGTTACAGCTTGCCCTGCAAAATCTCGATACCCTGAAATCAATGCCGACAGCGAAGCTGGAGAGCACGACGGCTGCTATTACAGGTGAAAAGAACAACGTGCTGCCTTTGCATTTTAGTGCGCGAGGCGTCGAAGCGCAGCAGGCAACGCTGAATAATGAATTACGCAAAATAACACGTCTGGAAATGGTTCTGGCTATCGTTGGCACGATGAAAGCGGGGAAATCGACCACCATTAATGCCATTGTGGGTACCGAAGTGTTGCCGAACCGCAACCGCCCAATGACGGCGCTGCCTACGCTGATCCGTCATACGCCAGGCCAGAAAGAGCCGGTGCTCCACTTCTCACATGTCTCTCCTATTGATGATTTGATTCACCTGCTGCAGAAAAAGCTTGGCGATTACGATCGCGGCAAGCTGGCTCTGCAACTGGAAATTGATAAGGACATGAATACGCTGCTGGAGCGTATTGAGAAAGGTGAGGCCTTTGAAAAGCATCATCTCGGGGCGCAGCCAATATTTCATTGCCTGAAAAGTCTCAATGACCTGGTGAGGCTCTCCCAGGCGCTGGGCGTGGCGTTTCCGTTCTCCGAATACGCGGCCATCGAACATATTCCGGTGATTGAAGTGGAGTTCGTGCATCTTGCGGGTTTGGATGCGCACCTCGGGCAGCTGACGCTGCTCGATACCCCCGGCCCCAATGAGGCCGGACAACCGCATCTGCAAAAAATGCTTAGCGAACAGCTAGCCCGCGCGTCGGCGGTGCTGGCGGTGATGGATTATACCCAGCTTAAATCTATTTCTGATGAAGAGGTCCGTCAGGCTATTTCGGTTGCGGGGAAATCAGTGCCTCTGTATGCGCTGGTGAATAAATTCGACCAAAAGGATCGCAATAGCGACGATGAAGAGCAGGTCAGGGCGATGATCTCCGGTACCTTAATGAAAGGCACTATTTCGCCTGGCCAGATCTACCCTGTTTCCTCTATGTGGGCGTATCTGGCAAACCGCGCCCGCAACGAGATGATTGCCCGTGGACGCCTGCCGGATCATCAGGAGCAGCCCTGGGTGCAGGATTTTGCCGAAGCCGCACTCGGACGCCGCTGGCGTTCGGCGGACCTGGACGATATAAACCATATCCGTCACGCAGCCGATTTGCTCTGGGAAGATTCGCTGTTTGAACAGCCGATACGCAAACTGATTTACGCCGCCTATGCCAATGCCTCGCTATTCGCGCTGCGCTCGGCCTCGCATAAGCTGCTCAACTACGCGCAAAATGCCCGGGAGTATCTCGACTTCCGCTATCAGGGGCTGACGGTGGCCTTTGAGGGGCTGGAACTGAACATCGCGCGTCTTGAAGAGGATATGGCGCTGCTGCAGACGCGCCAGAGCGCGGTGAGCGATGAGGTGAAACATGAAGTTGACCAGGCGCTGAACGCGACCGCGGACTTTATGGAGGCCGAAAAATCGGCGCTTCATCAGGCAGTGGGCCATGTGTTCAGCCCTCAAAATATTCTTGATTTGGCAGGCATTGAGCGGCTGAATCGCCGCAGTGACAAACTGCAAGAGCGGGAACCACTGGTTCTGGATGATGAAGGTCAGGCGCAGATCGTCCTGAGTAAAATTCGCTCCTCCTGTGAACTCATCATGCTGGATGCGCAGGCAAAAATCGCCCGGGAGCTGGCGTTACGCTTCGATCAGCTGGAATCTACGCTGGCGCGCTCGCTGAATGACGCTATCCGCCCCATTGAAACGCGTATAAAAGAGCATCTGAGCCATGCCGGCTTCCGGGCGCGGATCAGCTTCCCCGCTTTTCAGGCAAACCAGCTTGACTTCAATACGCGGGCACTGTTTAACGATGCCATTGCACAGGATAACCGCCCGGCAGGTCAACTTTCCGCCGGGAGCAGTATGCGTGAAACCGTTTCGCGTTGGCTCAATAATCCGGGCTGGGGCTGGGATGAGTACGTGGTCACGCGCACGCACTATGTTATCGACATTGCGCAACTGCATGACAAATTTAAGCAACATATTGATCAGTTTTGTGAACAAATACGTAAAGCTTTGTCCGCGCAGGTCGATGTCTCTGTTACGGCCGGAATGGCGACGTTCTTTGCAGAATTTTCGTTATGCCTGACCGGGTTACAGGAAAGCTTGCGTGATAGCCTCGCAGTGCGTCAACAAAATGAGCATTCAACCCGAGCGCTCAGCCAGCTGTTGAAGCAAAGCATTACGACTGCGACGTGGATTCAGGAAGATACCCGACTGTTACGTGATGACATTCAAACTCTATTCGCAGCAGAGCAACCATGACAACACAGCTACTGGACGGTCCCGGGCGGACGCTGGAGTGTATTCATCCCAGGTTTATGGTCGATCTTGTGCAGGGCGTGGACGCGGCGCGCCATCCCCATCTGGGGCCGCAGCAGCTGCAGTTTCGTGAACGTTTGACTCAGGAGATCATGACGCATACCCGGCTACGGCCCTGGGCGATGGCGGGAATGCTTAACGAAAACGCGGCCCTGCGCCTGGGGCTGGCGGAAAAACTCGCCGGCATGTTGGATCCAGGCCATCTTGCGCTGACGCTGATGGCCGATAAACTGACTGCACTGTGCCAGCAGGCTCATCTGCGCGCTCAGCCATCTCCCGGCCTGCTTGAACAGTATGCGGAGCTCTCCTCTCATTTTACCCAACGTGCCGCCTATAAAGAAAAGGCGCTGACCCAGCGTGGACTGACGGTACAGGCGGGCGAGCACAGTGAACAAATTTTCACCCGCTGGCGAGCCGGTCACTATGATGGCTGGTCTTTGGCCGGGCGCTGCTTCATTGTTCTGGAAGAGCTGCGCTGGGGAGCATTTGGCGATGCCTGCCGTCTGGCGAACAATGATGTGTCGGCAATGCTCAAGGATAATTTACGCAGCATGGCCGCCAACTACCTCGCGCAGGGCATCAATGCGTCTCCCACAACGCGCCATTTCTATCATCAATGGCTGACCACACCCGCTTCTGCGGGTTTAATCGATCACAAAGACATGCTGGGCTGGCTGGGCGACTGGTGTCAGGCGGATATACACCCGGTGAGTTGGTCAGTGACGCAAAACTGGCAGACCGTCGCGCTGGGTATGCCGAGGCTGTGTTCGGCAAAACGGATGGTGGATGCAATGGTGGAAGAGATTTTTGGTTGAACCCCTCATCCTGACCCTCTCCCCCAGGGGAGAGAGGATGGCTGGCGCGGTGTGTTAGTGATTCATTTCTATCGGTTTCGGTTCAGGCGGGATCTCTTGCACATTTCCGTAGCGTTTCGCGTATAGCGCCGTGATGATGGGCACCAGGATTGCGGTGACAATCACGCTGGCGGCAACCAGTGCCGTCGCGGACGCGGCCACCGGTTCGAAGGCCGGGTTAATCTGGGCGATAATCACCGGGTTTGCAACGGCAGCGCCTGCGGCTGAAGAGGCGGCGACGCCCGCCGTGCCGTTTCCTCCCCCGATTACGCGGTCAGCAATGATCAGCGGAATACCGGTGATGATGATAACCGCGACACCCAGCACAATCCCCAGCAGTCCCGTATCCAGAATCACGTTCAGGTTGATGGTGTTACCCAGCGCAAAGCCAAAGAATGGGATCAGCACCGGCGTGGCTTTGCTGAAGAAATCACGCAGATCGTGATCCAGATTGCCCAGCGCGAAGCCGATCAGGAATGGCAGGATCGCGCCGACAAAATGATGGGGCTCAAAAGAAGCCAGGCCAGCGGACCCCAGGATCAGCATCGTCATGAGCGGGCCGGACTCCAGAGACATCAAAACAAACGCGCCGGACTCCTCTTTGGTTCCGTACTGGTTCATCAGGCTGGCATACAGCCCGCCGTTGGTCATGTCCATCGCCGAGACAATCGCCAGGACGGATAACCCGGCGAAGAAACCGGTCTGAATTCCATTTTCAGGAATGAACATCGCGCATATCATTGCGACCACCCAGGCAACCGCTATTTTGGTTATCACCAGCGTTCCGGATTTGCGTAATACGGTACCGGTTGCCCGCAAATTAATGGATGCACCGATACAAAAGAACCAGACCGCCAGGATGGGAACGGTACCCGTAATCATCCCCTTTGTGAAACCACCAAAATAAGCCCCGGTTTCAGGTGCTAATGTATTCAGAATAGCACCGAGTACCAGCGGCACCAGCATCATACCACCCGGTATGCGTTCTATCGTGGCTTTAATCTTCATCTCTAACCCTCACAATTTCGCCTCTCATGGTGAGCGGCAGGTGCGAATAAAAAAATCAATAAATTCAATTTGATGAAGGGTGCTCTTGATGATTGGTTTGTGATAACCCTGCACCGAAATTCAGTTAGCGCTCTCGTTTCCTCTCGTCAGAAAACATGCGTCGCTATGTTTCAGGAATTATCATGCGATCGATGGAATATTGATTCAATGAAAATAAAACTGTGTTTTAGTTATCTTCATCACATATTGAATGTAAACTTTACGGCGCGTTGTGAGAGCTGAAAATTTATGTAAATCTCTTGTAAAAAATATGGCTTTTTATTCTGTTGGGAAAAGAAAAAAGATGAGGGCGAAAATGGGGGCTCTGGAAGGTTGAGAAAGTACTTATTTGCGGAAGTTGACAAAAACTGTCTTCACCTGACGCAGTATAAATATATGTGTGAAGTTGATCACAAATATAAACGCTGGTAGGGTAAAAAGGTCATTAACTGCCCAGACAGGCGTCAACAGGTTCGGTTGTATCGACGGAAAACGTCAATGTAAGTAAACCTGCTACGCTTGAAGATGGAGGTTCGCACGGAGCGGATCTCGGGTTCACAGAGTGCGAGTTGGCTGTGGAACGGACAGGGCTAAGTCTACGAGGAAAGCTATGCTAAGAAGGAAAAAGGTTAAACCCATTACGCTTCGCGACGTCACCATTATTGATGACGCTAAACTGCGTAAAGCGATCACCGCCGCCTCGCTCGGTAATGCGATGGAATGGTTCGATTTCGGTGTCTACGGCTTTGTTGCCTATGCATTAGGTAAAGTGTTCTTCCCCGGTGCTGACCCTAGCCTGCAGATGATTGCCGCGCTGGGTACATTCTCCGTTCCTTTCCTGATCCGCCCGCTGGGTGGTCTGTTCTTCGGTATGCTCGGTGACAAATACGGTCGCCAGAAAATACTCGCTATCACCATTGTCATTATGTCGATCAGTACGTTCTGTATCGGCCTAATACCGTCCTATGCCACGATCGGCATCTGGGCACCTATTCTACTGTTGCTCTGTAAGATGGCGCAGGGCTTCTCCGTCGGGGGCGAGTATACCGGGGCGTCGATCTTCGTCGCGGAGTATTCCCCTGACCGTAAGCGCGGCTTCATGGGCAGCTGGCTGGACTTCGGTTCGATTGCCGGGTTTGTGATGGGTGCGGGCGTTGTGGTTCTGATTTCAACCGTGGTCGGTGAGGAGAACTTCCTCGACTGGGGCTGGCGTATCCCGTTCTTTATCGCGCTCCCGCTGGGTATTATCGGTCTTTACCTGCGACATGCGCTGGAAGAGACACCTGCGTTCCAGCAGCACGTTGAGAAACTGGAGCAGGGCGACCGCGAAGGGTTGCAGGACGGCCCGAAAGTGTCCTTTAAAGAGATTGCGACAAAGCACTGGCGCAGCCTGCTGACCTGTATTGGTCTGGTGATTTCCACCAACGTCACTTACTACATGCTGCTGACCTACATGCCGAGCTATCTGTCGCATAACCTGCACTACTCGGAAGATCACGGCGTACTGATTATTATCGCCATCATGGTGGGTATGCTGTTTGTACAGCCGATTATGGGTCTGCTGAGCGACCGCTTTGGCCGTCGACCGTTTATCATCCTGGGTAGCGTAGCGCTGTTCGCGCTGGCGATCCCGGCGTTTATTCTGATCAACAGTAACGTGCTGGGTCTGATTTTCGCGGGTCTGCTGATGCTGGCGGTGATCCTGAACTGCTTTATCGGGGTGATGGCATCCACATTACCTGCGATGTTCCCGACGCACATTCGTTATAGTGCGCTGGCGGCGGCGTTCAACATCTCCGTCCTGATTGCCGGCCTGACGCCTACGCTTGCCGCCTCTCTGGTGGAAAGCACGCAGAACCTGATGATGCCTGCCTACTACCTGATGGTTATTGCGGTAGTCGGCCTGGCGACCGGCCTGACCATGAAGGAGACGGCGAACCGTCCTCTGAAAGGGGCGACGCCTGCGGCATCTGATATTCAGGAAGCGAAAGAAATCCTGCGCGAGCATTACGATAACGTTGAGCAGAAAATTGAGGATATCGACGCAGAGATTGAAGAGCTGCAGAAGAAACGCTCCCGTCTTGTTGATCAACATCCACGCATTAACGAGTAATAAAGAAACCCGCCAACGGCGGGTTTTCTTTTATTAGCATCCGGCGGCGATGTAGTCGCCGTTGGCGCTAACGGGGATGACGGTCAGGAACAGGACGGTCGCGAACAGGATCAGGATGATACCTCCGGCAATTTTAACTGCCGGCACCAGCCATCTGAACGCGCTATCTCCCCCGAACCAGGCCACCGTGCGTTCACGGGCATAACGAACCGCCAGTGATAGCCCCATAATAGCGAGTGCCGTGCCTAAAGACATGGTCATAACGGCCGCCATTCCCCAGGTGACAATGCCCAGCGCGTTCGAAAACATCAGAATCATGATCGCACCGCTGCACGGACGTGCGCCAATCGCCAGAATAACGCCCAGACGCGTTTTCCAGTCACCTTGTGTCAGATCTGCGCCCACGCCGTGATGACCACAGCCACAGTGTTCATCGTGCTGATGAAGGGGAGTGATGGCTGAGATCCTCATTCTTTGAGGCCGCAGGCTTTTCAGCGCCTGGTAAATGATGAAAGCACCAAATGCGCCAATCAGCACGGCGCTTATCTTCTCGACATACCAGCGGCTGGTGCTGATATCCCCTGACGCGAGGTTAAATCCTACTGCCAGAATAAAGACAAACAGAATGGCGCTGACGCCCTGCATCAGGCTGCCAAGAAAGGGAACGGTGCGTGCGGCCAGTTCGCTCTCCTTATTTGTGCTCAGGTAGGTTGTCACGATGAACTTCCCGTGCCCCGGCCCGATGGCGTGAAGGACGCCATAAAAGAAAGCGCCTGTTAAGAGCCATAATCCACCGCTGTACTGGTTGTTATTAAGCTGCAGTAGATACATCACCAAATAACGGTGCAGCGTAATCTGCGTGGCAAGGCACCACTGGATAAAGGCGTTCCAGTGCGTATGCAGCGTAAAAGCGGCGAAGAGGATGGTCAGCAGCATCAATCCGGCCGTAGGGAGGCGCCAGTCGCGAGGCAGGCGTTGTGTATTCATCAGGGGGAGCTCTGCGGAGAAGAATATTTGCCGCTAGTATAGTTGATCTTCTCTTTCAGTTCGCAGGATCGCATCAGGATCTTGCTGTAATTGTGGATAAGTCTGTGCGTAAAAGGGTATAAAGCGGGGTTTTGCTGGGGAATGCATCAGTCAGTCATTTTTTTGCAACTTTTCTGTTGCGGGCTGCGGAGAACTCCCTATAATGCGCCTCCATCGACACGGCGGATGTGAATCACTTCACAGTTAACCCGGTCGGTTGAAGAGAAAAAATCCTGAAATAACGGGTTGACTCTGAAAGAGGAAAGCGTAATATACGCCACCTCGCAACGGTGAGCGAAAGCCGCGTTGCACTGCTCTTTAACAATTTATCAGACAATCTGTGTGGGCACTCAAAGTGACATGGATTCTTAACGTCTTCGGACGAAAAATGAATACCAAGTCTCTGAGTGAACATACGTAATTCATTACGAAGTTTAATTCACGAGCATCAAACTTAAATTGAAGAGTTTGATCATGGCTCAGATTGAACGCTGGCGGCAGGCCTAACACATGCAAGTCGAACGGTAGCACAGAGAGCTTGCTCTCGGGTGACGAGTGGCGGACGGGTGAGTAATGTCTGGGAAACTGCCTGATGGAGGGGGATAACTACTGGAAACGGTAGCTAATACCGCATAACGTCGCAAGACCAAAGAGGGGGACCTTCGGGCCTCTTGCCATCAGATGTGCCCAGATGGGATTAGCTAGTAGGTGGGGTAACGGCTCACCTAGGCGACGATCCCTAGCTGGTCTGAGAGGATGACCAGCCACACTGGAACTGAGACACGGTCCAGACTCCTACGGGAGGCAGCAGTGGGGAATATTGCACAATGGGCGCAAGCCTGATGCAGCCATGCCGCGTGTATGAAGAAGGCCTTCGGGTTGTAAAGTACTTTCAGCGGGGAGGAAGG